>NZ_JAAVJB010000161.1 GCF_012034385.1 Streptomyces spiramenti
CGGGCCGCTCTCCTCTGTCGTGCACCAGCTCGTCGGCGGCCTGCACCAGTCGATGTTCTACCTCGGCGGTCGCACCGTCGACGACATCAAGCGCGACGGCCGCTTCGTCCGGATCACCGCGCCGGCGTGCGGCGGTTCGGCCTCCGGCGCCGCGAGCGGCCCGGCGACGACGGCCGTCCGACCGGCCACGACGGGTGCCTCGTCGAGGGCGACGACCGCCACGGGGCCGCCGTCGGGGGCTGTCGCCGACGCCGGTGGTTCGACCGGGACGGCGGTGGCCGCCGGAGCGGTCGGCATGGCCGCGGCACCCGAGGAGGCGACCGCGGGGTGCCGCAGCGGCTGACCGCACGGTGCGGCCTGGACGGGCCGGAGGTGCGCGGTGGCCGCGCCCGGCAGAGCGGACAGGTACGGGGAGGGGCCGGGCGCCGGCTGGCACCCGCCCGGCCGCGCGGAGGCGGCCGGGCCCGGCGTCGGCGTCGTCATGGCCTGCTGAACTCCCTCATGCTGAGCGGCGATCGCGGTGTGCCGGGCGTGAGCATCGACCGGTACAGCCGGGAGAACGCCGCCGCCGTCCGTCCCACGTCGTGCTCGGAGCGAGCGAACCGGCGTCCCTGCTCGCCCAGTTCGTCGGCCCGGCGGGGGTCGTTGAGCAGCCGCGTGACGGCACGTCCGAGCGTGACCGGGTCGTCCTGGGGGACCAGGCAGAGCGCGGTGTGCGCGGGCGGCAGACTCTCCCGGGCGCCGGCGACGTCGCTCATGACCACGGGGCGGCCCGCCGCCAGTGCCTCCAACGGCACCAGCGCCATGCCCTCCCACCGCGACGGGGCCACGACGAGGGACGCCGCCGCGTACCAGGGGGCTGCGTCGGGTACGGCGCCGACGAAGTCGACGCCGTCGGGAGCCGCCGCACGCAGCCGCTCCGCGTCGGGGCCGTCGCCGACCAGGACAAGGCGCGCCCCGGGAACGCGCGCGGCGATCTCGGGCCAGGCGCGCAGCAGCACGTCCTGCCCCTTCTGCCGGCAGAGCCGACCGACGCAGACGACCACGGGTGGGCGCCCGCCGTCGACCAGGGTGCGCTGTTCTTCCGTGTCGTGGTCGAGGCCGCTGGAGGACCCGCCCCACTCCCCGTCCGGCGGACTCCAGCCGCCGTCCGAGGTGTCCGGGCCGTCCGTCCCGTCCCCGGGGCGGTGCCCTTCCGCGCCGGGGACGGGACGGACGGCACCGGCTTCGTCACCGGTGAGCCGAGGCAGTTCCGCGGGGGCGACGTCGGCGAAGTGCGCGGTGTCCACGCCGTTGCGGATGACCGTCCAGCGGGCCCGGACGCCGGCGCGCTGCCCCCGCCGCCGCTCGTCGTCACTGACGCAGACGATCTGGTGCGCCCAGCGGGCGGCGTGCCGCTCCCATCGCAGCGCCAGCGCGCCGGTGACACCGCGCGCTGCCTCGAAGGACCAGGCGTGCGGCTGGTAGACGGTGGGGACGCGGCCCCGGAGCGCGAGCCGGCCGGCGAGACCGGCCTTGGCGCTGTGCAGGTGGACCAGGTCCGGGTCGATCTCCCGCACGGTGCGGGCGATCACGGCGGCCTCCTGAGCGACCCGGGCCCCCGGCTCGCGGGTGGCGGACCACGCGCAGACCGTGGCCCCGGCCTCGGCCGCCGCCTCACCGAGGCCCCCCGGCGGGCAGAGCACCACCGGCCGCAGGCCGTCGGCGCGCTGGGCCCGCACCAGGTCGGTGACGACGCGGGCGACGCCGCCGTCGGAGGGCTGCGCGATGTGCAGCACGGTGAGCTGACGGGGGTGGGTGGCGGCTCGCGGGGTGTGCATGACGCGGGGTCCGGCGACCTCCGCGACCTCCCGGGCGCCCGTCTCGTCCGCCGTGACGGCGGTGGTCTCAGCCACGGACATCGGCCTGGAGGAAGACCGCGCCGAGGTGGTAGCCGCTGCCGCCGAAACCGACGGAGAGCCGTTCCGCGCCCGCGGTCAGGGCGGGGGTCAGGTCCATGACGTCGGAGTCGTACCCGAGCGTGTTGTGGTGCGCCGGGGTGCGGCCGGTCACCGGCACGCCGAGGTCGCTGATGGTCGAGTTCATGACGTTGCCGGCCGGGTTGGCGTCGTCCGAGAGCCGGACGGGCGCGCGGCGGTCGGCCGTGACGGCCAGGGAGTCGCCGGAGGAGCCGCGGTCCCCGTCGTAGCCGACGAAGCCGATGCGTCCCTCCGCGCCGGGGGCGGCGTTCAGCCCGTCGACGTCCAGCCGGATCTCGTTGCCCCCGTCGGTGGAGCGGAAGCCGTCCTGGATCACCAGGTCGCGGAGTGGGGAGTCCGCGTGCTCCCAGGCGGCCACCAGCGTCCAGCCGCCCCAGGCGCCCGCGGCGGAGTGGCCCATCGCGACGTTGATGTCCGCGACGGTCCACGCACCCGAGCGAGACCAGCGCACCAGTTCGGTCACATCCGCCGAGGCGGTGAAGGCGTCGTCGTGGTCGGTGACCCGGTGCCCCACCACGGAATCCGCGCGGAGCACCTTGTAGTTGCCGCCGGGTTCTGCAATGAGCACCCGCCCGTTGTCGGCGTGCGGCTTCTGTTCACCCACTCGGAGGTTTCCGCCCCAGTAGAGCCGCGCATAGGTGACGCGGGCCCCTTCGGGAATGCGGAGTTCCGCACTGGTGGAGTTGTAGGTGTTCGGGTCGTCGTCGATGTCCGTGTAGAACATGCGGTAGTCGCCGTTGCGGCCGGCGGCCCCGCGTTGCGCCGCGGGGCAGGCCGGAGCCCCCGGCGCGACCTGCTCCACGCAGGTGATGGCGGCGTTGGCCGCGCGTGAGATACCGCCGTGCAACTGGGCACGGTAACGCTCGGAGAAGGGGACGGACGGCGCCGAGGAGAACTGCGCCGAAGCCGGTGCCTGGATGATTCCGGACAACGCCAGCGCTGCGAGAACACACAGCACGACGCGGCCCACACGTCTGGGATGGAAACGCATGAGGGGATCTCCAACTCTCTTTCCAGTGAGCTGAAGAAAACTCTTACAGACGGCAAATCTGAAATCCCGCGCAACGCGCGGCGTTGAACCGTATAACTAATACTCACACAATCCGATGACCGGTTTTACGGGCCCCGGCATCCGCGACACGACCGGCCGGGACCACGGACGGAACGCCGCCCCACCGGACCCTCGGACGGGCCGGCTGGACCACGGACGCCCGGTCCGACGCCCCGCCGGCCCGGCGCTCCGCCACTGCCGACCGGCGCCCGCGCCGGACACCGCGGGTGCGCCGCCGACCACCCCGGGCGCACCCCGTGAGAGAGGTCACACCGGCGCAACACGACGAAGGCTCCCACCGAAACCGGTGGGAGCCTTCGTTCACTGTGCGCGAGGGGGGAGTTGAACCCCCACGCCCTTTCGGGCACTGGAACCTGAATCCAGCGCGTCTGCCTATTCCGCCACCCGCGCAAAGGGTGATCGCCAGACCCTTCCCCGCACCCGTTGGCCTGGGGCCGGGAGCGCCTTGCGACATGTAGAAGATTAGCACGGCCACCGGAGTGGTCTCACGCCGTCATCCGGAGCCCCTGGAGTGCGACGACGGCGCCTACCGGGTATGCGGGACACTGTGTCGTGATCCGCCTTACGATCCTGGGGGATCAACGCGCGCGGGCGGGCGTCGGCCGGTGCCCACCGGGAACCAGCCGATTCACCCGCGCGTGGATACGATCAGTAAGCATGACCGCTGACCGCACCGGTGCCTCCCACGGCATCCCGGGGGCCCATGCCGCCGCGGACAGCGCCCAGACGCCGGGTACACCGGAGAAGGAGGTGCACCATGGGAGTACTCAAGCGGTTCGAGCAGCGGCTGGAGGGCCTGGTCAACGGCACCTTCGCCAAGGTCTTCAAGTCCGAGGTGCAGCCGGTCGAGATCGCCGGTGCGCTCCAGCGTGAGTGCGACAACAACGCCACGATCTGGAACCGGGAGCGCACCGTCGTCCCGAACGACTTCGTCGTGGAGTTGAGCGACGGCGACTTCGACCGGCTCGCCCCCTACTCCGGGCAGCTCTCCCAGGAGCTCGCCGGCATGGTGCGCGAGTACGCCAAGCAGCAGCGGTACACCTTCATGGGCGAGATCACCGTCAGCCTGGAGAAGGCCCCCAACCTCGACACCGGTCTCTACCGCGTCCGCAGCCGAACGCTGGCGTCCTCGTCCGCCGGCGGGGCGGCGCCCCCCGCTGCGCCCCCCACAGCCCCGCCCGGCGCGACGCACGGCGGTTC
This sequence comes from Streptomyces spiramenti, assembly GCF_012034385.1. Lineage (GTDB taxonomy): Bacteria > Actinomycetota > Actinomycetes > Streptomycetales > Streptomycetaceae > Streptomyces > Streptomyces spiramenti. Next base: position 4,252 of record NZ_JAAVJB010000161.1, read on the forward strand.
CTACGGTTACCCGCAGCCCGGCGCGGGCGGCTCCGTACCGCCCCCGCCCGCGAACGCGCCGGGCGCCTACGGCTCCGGCGGCGCCCCCGCCGCGGACCGCACCCGGCGCTGGGTCGAGATCAACGGCAACCGCCACCAGATCTCGCGTTCCACGCTGGTACTGGGACGCTCCACCGAGGCCGACGTCCGGGTCGACGACCCGGGTGTCTCCCGTCGCCACTGCGAGATCCAGGCGACGGAACCGGCCACCGTGCGCGATCTCGGCTCCACCAACGGCATCGTGGTGGACGGGCACCCCACCAAGCACGCTACGCTCCGCGACGGCTCACGGATCGTCGTGGGCAGTACCACCATCATCTACCGGCAAGCCGAAGGGTGAATCGGGGGCCATGTCAGAGCTGACCCTGACGGTCATGCGGCTCGGCTTTCTCGCCGTGTTGTGGCTGTTCGTGATCGTGGCCGTTCAGGTCATCCGCAGCGACCTGTTCGGCACACGTGTCACGCAGCGCGCGACCGCCCGCCGCGGCGCGCCGGAACAACGCGCCCAGCCGCAGCGTCGACAGCAGCAGTCGGGACGCGGCAACCGTCAGCGCCGCGGGGCGCCGACGAAGCTGGTCATCACCGAGGGCTCCCTCACGGGGACCACTGTCGCCCTCCAGGGGCAGACGATTACGCTCGGCCGGGCACACGACTCCACCATCGTGCTCGACGACGACTACGCCTCCGGGCGGCACGCCCGGATCTACCCCGACCAGGACGGTCAGTGGATCGTCGAGGACCTGGGCTCGACCAACGGCACCTACCTCGACCGTTCCCGGCTCACCACGGCGATGCCCATCCCGCCGGGTGCGCCGGTCCGCATCGGCAAGACCGTCATCGAGCTGCGGAAGTAGGGTCAACCCGACTATGACGAGGACAGGGCGGGCTCCATGCGGCAGAGCGAAGAGCGTGGCCCGGAACCGGCCGGTGAGGCGAGCATGAGTCTGACACTGCGGTTCGCCGCCGGGTCCCACACCGGGATGATCCGAGAGCACAACGAGGACTCCGGCTACGCCGGTCCCCGACTCCTCGCCATCGCCGACGGCATGGGCGGCCAGGCCGCCGGCGAGGTCGCCAGCTCCGAGGTCATCTCCACCCTCGTCCAGCTCGACGACGACATCCCGGGTTCCGACCTGCTCACCGCCCTGAACGCCGCGGTCCAGCACGCCAACACCCGGCTGCGGGCCATGGTCGAGGAGGACTCCCAGCTCGACGGCATGGGAACCACCCTCACCGCCATGCTGTGGACCGGGCAGCGACTCGGGCTGGTGCACGTCGGCGACTCCCGGGCCTACCTGCTCCGCGAGGGCGTCCTCACCCAGATCACCCAGGACCACACCTGGGTGCAGCGGCTGGTCGACGAGGGGCGCATCACCGAGGAGGAGGCGACCACCCACCCGCAGCGCTCACTGCTGATGCGCGCGCTGGGCAGCGCCGACTCGGTGGAGGCCGACCTCTCCATCCGCGAGGTGCGCGCCGGCGACCGCTACCTGGTGTGCTCGGACGGCCTCTCCGGCGTTGTTTCACATGAAACAATGGAACACACCCTGGGCGCCTTCGCTCCACCGCAGGAGACCATCCGCGAGCTGATCGAGTTGGCGCTGCGCGGCGGCGGGCCGGACAACATCACCTGCATCATCGCCGACGTCCTCGACGTCGGCCACGCCCCGGGCGACACCGAGACCTCGGTCTACAGCGACGCGCCCCAGATCGTCGGCGCGGTCGCCGAGACGCAGCCGCACATCGGCGGGCCGGTCAGTCAGACGCCCGCCTCGCGCGCCGCGGAGCTCGGCCGCTCCCGCGGCGGCTCCGGTGAGGGCGAGGCAGGGGGCGAGGACGGCAACGGCGTCATCGGCAGCTTCGGCTCCTTCACCGACGAGGAGTACCTGCCGCGCCGCTCCGGCTGGCGCTGGTTCCGCCGGATCGCCGTCACCGTGCTGGTGCTGGCACTGCTGGGGGCAGCCGCCTACGGCGTCTACCGCTGGACGCAGAGCCAGTACTACGTCGCGGCCAACGACGAGCACGTCGCGATCTTCCAGGGCGTGAGCCAGGACCTCGGACCGCTGAGCCTGAACGAGGTGCACGAGGACCACCCCGACATCGCGCTCGTCGACCTGCCCGCCTTCCAGCGCAGCGAGGTCGAGAAGGCGATCAGCACCGGAAGCCTCGCCGAGGCCCGCTCCAAGATCGAGGAGCTGTCCGGTCAGGCGGAGGCGTGCCGTCTCCAGGCCGAGCGCGAGGCAGCACTCGCCGAGGCCGACGACAGCGAGGCCGACGCCTCCGACATCCCGACCCTCACCGATACCCAGCAGCGGCTCGCCCGCCAGTGCACCAGCTGAGCCACTGCGCCGTGACGCCGCGCTGAGAGAAGCCGAGCCATGAGCAGTACCGCGAACACCACCGTCGCCAGCGTCGGTACCCCGAGCAGGCGCAACACCGAGCTCGTCATGCTCGGTTTCGCCGTGCTGGTGACGGTGCTGGCCTACGCCAACACCGGACTGGCGCTGGACGGCACCCTCCCGGCGGGCATGGTCGCCTACGGCCTCGGCCTCGCCGGGATCGCAGGCGCCGCCCACCTGGTGGTGCGGCGCTGGGCGCCGTACGCCGACCCGCTGATGCTGCCGCTGTGCACGCTGCTCAACGGGCTCGGCCTGGTGCTGATCTGGCGGCTGGACCACGAACCGCGGCTCCAGCCGGCCAACGCGGCACCGTCCCAGCTGATGTGGTCGGCGCTCGGCGTGGCCCTCTTCCTGGGCGTGCTGATCTTCCTGCGCGACCACCGGGTGCTGCAGCGCTACACCTACATCTCGATGGTCGTGGCGTTCGTCCTGCTGCTGCTGCCGCTGTTCTTCGGCGCCGACACCAACGGCGCCCGCATCTGGGTGCGCATCCCGGGCGTCGGCACCCTCCAGCCCGGCGAGTTCGCCAAGATCGTCATCGCGGTGTTCTTCGCCGGCTACCTCATGGTGAAACGCGACGCGCTGGCGTTGGCGAGCAGGCGCTTCCTCGGGATGTACCTGCCGCGCGGCCGTGACCTCGGGCCGATCCTGGCCGTCTGGGCGGTCAGCCTGATGATCCTGGTCCTGGAGACCGACCTCGGCATGTCGCTGCTGTTCTTCGGCATGTTCGTGGTGATGCTCTACGTCGCGACAGAGCGCACCAGCTGGATCGTCTTCGGCCTGCTGCTCTCCGTGGGCGGCGCGGTCTTCGTGGCCTCGTTCAACTACCACGTGGGCCAGCGCGTCCAGAACTGGCTGAACCCGCTGGAGCTCGGCGACAACGGCGGCGTCACCGAGACCGCGCAGGCCATGTACGCGTTCGGCTCCGGTGGGCTGCTCGGCTCCGGCCTCGGCGAGGGGTACTCCCGCCTCATCGGCGGCATCGCGACCAAGAGCGACTACATCCTGGCGACCGTGGGCGAGGAACTCGGGCTGGTCGGCCTGATGGCGGTGCTGCTGGTCTACGCCCTGCTGATCCAGCGTGGGCTCCGCACCGCGCTCGCCGCGCGCGACCCCTTCGGCAAGCTGCTCGCGGTGGGGCTCTCGGGCGTCTTCGCGCTCCAGGTCTTCGTCGTCGCCGGCGGTGTGACCGGGTTGATCCCGCTGACCGGTATGACGATGCCGTTCATGGCGCAGGGCGGTTCCTCGGTGATCGCCAACTGGGCCTTGATCGCGATCCTACTGCGCATCAGCGACACTGCCCGTCGTCCCGCCCCCGTACCGGCGTCCAGCACGGACGCAGAACAGACTCAGGTGGTCCGAGCGTGAACAAGCCCATGCGACGGGTCGCTGTCTTCTGCGGCCTGCTGATCCTCGCGCTACTGCTTCGCGTCAACTACGTGCAGTTCATCCAGGCCGGGGAACTCCAGAACGACGAGCACAACCGCCGCGTGGCGATCGAGCGCTACGCGCACCCGCGCGGCGACATCATCGTGGACGGCGAACCGATCACCGGTTCCATCGAGACCGACGGCACCGACTACCGCTGGAAGCGGACCTACTCCGACGGCGAGATGTGGGCCCCGGTCACCGGGTACGCCTCGCAGGCGTTCGGCGCCAACCAGCTGGAGAGCATCTACGACGGCATCCTCACCGGTGACGACGACCGGCTGTTCTTCAGCCGCACCATCGACATGCTGACCGGCAAGGAGCGCAAGGGCGGCAGCGTCGTCACCACCCTCAACGCGGACGCCCAGCGTGCCGCGTTCGAGGGACTGGGCGACCGCCGCGGCTCGGTCGCCGCGATCGACCCGCGGACCGGCGCCATCCTGGCGCTGGCCTCCACCCCCTCCTACGACCCCTCGGACTTCGCCGGCATGGGCGGATCCGACGCCGAGGCGTGGGCCGCCCTCCAGCCCGACGCGGACCCGGAGCAGCCGATGCTCAACGGCGCACTCCGCGAGACCTACCCGCCGGGCTCCACGTTCAAGCTGGTCACGGCCGCGGCGGCGCTGGAGCACGGGCTGCTCGACGACATCGACCAGGACACCGACTACGAGGTGCCGTTCGAGCTGCCGGAGACCGCGGGCACCACCGTCCCCAACCAGATCCAGAACGTGGGGTGCGAGGAGGGCAGCATCACCGTCGGTCTCCAGTGGTCCTGCAACAACGTCTTCCTCGGCATCAGCGCCGACCTCGGCAACGAGAAGATGATCGAGACCGCTGAGTCGTTCGGTTTCAACGAGTACCACGACACGCCGGTCCGGTCGGCCATCAGCTCCTATCCCGAGGACAACGCGCCGCAGAACGCCCAGGCCGGCATCGGCCAGGCGTCCAACCGGACGACGCCGCTGCAGGTCGCGATGGTCGCCGCCGCGATCGCCAACGACGGCAAGCTGATGGAGCCGTACATGGTGGAGCAGCTGCGCGCCCCGAACCTCAACGTGGTCGAGCAGCACCAGCCGACCGAGCTGAGCCGCCCGCTGTCGCCGGAGAACGCCCAGGCGCTCCAGGAGGCGATGGAGTACACCGTCGAGGAGGGCACCGCTGAGCCGGCCAAGATCTCCGGCGTCCGCGTGGGCGGCAAGACCGGTACGGCCCAGCACGGCGTGGACAACCAGGAGTCCCCCTACGCGTGGTTCGTCTCCTACGCGATGACGGACGACGGCTCGCCGGTCGCGGTGGCCGTCGTCGTCGAGGACCCCTCGGGCTCCCGGGAGGACATCTCCGGCGGGCGGCTCGCCGCGCCGATCGCCAAGTCCGTCATGGAGGCGGTGCTCGGGAGCTGACGAGGACCCCGTGAGCCGACCGCCGCCGCCGGTTGGTCCTCCCCCGCCGTGGCCCCCACCGGGCACTTCGGCCGGTGGAGAACCAACCGGCGGCGGTTCGCGTCATAGGGGGGATGGACGCCCGGTCGGCCATACCGGTTGGATATCGGCGGGTGGCAGTGACCCGGGCGCCACCGGTCGTCCGGGTACCGTATCCCCGGGCCAGCAGGCCGCAGCACACCGCCCGTGTCCCTCAGTGGGGCGGGACGAACGGAGAGGGCTGGAGACATGGAAGAGCCGCGTCGCCTCGGCGGGCGGTACGAGCTGGGGCACGTCCTGGGCCGCGGAGGTATGGCCGAGGTGTACCTCGCCCACGACACCCGGCTGGGCCGCACCGTCGCCGTCAAGACCCTCCGTGCCGACCTCGCCCGCGACCCCACGTTCCAGGCCCGTTTCCGCCGCGAGGCGCAGTCCGCCGCGTCGCTGAACCACCCGGCGATCGTGGCGGTGTACGACACGGGCGAGGACTACGTCGAGGGCGTCTCCATCCCCTACATCGTCATGGAGTACGTGGACGGCTCCACCCTCCGCGAGCTGCTGCACTCCGGGCGGAAGCTGCTGCCCGAGCGCACGCTGGAGATGTGCATCGGCATCCTGCAGGCGCTGGAGTACTCCCACCGCAGCGGGATCGTCCACCGGGACATCAAGCCCGCCAACGTGATGCTCACCCGCAACGGCCAGGTCAAGGTCATGGACTTCGGTATCGCCCGCGCGATGGGTGATTCGGGCATGACGATGACGCAGACCTCGGCCGTCATCGGCACCGCGCAGTACCTCTCGCCCGAGCAGGCCAAGGGCGAGACCGTCGATGCCCGTTCCGACCTGTACTCCACCGGCTGCCTGCTCTACGAGCTGCTGACGGTGCGGCCCCCGTTCGTCGGGGACTCGCCCGTGGCCGTCGCGTACCAGCACGTGCGCGAGGAGCCGCAGCCGCCGAGCATCTACGACCCGGAGATCCCGCCGGACACCGACGCCATCGTGCTGAAGGCGCTCACCAAGGACCCGGACTACCGCTACCAGTCCGCCGACGAGATGCGGGCCGACATCGAGGCGAGCCTCGACGGCCGTCCCATCGCCGCGAGCGTGGCGATGGGGTCCGTGGGTTACGGCGGGTACGACGACCGGCCCACGCAGGCGCTCACGCCGCAGCGGGGTGGCGCGACGACCACGATGCTGCCGCCCTCCGGCGACCACTACGACACCTACGACGACTACGACCGCCCCAGCCGCCGGCAGAAGAAGAACAACACCGGACTGGTCCTGATGGTGGTCGCGGGCGTGCTGGTACTGGTCGGCGCCATCTTCATCGGGCGCGCGATCTTCGGTGACACCGGCGGCCAGTCGTCCACCGTCGCCGTGCCCAACCTCGTGGGGATCAGCGCCGAGGAGGCCACGACCCGCGCGGAACGGATGGAGCTGGAGGTCGAGGTCGGCGAGGAGGAGCCGTGCCCGAACCAGGCGGAGGGCCTGGTCTGCCGGACGACACCTGCCGCGGGGGAGGACGTCGAGCGCGGCTCCACCGTCACCCTGACCGTCTCCTCCGGCCCGGAGTCGGTGGACCTGCCCGATGTCACGGGCCAGAGCTACGACAGCGCCCAGGAGGAGCTGCGCGAGCTCGGGCTGGAAGTCGAGCAGGAGACGCAGGAGACGACCAGCGAGGAGGCGGGCACCGTCCTCTCGCAGAGCCCCGGGTCGGGCGAGGAGGTCGAGGCGGGCGCCACCGTCACCCTGACGGTCGCCACCGCACCGGACACGATCAGCATGCCGGACGTGGCGGGCAAGAACCTGGAGGAGGCCAAGGCGCAACTGGAGGGCGGGGACTTCCAGTTCACGGTCACCACCCAGCGGCAGCGTGACGACAGCCGCGACCCCGACACGGTCATCAGCCAGACGCCCCGAGCGGGCGAGGCCGTGCAGCCCGGCTCCTCGACCTCGGTCCACCTGATCATCGCGGAGCCGAGCGACGACCCCGACGAGATGGACGTCCCCGGTGACATCATCGGCCGCCCCTTCGTCGAGGTCCGCGACCAGCTCCAGGACATGGGCCTGCAGGTCTCGGTCCAGGGGCCCGACGGCGACGACGCCGTCGTCATCGGGGCCAACCCCGGCCCCGGCAGCAAGATCGCCGAGGGCGGCGAGATCACCCTCGTGACCAACAACAACGGGGACGGCGGCGACGACGGAGGCGACGACGACGGAGGGCCGCCCGGCTTCATCGGCGGACTCGGCGGCTGATCCGGCCCGACCCCGCCCGTCGTCCGGCCTGCGTGCCGGGTGACACTGCCTGACGAGGGGCGCACGCACACCGCGTGCGCCCCTCGCGCATCGACGGGGGCTCGCGTTGTCGGGCGGCGTCCTGCTGCGGTGCTCCCCGGCTCCTGCCGTGCTCCCCGGCTCGGCGTCGCCGACGGCGCGGCAGCGGGGCGGAACGATCAGGGGGATCCTGTGCGGCCCGCAGCGAGGCGGTGCGGGCCGGGGGAGTCGCGCCGGGGCCCTGACGGCCGACGGCTCCGTCCGCCCCCACGGCTCCGGGCAGCCGCGCGCCGGACGTCGCGCTCCCCGGCGCTCCCGCGGCCGGGAACGCGTGAGGGCGGACCCGGAAAGGG
>NZ_JAAVJB010000162.1 GCF_012034385.1 Streptomyces spiramenti
CCCGAGAGGCGGGCGGTGGCCTGGGTCGCGGTGGCCGTGACCAGCGCGGGGAGGAGGAAGGCCAGACCGGTGGCGAGCGGGTGTGAACCCTGCCGGGCGGCGTCGTCGACGCCCGCCGCGGCGTGTCGTGGCCGCATCCCCGCGCCCGCACCGCCAGGTGGTCGCCTCCCCGGGCGACCACCGGCCCCTTCCGCTTCCCGCAGTGCGTCGACGACGCGCGGCGGGGGAGCGGCACCACAGTCCCCGTGACGGCAGCCGGTCGCCCGGCGCCGACCGTCACGACGAGAGTCGACGCCCCCTCGGAGGCACAGCCATGTCCGACGGCTACTTCCTGCCCGACCCCGAAGGCCGCGTGCCCAGCGCCGGTGGCTACTTCGGCGAGTTCGGCGGCATCTTCGTCCCGGAGGCGCTGCGCGCCGCCGTGGAGGAGGTGGCGGCCGAGTACGAGAAGGCGAAGGGCGACCCGGCCTTCGCCGCCGAGCTGGAGGACCTGCTGGTGAACTACACCGGCCGCCCCAGCGCCCTCACCGAGGTCCCCCGCTTCGCGGAGCACGCCGGCGGCGCCCGGGTCTTCCTCAAGCGCGAGGACCTCAACCACACCGGTTCGCACAAGATCAACAACGTGCTGGGCCAGGCGCTGCTGACCCGGCGCATGGGCAAGACCCGCGTCATCGCCGAGACCGGCGCCGGTCAGCACGGTGTCGCCACCGCCACCGCCTGCGCCCTCTTCGGCCTGGAGTGCGTCATCTACATGGGTGAGATCGACACCGAGCGCCAGGCGCTCAACGTCGCGCGCATGCGGATGCTCGGCGCCGAGGTCGTCCCCGTGACCTCCGGTAGCCGCACCCTCAAGGACGCCATCAACGAGGCGTTCCGCGACTGGGTCGCCAACGTGGACCGCACCCACTACCTCTTCGGCACGGTGGCGGGCCCGCATCCCTTCCCGGCCCTGGTGCGCGACTTCCACCGCGTCATCGGGGTCGAGGCGCGCCGCCAGATCCTGGAGCGCACCGGTCGGCTGCCCGACGCGGTCGCCGCCTGCGTCGGCGGCGGCTCCAACGCGATCGGACTCTTCCACGCGTTCCTCCCCGACGAGGGCGTCCGTCTCGTCGGACTGGAGGCCGCCGGCCACGGCGTCGCCTCCGGCAAGCACGCGGCGACGCTCACCGCCGGTGGGCCCGGCATCCTGCACGGCTCCCGCTCCTACGTCCTCCAGGACGACGAGGGCCAGATCACCGAGCCCTACTCGATCTCCGCCGGGCTGGACTACCCCGGTATCGGTCCCGAGCACGCCTACCTCAAGGACTCCGGCCGCGCCGAGTACCGACCGGTCACCGACGACGAGGCGATGCGGGCGCTGCGCATGCTGGCCCGCACCGAGGGCATCATCGCCGCCATCGAGAGCGCCCACGCCCTCGCCGGGGCGCTCGACCTCGGCAGGGAGCTGGGTCCGGAGGCGACCGTGCTGGTCAACCTCTCCGGCCGTGGCGACAAAGACATGGACACCGCCGCCCGCTACTTCGGGCTGTACGACGAGGGAGCCGACAAGTGATCGAGACGGACCACCCGGCGGACGGTGCCGCCGGCGGCACCACCACCACCGACGGCGCGGCGGCAGCCACGACGGGCGGTCGGCTCTCCCTGCTGGAGTCGGTGCTCGCCGACACCCGCGCGCAGGACCGCGCCGCCCTCATCGGCTACTTCCCGGCGGGCTTCCCGACCGTCCGGGGCGGCATCGACTGCGCCGTCGCCATGGCGGAGGGCGGCTGCGACGTCATCGAGATCGGGCTGCCGCACAGCGACCCGGTGCTCGACGGTCCGGTCATCCAGACCGCCGACGACATCGCGCTGCGCGGCGGGGTCCGCATCGCCGACGTCATCGCCACCGTCGGGGAGGTGCACGCCGCCACCGGTGTCCCGGTGCTCTGCATGACGTACTGGAACCCGGTCGACCGCTACGGGGTGGCGCGGTTCGCCGCCGAGCTGGCCGCCGCCGGCGGCGCGGGGTGCATCCTGCCGGACCTGCCGGTGGAGGAGGCGGGCGCCTGGCGGAAGGCCGCCGCCGAGCACGGGCTGGCGACGGTGTTCGTCGTGGCGCCCAGCAGCCGCGACAAGCGGCTCGCCGAGATCACGGCGGCGGGCAGCGGGTTCGTGTACGCCGCCTCACTCATGGGTGTCACCGGCACACGGGAGTCGGTCGGTCGGCAGGCGGGGGAGCTGGTCCGGCGGACGCGTGCCGTCGGCGACCTCCCGGTCTGCGTCGGGCTCGGCGTCTCCACGGGCGCGCAGGCCGCCGAGGTGGCGTCCTTCGCGGACGGCGTGATCGTGGGCAGCGCCTTCGTGCAGCGGGTCCTCGACCACGCGGACGACACCCCTGCCGCGGTCGCGGCGGTGCGCGGACTCGCCACCGAGCTCGCGGCGGCAACGCGCCGAGAGGGCTGAGCCCCGCCTCCGCGTTCCCCCGGCACGCCCCGTACCCGACCCGGTACGGGGCGTGCCGACCCCGGCCGGGGCGGCCGTGCCCCGGCCGGTAGAGTCGCGCGGCATGGACAACGGGATATCCGAGGGGTCGGCGGGGGGTCCAGGCGCCGAGCAGCCCCAGGGCCCCTTCCGTCCGCCGACCGAGGTGGAACACCAGCTGTACGAGGCGGGGGAGACCGGCGACTGGACCGCGTTCTTCGCAACGCTCGCCGCCACCGACCTGTTCGTGCCGGCCCGCCGCGACGCGGTCGACGCCGACCCCGGGAGAGTCAGCCTCTCGCCGTTCCGCGACCCCGACATGGAGGGGCTGTGCCAGGCGGTGTACACCCGGGGGCTGCTGCCCGAGCCGGTGCCGGGCCAGGTCCACGAGCGCACCGAACTGGCCTGGCTGGCGCGGATCTGGCCCTCGTCGTTGCGCTGGCTCGCCGTCAACCCCGGAACCCCCGTGGAGACCTTCGTCCCCGCCGACCCCAGGGCGTGGCGCAAGTACGCGCGCAAGGCGGGGCAGGAGCCCCGGATGAAGACGGTGTGGACCGGCCCCCTCCACGACGCGCTGGCGCACGGCATGGCCTGCGGAGCGCTGCTGCTGGTCAACAACGGGCACCCCTGGAACCACCTCGGCTGGCAGGGCCAGGGCTACTCCGAGGAGCAGGAGTCGCTGCGCCGCTGGTGGGACATCACCTCCCGCGACCAGCTGCTCTACGCCATGCAGGGGCTGATGGCCGGTGACTACTCGCCCTCGGACTGGGAGTTCGCCCTCCGGGTGCGCGAGGCGCTGGCGGAGGAGTACGGCACCCTCCCGGACGGCGACACCTGGCGGGACGCCGCCGAGCGGGTCCTGATCGCCCGTACCGCGGAGCTGGTGGAGAGCACCGGCCGTCCGCCCGGCTTCGACCTGCACGCCGACATCGAGTCCACCCGCGAGCTGATCGGCCGGATCCTCCGCTACGAGGCACGGTTCCGGGCCGACGGCATCCTCATCGGTGAGGACGTGGTCCGCTCCGTCCTGGCCTGGGACTTCGGCCGGGCCTCCGCGATGGCCCGCTGGGGGTTGGGCGCGCGGTACTGCGAGCCGGACGAGGCCCGGGAGGCGCTGCTGACCACCGGGGCCAACGCCCGGCGGATCTACCGGGGGTGGGGCGACTACGCCGCCGGGTACATCCTCGGCCGCTGCCTCCACTTCGACGACGAGACGTTCGGCAGCTGGTACACCGACATGGTGGCGGTGCACCGCATCCTGACCGGTGACATGGAGAGTCCCTGGCTGAGCGTGCCGTGGCACCATCCGGCGGACGGCCCGGAGGGCTCGGACGGCGGTCGGAACGGCTGACCTCTCCGCTCCCGCCGCCACGCGCCCCACGCGCCCCGCGCGGAGACGGCCGCGCAGACCGCCGCGCGGAGACGGCCGCACGGGGCCGCCGGGCGCGGGACGCCCCGGCTGCCGGTCGGCGGGTCCCGGCCCGCACCGGCGGTCGCCGTGGCAGGGTGGCAGCGCCCTGTCCCGCCGGGTCCGCGCCGCGCGGCTCGCCCCGGTACCTACCGTGGAGGCCCCGATGGTCATCGTCGCCGGTCATATCGTCGTGGACCCGGGACGGCGGGACGCGTACCTGGCTGAGTGCGTCCCGCTGGTGACCGAGGCCCGCCGCTCCCCGGGGTGTCTGGACTTCGCGCTCTCCCCCGACATCGCCGACTCGGGCCGGATCAACGTCCACGAGCGGTGGACCTCGCGCGACGCGGTGGAGTCGTTCCGGGCCGGTGGCCCGAGCCCGTCGCAGACCGAGGCGATGCTGTCGGCGAGCGTCGCCGAGTACGAGGTGACGGCCGGTCGCGACCTGACCTGAGCGCCCGGCCCGCGGCCGTGCGTCCGCCGGGGAGTGCCGTCCCGGTCCGGGAGGGGAAGCGCCGGGCCGCTGCCGCGAGGGCCGGGTGAAGGGGTAGCCTCGGGTGCACCATGGAGATCCTTGCCGCCATCCCCAGCCCCGGTATCAGCGAGGTCCCGATCTTCGGGGGCTTCGCGCTACGCGGGTACGCCGTGTGCATCATCATCGGCCTGTTCCTCGCCATCTGGCTGACCGGGAAACGCTGGGCCGCGCGCGGCGGCGTCGCCCAGACGGTCGGTGACATCGCCATCTGGGCGGTGCCCTTCGGACTGGTCGGTGCCCGCATCTACCACGTGGTCACCGACTACCAGCTGTACTTCGGGGAGGGCCGCAACCCCGTCGACGCGCTCTGGATCCAGGACGGCGGCATCGGCATCTGGGGGGCGATCGCCGGTGGCGCGCTCGGGGCCTGGATCGCCTGCCGCCGCCGCGGGATCTCCTTCCCGGCGTTCGCCGACGCCGCCGCGCCCGGCATCGTGCTGGCGCAGGCTGTGGGCCGCTGGGGCAACTGGTTCAACCAGGAGCTGTACGGCCGGTCCACCGACCTCCCGTGGGCGCTGGAGATCGACAACGGCCGTGACCTGGGGACCTTCCACCCCACCTTCCTCTACGAGTCGCTGTGGTGCGTGGGGGTCGCGGTCCTGGTCATCTGGGCGGACCGGCGGTTCCGCCTGGGCCACGGCCGGGCGTTCGCGCTGTACGTCGCCGGCTACACCGCGGGCCGGTTCTGGATCGAGTACCTGCGCATCGACGAGGTCAACACCGTCCTCGGCCTGCGGCTGAACAACTGGACGGCGCTGCTGGTCTTCCTGGCCGCGGTCACCTTCCTGGTGGTCTCGGCACGGCGGCACCCCGGCCGGGAGACCGTGGTCGAGCCCGGTGTCGGGCCCGACGCGCCCGACACCGACACCGGCACCGACGCCGCGGGCGACGCCGACCTGTCGTCCGCCGACCGGCCCGGCGACGAGGCGGCCCACGGCCCCGAGGCGGGCAGCGGGGACGACGGCCTGACCCGGACGGCGGAGCGAACCGGCGGCGAGAAGCCGACCGGCACCGGGAAGGGCGGCGACCAGCTCCGCTGACCCCCACCCGCCCCGTCCCTCACCGCAGCGCCGCCCGGACCGCGTCATCGCGTCCGGGCGGCGTCGTCGCGCCACCCCGGGAACGGTCGGTCGCCTCCCCGTCCGTGCCCGGCGCCCGCCCGGACACCGCCCGCGGCCGACTGGTCCGCCTCGCGCCCCCGGTGCCGCACCACGGTCGGCGTTCCGGTTTCCGCCGGTCGGCGCGGCTGCGGCAGGAATCACATCGGGATCGGGGGTCTTGCTGGGAACCGCGCAGGGGTGAGAGAGTGCCCGGCGCGTCACCTCGCGGTCGTCACTCCCGGTGAACCGTGTTTCCCGGCGGTTTCACCGATGTCACCGACGGGCATATGCTCCGAGCCCCCACTGAGCGGGCCCGGGCACCGTGGCCCGCCCGGCTCCGGCCCCTTCCGGGCCGCGCCCATGCGCATACAGTCCGCATGATGGATACAGGTGTCCACGAACCGGCAACGCCGCCATCATGTAACCTTCACGAAATTTCGCCAGGGCCAACGTCGTCCCTCGGTATCACAGCTGCCACTGATGACGACGGGAGAGCCGATGCGTTCTGGGCCCACGGCTGCCTATCCGGCCAAGCAGGGGATGTACGACCCGGCGGAGGAGCACGACGCGTGCGGCGTCGGCTTCGTCGCCACTCTCACCGGTGAGGCCAGCCACGACCTGGTGGACCGGGCCCTGACCGTGCTGCGCAACCTGGAGCACCGGGGCGCCACCGGCAGCGACCCCGACACCGGTGACGGCGCGGGCATCCTCATCCAGGTGCCGGACGCCTTCCTTCGCGAGAACGTCGACTTCGACCTGCCGGAGGCGGGCCACTACGCGGTCGGTACCGCGTTCCTGCCGACCGGCGCCGGGACGGAGGGCGCCGCGGCCGACGAGGCCGCCGCCCGCATCGAGGCCATCGCCGCCGAGGAGGGCCTCACCGTCCTCGGCTGGCGCGACGTCCCGGTCACCCCGGGGCTGCTGGGCGCCGCCGCGCGCAACACCATGCCCGTGTTCCGCCAGCTGTTCGTCGCGGACGGCCGCCAGAGCGGCCTCCAGCTCGACGGCCCGGCGTTCGTGCTGCGCAAGCGCGCCGAGCGCGAGGCCGACGTGTACTTCCCGTCGCTGTCCTCCCGGACGCTGGTCTACAAGGGCATGCTCACCACCGGGCAGCTGGAGCCGTTCTTCCCGGACCTCTCCGACCGCCGTCTCGGCTCCGCCGTGGCGCTGGTGCACTCCCGCTTCTCCACCAACACGTTCCCCAGCTGGCCGCTGGCGCACCCCTACCGGTTCATCGCCCACAACGGTGAGATCAACACCGTCAAGGGCAACCGCAACTGGATGCGCGCCCGCGAGTCGCAGCTGTACAGCGACCTCTTCGCCGCCGCCGGCAGTGACGGCTCCGACGCCACCGACCCGCAGGCGGCGCTGGAGCGGGTCTTCCCGATCTGCACCCCCGACGCCAGCGACTCCGCGACCTTCGACGAGGTCCTGGAGCTGCTGCACCTCGGTGGCCGCTCGCTGCCGCACTCCGTGCTGATGATGGTGCCGGAGGCGTGGGAGAACAGCGACACCATGGACCCCGCACGCCGCGCGTTCTACCAGTACCACTCCACCCTGATGGAGCCCTGGGACGGACCGGCCTGCGTGACCTTCACCGACGGCGTCCAGGTCGGCGCCGTGCTGGACCGCAACGGTCTGCGCCCCGGCCGGTACTGGGTCACCGACGACGGGTTCGTTGTGCTCTCCTCCGAGGTCGGCGTCCTGGACATCGACCCCGCGCGGGTCGTCCGCAAGGGCCGCCTCCAGCCGGGCCGGATGTTCCTGGTGGACACCGCCGCCGGCCGGATCATCGAGGACGACGAGATCAAGGCCGGGCTCGCCGCCGAGCAGCCCTACCAGGAGTGGCTGGACGCCGGGCTCATCGAGCTGGCGGACCTGCCGCAGCGCGAGCACATCGTGCACACCCACGCCTCCGTCACCCGTAGGCAGCAGACCTTCGGGTACACCGAGGAGGAGCTGCGGGTGCTGCTCGCGCCGATGGCGCGCAGCGCGGCCGAGCCGATCGGCTCCATGGGGACCGACACGCCGATCGCCGCCCTCTCCGACCGGCCGCGGCTGATCTTCGACTACTTCACCCAGCTGTTCGCGCAGGTCACCAACCCGCCGTTGGACGCCATCCGGGAGGAGCTGGTCACCTCCCTGCGGTCCTCGCTCGGTCCCCAGGGCAACCTGCTGGAGCCGACGCCCGCCTCCTGCCGCTCGGTCACCCTGCCGTTCCCGGTGATCGACAACGACGAACTGGCCAACCTGATCCACGCCAACGCCGACGGCAACATGCCGGAGTTCTCCTCGGCGATCCTCTCCGGCCTGTACCGGGTGAGCGGTGGGGGCGAGTCGCTGGCCGACCGCATCGCGGAGATCTGCTCCGAGGTGGACGCGGCCATCGCCGACGGCGCCCGCATCGTGGTCCTCTCGGACCGGCACTCGGACGCCGAGCACGCGCCGATCCCGTCGCTGCTGCTGACCTCCGCGGTCCACCACCACCTCATCCGCACCAAGCAGCGCACCCAGATGGGGCTGCTGGTGGAGGCCGGTGACGTCCGCGAGGTGCACCACGTCGCGCTGCTCATCGGCTACGGCGCGGCGGCGGTCAACCCGTACCTGGCGATGGAGTCGGTCGAGGACCTCGCCCGCCGGGGCACGTTCTTCAAGAACACCCCCGACCTCACCACCGAGCAGGCCATCGGCAACCTCATCAAGGCGCTGGGCAAGGGTGTCCTGAAGGTGATGTCCAAGATGGGCATCTCCACCGTCGCCTCCTACCGCGGCGCCCAGGTCTTCGAGGCCATCGGCCTCGACGAGGAGTTCGTCGCCACCTACTTCCACGGCACCGCCACCAAGATCGGCGGCATCGGACTGGACGTGGTCGCCCGCGAGGTCGCCGAGCGCCACAGCAAGGCGTACCCCCGCTCCGGCGTCACCTCGGCCCACCGGCGGCTGGACATCGGCGGCGAGTACCAGTGGCGCCGCGAGGGCGAGCCCCACCTCTTCGACCCGGACACCGTCTTCCGGTTGCAGCACTCCACCCGTGAGCGCCGCTACGACGTCTTCAAGCAGTACACGGACCGCGTGAACGAGCAGTCCGAGCGGCTGATGACGCTGCGCGGCCTGTTCGGGCTCAAGCACGACCGCCCGTCGGTGCCGCTGGCGGAGGTCGAGCCCGTCTCGGAGATCGTCCGCCGCTTCTCCACCGGTGCGATGTCCTACGGCTCCATCTCGCAGGAGGCGCACGAGACGCTGGCCATCGCCATGAACCGGCTGGGCGGCAAGTCCAACACCGGTGAGGGCGGCGAGGACCCGGAGCGGCTGTACGACCCCGAGCGTCGCTCGGCGATCAAGCAGGTCGCCTCCGGCCGCTTCGGGGTGACCTCCGAGTACCTGGTCAACGCCGACGACATCCAGATCAAGATGGCGCAGGGTGCCAAGCCCGGCGAGGGCGGTCAGCTGCCCGGACACAAGGTCTACCCCTGGGTCGCCAAGACCCGGCACTCCACTCCGGGCGTGGGACTGATCTCCCCGCCGCCGCACCACGATATCTACTCGATCGAGGATCTGGCGCAGCTGATCCACGACCTGAAGAACGCCAACCCGGTCGCCCGCATCCACGTGAAGCTGGTCTCCGAGGTCGGTGTCGGCACCGTCGCGGCGGGCGTCTCCAAGGCGCACGCGGACGTGGTGCTCATCTCGGGCCACGACGGGGGCACCGGCGCCTCGCCGCTGACCTCCCTCAAGCACGCGGGCGGGCCCTGGGAGCTCGGCCTGGCCGAGACGCAGCAGACGCTGCTCCTCAACGGGCTGCGTGACCGGATCGTGGTCCAGACCGACGGCCAGCTGAAGACCGGCCGCGACGTGCTCGTCGCGGCGCTCCTCGGCGCCGAGGAGTACTGCTTCGCCACCGCGCCGCTGGTCGTCTCCGGCTGCGTCATGATGCGGGTCTGCCACCTCGACACCTGTCCGGTCGGCATCGCCACCCAGAACCCGGTCCTTCGCGACCGGTACGCAGGCAAGGCCGAGCACGTCGTCAACTTCTTCGAGTTCATTGCCGAGGAGGTCCGGGAGCTGCTGGCGGAGCTGGGCTTCCGCACGCTGAACGAGGCGATCGGCCACGCCGAGCTGCTGGACACCGGACGCGCGGTGGACCACTGGAAGGCACGCGGGCTGGACCTCGCCCCGCTGCTGCACGTGCCCGAACTGCCCGAGGGCGCCGTGCGCCACCAGGTGATCGAGCAGGACCACGGCCTGGCCAAGGCGCTCGACAACGAGCTGATCCGGCTCTCCGCCGACGCGCTGGAGGCCGAACGCGCCGAGGACGCGCAGCCGGTCCGCGCGCAGCTGGCGATCCGCAACATCAACCGGACGGCCGGCACCATGCTGGGCCACGAGGTCACCAAGAGGTTCGGTGGTGCCGGGCTCCCCGACGACACCATCGACCTCACCTTCACCGGTTCCGCCGGGCAGTCGTTCGGCGCGTTCCTGCCGCGCGGCGTCACGATGCGGCTGGAGGGCGACGCCAACGACTACGTCGGCAAGGGCCTCTCCGGCGGGCGTGTCGTGGTCCGACCCGACCGCGGCGCGGACCACCTCGCCGAGTACTCGACCATCGCGGGCAACACCCTCGCCTACGGCGCGACCGGGGGCGAGCTGTTCCTGCGAGGCCAGGTCGGCGAGCGGTTCTGCGTCCGCAACTCCGGCGCCCTGGTGGTCGCCGAGGGCGTGGGCGACCATGGCTGCGAGTACATGACCGGCGGCACCGCCGTGGTGCTCGGCACCACCGGCCGCAACTTCGGCGCCGGCATGTCCGGCGGCACCGCCTTCCTGATCGACCTCGACCGAGCCCGCGTCAACGTGGGCAACCGGGACGCCGTCGTGGAACTGGACGACTCCGACGCCGGGTGGCTGCACGAGGTCGTGCGCCGCCACCAGCAGGAGACCGGTTCCACCGTCGCGGAGAAGCTGCTGGCCGACTGGGAGACCACGGTCGCGCGTTTCTCCAAGATCGTCCCGCTCACCTACAAGGCAGTGCTCGCCGCCAAGGACGCCGCCGAGCAGGCCGGGCTCTCCGAGTCCGCGACCCACGAGAAGATGATGGAGGCGGCGACCCATGGCTGACCCGAAGGGCTTCCTCACCACCGGCCGCGAGGTCGCGGAGACCCGCCCGGTCCCCGAGCGGGTCCGGGACTGGAACGAGGTCTACGTTCCCGGCGCGCTGCTGCCGATCATCACCAAGCAGGCCGGCCGCTGCATGGACTGCGGCATCCCGTTCTGCCACAACGGGTGTCCGCTGGGGAACCTCATCCCCGAGTGGAACGACTACGCGTACCGCGGTGACTGGAGCGCGGCCAGCGAGCGGCTCCACGCGACCAACAACTTTCCGGAGTTCACGGGCCGGCTGTGCCCCGCGCCGTGCGAGTCGGCGTGCGTGCTGGGCATCAACCAGCCCGCGGTGACCATCAAGAACGTCGAGGTCACCATCATCGACAAGGCGTGGGAGGCCGGCGCGGTCACCGCGCAGCCGCCCGGCCGCCTGTCGGGGAAGACGGTCGCGGTGATCGGCTCCGGTCCGGCCGGACTTGCCGCCGCCCAGCAGCTCACGCGCGCCGGCCACACCGTCGCCGTGTTCGAGCGGTCCGACCGGCTCGGCGGGCTGCTCCGCTACGGCATCCCCGAGTTCAAGATGGAGAAGCGGCACATCAACCGCCGCATCGAGCAGATGCGCGCGGAGGGCACCAAGTTCCGCACCGGTGTCGAGATCGGCCGCGACATCACCGCCACCGACCTGCGCCGCCGCTACGACGCGGTGGTCATCGCCGCCGGCGCCACCATCGCCCGCGACCTGCCCGCCCCCGGCCGGGAGCTGAACGGCATCCACCAGGCGATGGAGTACCTGCCGCTGGCCAACAAGGTGCAGGAGGGCGACTACATCGCGCCGCCCATCACCGCCGAGGGCAAGCACGTCGTGGTCATCGGCGGCGGCGACACCGGTGCCGACTGCGTCGGCACCGCCCACCGGCAGGGCGCCGCCTCGGTGACCCAGCTGGAGATCATGCCGCGGCCGGGGGAGGAGCGCGCCCCGCACCAGCCGTGGCCGACCTTCCCGATGCTCTACAAGGTGACCAGCGCCCACGAGGAGGGCGGGGAGCGGGTCTACGCCGTCTCCACCACCCGCTTCGAGGGCGACGAGGACGGCAACGTCCAGTGGCTGCACCTCGTCGAGGTCGAGTTCGTCGACGGCAAGCTGAACCAGAAGGCCGGCACCGAGCGGCGCATCCCCGCGCAGCTCGTCACCCTCGCCATGGGCTTCACGGGCACCGACACCGAGAACGGGCTGGTCTCGCAGCTCGGTCTCGACCTCGACGAGCGGGGCAACATCGCCCGCGACGCCGACTACGCCACCTCCGCGCGCGGGGTCTACGCCGCGGGGGACGCCGGTCGCGGCCAGTCGCTCATCGTGTGGGCCATCGCCGAGGGCCGCGCCGCGGCACGCGGCGTGGACCGGTTCCTCACCGGCGGCAGCGAGCTGCCCTACCCGGTGCGTCCCACCGACCGCGCGCTGACGGCGTGACCGTGTGACCTCGGGGCCGGCCGGGAGACCGGCCGGACCCGGCGGCGCC
>NZ_JAAVJB010000163.1 GCF_012034385.1 Streptomyces spiramenti
CGGGCCCACCGCGCCCGGCGCCGGCCCCGGCCGTGACGTCGGTGACGCGTCCCGCGATCCGGCCGACGAGCGCCCTTTGCTGTCGACCGCGGGGGTGCTGCCCGTGCGCCACCGCTGGCCGTGGCCGGGCGCGGCGCCGCTGACCAGCGTGCTCGTGGTGCTCACCACGATCGCCGCCCTGGAGATGCTGCGGATCTCCGGCCCGGTCCTCGACGGGGTGGCCGTCCGCCACGGCGTGCCCTGGGCCGCGCTCACCGCCGTGGTGACCTTCGGCGCCGCCGCGCTCGCCGGGCCGCTGACCTGGTGGGTCGGCTCCCGGGAAGCGGTGCTGCTGTCGGTGTGCGGACTGGCGGTGCTGCGGCTGGTGGTGCAGTTCCCCGCCGCGCGCGGGCTGCTGACGGTCTCGGCCGCGGTGGCGGCGGCGCTGATCGCCCTGCTGATGGTGTTGCGCGCCGCTCTCGGCACCCAGGACGGGCCTGCCTGGGTGGCCCGGGCCGTGGCCCTGGGCGTGGCGATAGACCTGGCGGTGCGGCTGCCGCTCGACCTGTGGGACCCGGTGTGGCGCGGCGGGCCGATCGGCTGGTCGGTGGCGCTGCTGCTGGCACTCGCGCTGGCGGGCGCCGCCTGGGCGCGGTACCGCGAGAACGCCTCCGTCCCCATGCCCGTCACCGCGCAGCTCGCCGTCGCCGGGCCGGTGCTGGCGCTGCTGGGGGTCTTCCTCGCCTCGCCCGCGTTCCTGGCGTCGCAGGGCGGGATGTCGCAGGCCTCGGCCGGCATGTGGATCGCGGGCGGCGTGCTGCTGGGGATCGCGGGCCTCTCCCTGCCGCCCCTCCCGGTCGCAGGCCCCGTGGCGGCGGTGGCGCTGCCTGTCGCCGTCCTCGGACTGCTGGTCTCGCCCGCGCCGCTGGCGGGCCCGCTGACGCTGCTGGCGCTCGCCCTGCTCCCGCCGCTGCTCACCCGGGCCGTCACCCTGCGGGAGGAGACCCGCCGCCGGACCGCGCTGCTCGGCATGACCCTCGCCGGCCTCGGGTGCGGCCTGGGCTACGTGGCGGTCGTCCTGCCCTACCAGGCGCACTACGAGATGCCGATGCCGGTGCCCAACCTCCTCTTCCCGGTGCTGGGCGCCGCGGTGATCGGCTGGGCCGCCTGGACGGCGAGCCCGCCGGCGCGGCCCGCGCGCGCCGTCGCTCCGCTGCTGACGGCAGGGGTGCTCTTCGCGCTGCCGCCGCTCAGCGGCGCGGTCTCCCCGGCGCCGCACCCGCTGCCCACCGACACCGCCGACGGTTCCTACCGGCTGCTGTCGTGGAACGTGCACTACGCGGTCGACCGCGATGCAGAGCTGGTCCCCGAGCAGATCCTGTCCGTCGTCCGTGACTCGGGCGCCCACGTCGTGGTGCTCCAGGAGGTGCCGCGCGGCTGGCCGATCGCGGGCGGTACCGACCTGCTGGCGTGGCTGGAGAACCGGTTGGACGTCACCGCGGTGTGGGCGCCCGCGGCGGACCGGCAGTTCGGCAACGTCATCCTCACCAGCCTGCCGGTGACCGAGTCGTACGCCCGCTCGCTCCCGCAGGGCGGCGGCACCATGGGCCGGTCCTACGCCGTGGCGGAGATAGAGCTCGCCGACGGCCTCACCACCCGGGTGGCCACCACCCACCTCCAGCACGACGACGCGCGCGAGACGCGCCTCGCGCAGTTGGGGATGCTGCTCGCCGACCACCGGGACGACCCGTTCTCGGTGCTGACGGGGGACTTCAACGCCGAGCCGGGCTCCACCGAGATCGACACGGTGCTGGACGCCGGGTTCCGCAGCGCGCAGGACGAGGCGGGCGATCCGGAGGTGTTCACGGCGCCGACGCACGATCCCGCGCACCGCATCGACTGGGTCTTCGGGAGCGAAGGGGCAGACTTCGAGGAGTTCGACGTCCTGGACTCGAACGCCTCCGACCACGCCCCGCTGACCGTCACCGTCCTCCAGCGCTGACCGCCTTCGGCGTCCCTCCGCACGACCCCGGCCACACGACCGGCGGTTCTGCGGCCCGGCCGGGCCGCAGAACCGCCGGTCGTCGAGGGTGACGCCGGACCGGCCCACCGCCGTGGCGCGGGCGGGCCGTTCGGCGCGGCCCCAGCTGCCCTCGCTGCCGCGAGGTGGGGCCGCGCCGCCGTGGACCGCGCCCGGGGAGCCCCTGGCCGGTCCGGCGCCGGTCGTACCCGGGCCCCGCCGGGCGGGCGCCGGGAGATTCGTCGTTCCTGCCGCACAGGAGCACAGGAGCACAGGAGCACAGGAGCGCAGGAGTGCGGGAGAGCGTGGCGGTGGCGTCTGGCCGGCGGCGCGTGTCGCGCAGGTGGCCGCAGGTCCGCGGAGTCGGGAAGCGGACCGTCGGTCGTGCGGGGAGCGGCGGACCGACCGTTCGCGCGGCGTCGCTCCTCCGGCCGCTGTTGCCGCCGCTTGTCGGTACGGGGCCGCTCCCTGGTGCGGGGTCCGCGGCGACGGGTGCGGGCACCCGTACCGGGCGGAGCCCCGAGCCCGCGCCTGCTACGGACCGGCCCGGGGCGGCTCCCCTGCCGCTGCCCGGACCGGCCACCGCTCCGGTGCCGCCGGTGCCCCCCTCGGGCCCCCCAGCGGCCTGCACCGTCCGACACCCGGAGCCGATCCCCCCGGTGTCCGGCGGCGGCCGAGCCCCCCCTCCGAGCGGAACGACCCCACCCCCCAGTGGGGTGGTTCCGCCCGGGAACCGGCCGCCGGCCCCGGCGCCGCCCCCTGGTCGGCGTCCGGTGGTCGGACGGTGCCCGGCACCACCGAGGGCACCGGACCGGGTTGCCCTCCCCGTGGGGGCAACTCGTGAGGACAGCGTGGCAGGCGGCGTTAAACGTCTGCTAAACGTCGGCCGACCGGCGTCGACCCCGTGCCCTACCGGCGTTCGACGGCCCCGGCCTCCCTCGGCGGTGTCCACCGTCCACCCGGCTTCGCCGTTCTCCCGGCCGCCGTGGGCGTGACGGGCGGGCACCGGTCACGGCGGCCGGGGCAACGGCCGGGAGCGCGCCGGGCCGGCGGGCCCGGGCAGGCGAAAGCCGCGGCCACCGAAGGGTGACCGCGGCGGGGCGCCGCCTTCAGACGGCGGGGGTGCCGGTGGCGTGGTTGTCGCCCAGCGCGCGGTCCTCTCCGGGCTTCGGGGTGCCGGTGGCGTGGTTGTCGCCCAGCGCGCGGTCGTCCCCGGGCTTGGGGGCGCCGGTGGCGTGGTTGTCGCCGAGGGCGTGGTTGTCCTTGCTGTCCTGCGGCTTGGGCGTGGTGGTGGTCATGTGGTGGCTCCCTGCCGAGTTGCGGACCGTGCTTCCGTCGCCGGACCGTGCTTCCTCGCCGGATCGGGCGGCGGTCACCGCGGGCGGCCGTCACCGCCCGCGGTGGTCCGGACGTTGCCAGCGCACGATAAACGTTCTCTTGACGCCAACTCTCCCGGGGGCCGTGTGGATCCGTGCCGCGGACGCGCCCGCCGCGCGGCCACCGGTCACTGGCTGCCGCAGTCGACCAGCCGCCGCATCTCCGCGGCCTCGGGCCGCCCGGCCCTCTCGTAGAGCTCCAGCGCGTTCCCCCAGCACACCCGTGCCCGGTCGGGCTGGCCCGAGTCGTGGAGCGCGTGGCCGA
This sequence comes from Streptomyces spiramenti, assembly GCF_012034385.1. Classification (GTDB taxonomy): domain Bacteria; phylum Actinomycetota; class Actinomycetes; order Streptomycetales; family Streptomycetaceae; genus Streptomyces; species Streptomyces spiramenti. The sequence continues at coordinate 3,641 of NZ_JAAVJB010000163.1, forward strand.
GGAGGCTCAGCACGTTGGCGCGGCGCCACTCGCCGCCGACGTGCTCCAGCACCGTGAGCGCCCGTTCCGCCGAGGCGGCGGCCTCCGCCGGTTCGCGGCGTGCGCGGCGCAGTTCGGCCAGCCGGAACATCGTCATGCCCTGCCAGATCTGCTGGCGGTTGGTGTCGAACCCCTCCAGCGCGGAGCTCAGTTCGGCGAGCGCGCGGTCGTGGGCGCCGGCCGCGGTCAGCGCCATGCCGAGCGCGTAGCGGGCGTTGGCGAGCCGCAGGGTCGCGCCCAGTGTCCGGTAGGCCTCCAGCGCCTCCTCGGCGAGCGAGACCGCCGAGTCGAGCCGGCCCGCTCCCAGATGGACGCGCGACAGGTTGCTGAGGGCGCTCGCCTCCCCGGGGCCGTTGCCGTCCGCGCGGAACGCGGCCAGCGCCAGGCCGAGGTGTTCCTCGGCCTGCCCCAGCTGTTCGCGGTAGAGCGCGATGATCGCCCGGTCGTTGTGCGCGTTGCCCGCCGTCACCGGGTCCGAGGAGCAGCCGGGCAGCGCGGTGACCGACGCCGACTCGGCTTCGGCGTCGTCGATCCGGCCGACCATGCGGTGGCTGTGCGCCAGGGAGATCCCGGCGCGCCCCTCCGCGACCTCGTCCCCGGCGTCCCGTGCGGCGGCCAGCACGGCCTCCGCGCAGCGCTCGTAGTGGAGGGCGTACGCACCCGACTCCGTGAGGTCCTTGGCGGCGATGAGCGTGTCCACCGCCGCGCGCAGGGTCGATCCCCGGGCGGCGAGCCGCGCCGTGGTGAGCAGGCTCTCGGCCTCGGTGAACAGCCAGTCCAGCGCGGCGTCCGCATGGGGGAACACCAGCCCCGGGTGCCGTGTGGCGGTGAGGTGGTCGAGGGTGCGGTCGCCGGGGCGTTCCATGGCGAAGACCCGCTTGGCGGTGGCCAGGTAGAAGTCGAGGAGCCTGCCGAGGGCGGCGTCCCGCGCGGCGGGCGGCTGCTCGTCGCGTTCGGCGCAAGCGCGGGCGAACAGCCGCACCAGGTCGTGCATCCGGTACCGGCCGGGCGCGGCCGACTCGACGAGGCTCGTGTCGACCAGCGACTCCAGCAACTCCTCCGCCTGGTCCGGTTCCTGGCCCAGCAGCGCCGCCGCCGCGTGCAGTGAGGTGTCGTGGCCCTCCGCGAGCCCCAGCAGTCGGAAGGTGCGGCGCTGCGCCGGGCTCAGCTGGCCGTAGCCGAGTTCGAAGGTGGCCTTCACCGCGAGGTCCCCGGCGGTGAGTTCGTCGAGGCGTCGCCGCTCGTCGGAGAGCCGGCGGGCGAGCGCCGCCACCGTCCAGGTTCGGCGTGCGGCGAGCCGTGCCGCGGCGATGCGGATCGCCAGCGGCAGGAAACCGCAGGCGGCGACGGTGTCCATGGCGGCCTCGCGCTCGGCGCGGACCCGCTCGGCACCGACGATCTTGGCGAAGAGCTCGATGGCCTCCTCGGGGCTCATGACGTCCAGGTCGACCAGGTGCGCCCCGGCAAGGTCGATCATCCGCATCCGGCTGGTCACCAGCGCGGCGCAGGTTGCTGTGCCGGGCAGCAGGGCGCGCACCTGGGCGGCGTCCCGGGCGTTGTCGAGCAGGACCAGGACCCGGCGCCGGTCGAGCAACGACCGGTAGAGGGCGGCACGTTCGTCCCGACCCTCCGGGATCGTCGCCTCGGGCGCGCCGAGCGCGCGCAGGAACGCGGCAAGCACCGCGGTGGGGTCGGCCGGCCCGGCCGACTCGCCCCGCAGGTCCGCGTAGAGCTGCCCGTCCGGGAAGTGGTCGCGGGCGGCGTGCGCCACGTGCACGGCCAGGGTCGTCTTGCCCACGCCGCCGATACCCGCCAGCGCCGACACCGCCATGACGGAGCCGCCGACCGTCGCCAGCCGTGCGCCCAGCTCACGGACCATGGAGCTGCGTCCGGTGAAGTCGCTGACCGCGGCCGGGAGTTGGCGCGGCTCCGCCACGGTGTCGGTCGCGCGGTCGTGCTGCGGTTCGGGCGCCAGGGCCTCGTCGGCGGTGAGGATCCGCTGGTGCAGCTCGGCGAGTTCCGCCCGCGGCTCCACGCCGAGTTCGTCGATGAGGATGCGGCGGCCGTCGGCGTAGGCCGCCAGCGCCTCCGCCTGCCGCCCGCAGCGGTACAGCGCGAGCATCAGCAGCTCCCGCAGCCGTTCCCGGAGCGGGTGCGCCGTGGTCAGTGCGGTCAGTTCGGAGACGGACTCGGCGTGGAGCCCCGCGCGCAGCGCGATCTCCAGCCGCGCCTCGCGGAGCGACAGCAGTCGTTCGATGAGGCGGTCGCGGTGGCGTTCGGCGGCCGGCCCGGGGACTCCGGCCAGCGGCTCGCCCTCCCACAACTCCACGGCCTCGCCGTACAGTCCGTGGGCGCGCGCCGCGTCGTCCTGCTCGGCCGCCCGCTCCGCCGCCGTGATGATCGACTCGACCTCGCCCAGGTCGAGGGTGTCGTCCGGGCCCAACCGGAGCGCGTACCCGCCGGCCTCGCTGACCAGCGCCGCCGAGCGGGTCCCGAGCGCCTTGCGCAGCCGGGACGCGTAGGTGCGCAGTGTCGGCAGCGCGTGGGTGGGAGCGTCGATGCCCCATATGGCGGCGAGGAGTTCACCGGCGGTCGCTGGTCGGCCGCGCCGCAGCAGCAGCTCCGCCAGCAGCGCCCGCTGCTGCGGGGTCCCCGCGGGCAGCGTCGAGGCGCCGTCGTGCACGAGGACGGGGCCGAGCACCGTGAAACGCAGCCCCGGTGCGGCAGGGGGCGGTGGTGCTCCGGCTCCTTGCCTGGGCTGGGGGACCCGCGTCCTGGCGTCGGCTCCCTGTCCGGCCGTCATCTCCACCTCTGCTCTCACCGGTGCGCCCGCCGCCGCGCGCCGTCCGCACGCCCGCGACGTCTCCCGGCGGTAAGTGTGCCTGGTACCGGGGCCGGACCGTAAGGTGCCCGCCCGTCGTGGTCACGGCCCGCCGACCTCGGCGGCCCCTCCCGCCTCGCCCCCTGTCGCCCACCTCCGGGCGCCGCACGGCGGTGTGCCGGGACGCACCGCGGTGGCCGGGGTGACGATGCCGGCCGTGCCCCCCTGGCCCCGGCCGGGCGCCCCGTGCCGCGCGTGCCCGATCCCCCGATCGCGCACGGTCGCACCCGTGGTGGTCCGCGCCCCCGTCGGCCGGTGCCGACGGTCTCTCACTCTACCCACGCGGGGAGCGCACCGGCGGTTGCGCGATACCGGTCCGGTACGGCGCAGCGCGCCGACCGGGGCCCGTCCACGGCGCCGTGGTCGGGCGCGGCGCCGGTGCGGTTCCGCGGCGACGTGTCAGGGGAGGTGGGGGCCGCCCTTTCCGCCGGGGGCGGCGGACTCCCGCGCGGTCTCCGTCGCGTCGGCCGCCTCCGGCGGAGTCGTCGCCGGGGCGCCGCGCAGTCTCAGCCCGGCGTGGACGGCGCCGACGACCAGCGCCACCACGGTGATGCCCAGCGCGAGGTAGTACCCGCGGTCGAAGGCGGAGTTGGCGGCGTCCAGCAGCGCTGCACCCGCCGCCGGCGGCAGCGTGGCGGCCTCGGCGACGGCCTCGTCCAGCCCGCCCGCGGCGCGCTCCGGCACCCCGTCGGGCAGCCGGACCGTCGCGGTGTACAGGGAGGTGAGGACGCTGCCGAGGACGGCGACGCCCGTGAGGCTGCCCAGCTCGTACGACACCTCCTCCACCGAGGCGGCCATCCCCGCCCGGTGGGCCGGGGCGTTGCTGATGATGGCGACCGACGCGGCGACCATGGCGGCGCCCTCGCCGATTCCCACCAGGACCAGGCCCGGCACCAGCCAGCCGTGGCCGGCCGGCGTGAGCAGCAGCAGCAGGGCGACGCCGACGGCGCCGACCGCCATCCCGCCGCTCAGCAGCGGTCGCACACCCCAGCGGTGGAGCAGCGCACCGCCGAGGATGCCGGCGGGCAGCGACCCCAGGGCGAACGCGGCGACGATCAGGCCCGCTTCCAGCGGGGAGAGGCCCAGCACCAGCTGAAGCCGCTGGGTGAGGACCAGTTGGACGCCCGCGGTCGCGAACATCGCCAGCCCGGCGGCGATCACGCCCGTCATGATGCGGCGGTCGCGCAGCAGCGCGAAGTCGATCAGCGGGTATTCCTGCCGGTTCTGGCGCCGGACGAACAACCAGAAGCCGACGACGGACACCAGCAGGGCGAGGGCCACCACCGGCAGCGAACGCGTCGGCTGCGTCACCTCCTTGACCGCGTAGACCAGACCGACGAGTCCGGCCATCACCAGCACCGAGGCGACCGGGTCCCAGGGCTTGTCGCCGCGTCCGCTGCTCTTCGGCGCGACCAGCAGCGTGGCGGCGAACGCGGCCACCACCACGGGGACGTTGATGAGGAACACCGAGCCCCACCAGAAGAACTCCAGCAGCAGGCCGCCCACGATCGGGCCGAGTGCCGCACCGCAGACCGCGACCGACCCCCAGACCCCGATGGCGATGCCGCGTTCGCGTTCGTCGTCGAAGGTGGTGCGGATGAGGGAGAGCGTCGCGGGCATCATCGCCGCCGCGCCGACGGCGAGCAGCGCGCGGGCGGCGATGAGGACCGCCGGGTCCGGGGCGAACGCCGCGAGGAGTGAGGCGGCCCCGAAGACGACGAGGCCGATCAGGTACATCCTGCGGTGGCCCACCCGGTCGCCCAGGGTGCCGGCGCCCAGGAGCAGCCCGGCCATCACCAGGGGGTAGGCGTTGATGATCCACAGCTTGGCGGAGGCGTCGGCGCCGAGGTCGGAGGTGAGGGTGGGCAGGGCGGTGTAGAGCACCGTCATGTCCACCGAGATCAGCAGCAGGCCGGCGGAGACGGTTGCCAGCACGGCCCAGCGGCGGCGTGGCGTCATGTCGTCCTCGTTCCCCGCGCGCACCGGGCGCGCGGTCGTCGTGTGTTCGGTGGTGGTCCGGGGCGGCCCGTCAGCGGCGCGCGGCCCGGTGGCTCCGCGGCCGTGATCCCCGTGCGGGGTGCGGGGTGCGCGGGGCGTCGGTCGGCGGTGTCAGCCGGTGGTGTCGGCCGGTGGCGCGGCCGGGGTGTCCGACGGTTGCCGTGTCGCGGGGGCGTCGACCATCCCGGTCAGCCGGCGGTACAGCTCCGCGCGGACGTCGTCGGGGAGGGTCACGCCGCTGGTGGCCTCGAACAGCCAGGCGCCGTCGGCCGCGAGCCGTGCCAGGAAGAGGTCCATCCGGGGGTCGTCCGCGGACCGCGGCTCTGCCACCCAGCGGTTGATCATCACCTGCCAGGGCTCGGCCATCGAGGCGCTGCCGGCAGCCTCCACGAGGAAGGCCAGCTCGGCCTTGCTCACGCTGCCGTGCGCGTCGGCGCGCACGTAGGCCGCGGCCCGCGCCCGGTCGTCGGCCTCCTCCGGCGGGCCGCCCAGCTCGGCGCGCAGCTGCCCCTCCCAGGTGTCGACCAGGTGCTGCTGGATGGCGACCAGCAGCTCCTCCCGGGTCCGGAAGTGGTACATCAGGCCGCCCTTGGTCAGCCCGGCCTCCTCGGCGACGGACTCCAGGGTCAGGTGGGTGATGCCCTCGCGTTCCGTGACGCGGATCGCAGCGTCGAGGATCAGCGGTCGTGAACTCGGTCTCATGGTTCGTAACTGTACCATCCGGATGGCAAAGTTACGCAGGTGGAGCGGTTGCCTCCGCCACGCGACCCCCGCGCCCTGCCCTCGGGGGCCGCCCGCTCGTATCCTCGGACGATGACCATTACTCCCCAGTACCCGACCGCCAACGCCATGCGGCGCGCCCTGCGTCGGGCCGAGGACGGCGTCACCCTCGACGTCGCGGAGGCCGCCGTCCTGCTCCAGGCCCGGGGCGCCGACCTGGAGCGGCTGTGCGCCGCCGCGGCACGGGTGCGGGACGCCGGCCTGGAGGCCGCGGGCCGATCCGGGGTCATCACCTACTCGCGCAACGCCTTCGTGCCGCTCACCCGGCTCTGCCGGGACCGCTGCCACTACTGCACCTTCGTCACCGTCCCCGGCCGCCTCCGCCGCGACGGCGCCGGCATGTACCTCAGCCCCGACGAGGTCCTGGAGATCGCCCGCCGCGGCGCCGCCGCCGGATGCAAGGAGGCGCTCTTCACCCTCGGTGACCGCCCCGAGGACCGCTGGCCCGAGGCGCGCGAGTGGCTCGACGCCCACGGCTACGACGACACCCTCTCCTACCTGCGTGCCATGGCCGTGCTGGTGCTGGAGGAGACCGGGCTGCTGCCGCACCTCAACCCCGGCGTCATGAGCTGGACCGACTTCCAGCGCCTCAAGCCCGTCGCCGCCTCCATGGGCATGATGCTGGAGACCACCGCCACCCGGCTGTGGTCCGAACCGGGCGGCCCCCACCACGGTTCGCCCGACAAGGAGCCCGCCGTCCGCCTCCGCGTGCTGGAGGACGCCGGACGCTCCAGCGTCCCCTTCACCAGCGGCCTGCTCATCGGCATCGGCGAGAACCCCACCGAACGCGCCGAGTCCGTCCACGCCCTGCGCCGCGTCGCCCGCGCCTACGGCGGCATCCAGGAGGTGATCGTCCAGAACTTCCGCGCCAAGCCGGACACCGCGATGCGCGCCGTCCCCGACGCCGGACTCGACGAACTCGCCGCCGCCGTGGCGGTGACCCGCGTCGTCCTCGGACCCGGCGCCCGCATCCAGGCCCCGCCCAACCTCGTCGCCGGCGAGTACGCCCTCATGATCGGCGCGGGGATCGACGACTGGGGCGGCGTCTCCCCGGTCACCCCCGACCACGTGTCGCCCGAGCACCCCTGGCCCCACGTCGACGAACTCCGCGCCCGCACAGCCGAGTCCGGATTCGAACTCGCCGAACGCCTCACCGTCTACCCCGAGTTCGTCCGGCGCGGTGAGCCCTGGCTCGACCCCCGGCTCCGCCCGCACGTCGCCGCGCTCGCGGACCCCGCGACCGGACTCGCCCGCCCCGACGCCGCGCCCACCGGCCTGCCCTGGCAGGAACCCGACGAGCCGATGACCGCCACCGGCCGCACCGACCTGCACCGCACCGTCGACACCGAGGGACGCACCGGCGACCGGCGAGCCGACTTCGACGAGGTCTACGGCGACTGGGAGGCACTGCGCGAGGCCGCAGCCCCCGGGCTCGTCCCCGACCGGCTGCCCGGCCCCGCCACCGCCCCCGAGCGGATCGACGCGGAGGCGCGCGCAGCGCTGGCCGTCGCCGCCGACGACCCCACCCGACTCACCGACGAGCAGGCACTCGCCCTCCTCCACGCCGACGGACCGGCGCTGGACGCCCTCTGCGACACCGCCGACGCGCTGCGCCGCGACACCGTCGGCGACGAGGTCACCTACATCGTCACCCGCAACATCAACTTCACCAACGTCTGCTATACCGGCTGCCGGTTCTGCGCCTTCGCGCAGCGCCGCACCGACGCCGACGCCTACACCCTCTCCCTCGACCAGGTCGCCGACCGCGCCGCCCAGGCGTGGGACGTCGGAGCCGTCGAGGTCTGCATGCAGGGCGGCATCCACCCCGACCTTCCCGGTACCGCGTACTTCGACATCGCACGCGCCGTCAAGGAACGCGTCCCCGGCATGCACGTCCACGCCTTCTCCCCGATGGAGGTCGTCAACGGCGCCGCGCGTACCGGCCTCTCCATCGAGGACTGGCTCACCGCCGCCCGCGAGGCGGGGGTGGACTCCCTGCCCGGCACCGCCGCGGAGATCCTCGACGACGAGGTCCGCTGGGTCCTCACCAAGGGGAAACTCCCCGCCGCCACCTGGCGCGAGGTCGTCAGCACCGCCCACCGCCTCGGGATGCGCACCTCCTCCACGATGATGTACGGCCACGTCGACCAGCCGCGCCACTGGCTGGGCCACCTCCGCACCCTCGCCGACATCCAGCGGACCGCGCTCGAAGCCGGCGTCCCCGGGTTCACCGAGTTCGTCACGCTGCCCTTCGTCCACACCAACGCGCCGGTCTACCTCGCGGGCATCGCCCGCCCCGGCCCCACCGCCCGCGACAACCGCGCGGTCACCGCCATGGCCCGCGTCCTGCTGCACCCGCACATCACCAACATCCAGACCAGCTGGGTCAAGCTCGGGTCGGAGGGCGCCGCCGCCATGCTGCGCTCCGGCGCCAACGACCTGGGCGGCACCCTCATGGAAGAGACCATCTCCCGGATGGCGGGCTCCGCCTACGGCTCCCACATGACGGTCGCCGGGCTCCGGGGCATCGCCGACGCCGCCGGGCGCCCCTCCCGGGCCCGCACCACCACCTACGGCACCGTCCCCGCGGAGCGGCTGCGCGCCGCCGAGGCGGCGGACGGCAGACTCCCCGAACTGCTCCCCCTGCTCCCGGCCGCCGACGGACCCACCGCGGAGGGGGGTGGCGCGGGCCGCCCCGCGGCGGGCTGAGTCGCGC
>NZ_JAAVJB010000164.1 GCF_012034385.1 Streptomyces spiramenti
GCGGGGAGCTCGGCGGGGGCGGCCGGGGCCCGGGGCGTCGGCTCCGTCCGGTCCTCGGCGGTGGCGCGGGCGCCCATGGCCCGGCCGAAGCGGCCGAACCGGCCTCGGCCCGGGGAGGCGTCCCCGGCCGGGGCGCCGGGCGGGGCCTCCCACGGCGCGGCGTCGGGGGCGCCTCCCGCGGCGGCGACGACCTCCTCGGGACGGCCGATGCCGCCGAGGATGCGTTTGACGTCGGCGTCGCGCTCTTGGCCCTGCACGGCGGAACGTTGGCGTCCGATCTCGTCGCGGAGCCTGCCGACCAGTTGGCGGCGCTCGGCCGAGGGGATGTTGGCGCTGTGGGCGAGGTCGCCCACTTTGCTGAGGTAGTCGAGTACCAGTCGTTCACCGTCGATGCCCACGGCTCCGCATGCTACCGACCCCGGCGGCCCGCGCCGGGTGTTCGGGGACAACCGGCCCGGCGCGGCGCGGTGTTGGGCCGAGACGCGCGGGTCGCTCCCCTCCCCGGGCCCCGGGGAGGGGCGGGACGTGCGGGGGACGGACGGTCCGGAGAGGGCCGGTGCGCGGGGGACGGACGGCCCGGTGGGACGACCGCGCGGGACCGAACCTGCGGGAACGCCGTTGTTCATCCCGGGTTCACCCCACGCCGTGCAACCCGCTACCCACGGCTCGTTACATGGTGAACGTCCGTGCCGGACCACCAGCCAACGCCCCGGGAGCCCGACGATGCCCGTAGACCTGTCGATACCGGCGCGTGCCGGCGCCCCGGACGACTCGGGCGCCGGAGGCGCCCGTCCCGCCGCACCGGTGGTGTTCCGCCTTGCGGGGCTGGAGGTCTCCTACGGCTCGCACCGCGCCGTCCGCGACGTCTCCATGGACATCCACGACCGCGAGATCACCGCGCTGATCGGCCCGTCGGGCTGCGGCAAGTCGACCGTGCTGCGCTGCCTGAACCGGATGAACGACCTCGTGCCGGGCGCCCGGGTGAACGGCGAGGTCAGCTACCACGGCGCGGACCTCTACGCGGAGGAAGTGGACGCCATCGAGGTGCGGCGCCGCATCGGCATGGTGTTCCAGAAGCCCAACCCGTTCCCGAAGTCGATCTACGACAACGTCGCCTACGGCCTGCGCATCGACGGCCGCATGCCCAAGTCGGAACTGGACGACCGGGTCGAGGAGGCGCTGACGGGCGCGGCGCTGTGGGACGAGGTGAAGGCCAAGCTCAAACAGAGCGGCCTGGCGCTCTCCGGCGGACAGCAGCAGCGCCTCTGCATCGCCCGCACCATCGCCGTCCGTCCCGACGTGGTGCTGATGGACGAGCCCTGTTCGGCCCTGGACCCGATCGCCACCGCGCGCATCGAGGACCTGATGGTGAACCTCGCCGACCGGTTCACCATCGTCATCGTCACCCACAACATGCAGCAGGCGGCCCGCGTCTCCGATCGCACCGCTTTCTTCACTGCCGACACCGACAGCGAGGGAGTGCGCCATGGGCGCCTGGTCGAGTACGACGCGACCGAGAGGATCTTCAACCGTCCCGCCGACCAGCGCACCGAGGACTACATTTCCGGTCGCTTCGGCTGAGCCGGCGGTGGACGAGGCCCCGATCACCGAGCCGCTGATCCCGGCGACGCTCCGCATCCCCCTCGGTTCGCACCCGGTGGTGCTGCTCGCCGACTCCGACGAGCGCATACGGCAGGGGCTGACGGCGCAGCTGGCCAAGTACCAGGTCTCCGTCGTGCACTGCGCCGACGGGGCGGTCACGCTGCTGGAGGCGGGGCTGCGCAAGCCGGACGTCCTGCTGGTCTCGGCCGATCTGCCGCTGCTGGACGGTGCCACGGTGCTGCGGCTGGTGCGACGCCGGTTGTCGATCCCCGTGGTGCTGGGTGTGGGCCCCGGTGACACCGAGCAGGTCGGACCGGCGCTGGCCGCAGGCGCCAGCGCCTGCGTGGCGCGGCCTTACCGGCCGCGCGAGGTGGCCCAGCTGCTGAGCCTCGCGGACCGGGGCACCCGGGGCTGGGACCAGCCGTTGGTCTGCGGGCCGCTGACGCTGGACCCGGGCAGCTACGAGGTGCGGATGCACGGTGTGCCCACCGGGCGGCTGCCGCTGCGCGAGTTCCAGCTGCTGCACCTGCTGATGCAGCACGCGGAGAAGGTCATCACGCGCGACCGGATCCGCGCCGAGCTGTGGGGGGACGGCGCACGACGGTCGAACACCATCACGGTGCACATCCGGCGGCTGCGGGAGCGGCTGGGGGACGACCCGCACCACCCGGAGATCATCCAGACCGTTCGCGGGGTGGGTTACCGCCTGGTGCCGCCGGGCGCCTGAGACCGCCGCCGCGCCGTCGTTGTCGTCGCCGTCGCGCAGCTCGCTCTCGCGTCGTCGGAGGTCTTCCTCCCAGTTCTCCAGGAGCTCCTTGTCGCGTTCGTTCTCCTCGCGCTGCTGCTCGTGGTTGATCGAGCGAAGGAAGTCCGGGTTGTCGTCCGGCGCGACCCAGCCGCCGCCCGCCGTGCCGCGCCCACCGGGCGCCTTGGGCAGGCTGCGCTTGCGGCCCACGATGATCCAGGCGAGCGGGCCGATGATCCACGCGAACACGATCAGGAGCAGCCAGACCAGCTTCGGCAGGTGCTTGATCTCGTCGTCCTTGGTGCTGATGCAGTCCACGAGCGCGTAGATGGCCAACGCGATAGGCACCAGGAACATCAGTACCTTGAGCATGTTCGTCCCCCGGGTGAGCGGGTGTAACGGGCCACGTCGCAGCGGCCCCCTGACAACAGCCAGGGTAATGCGTCCGCGATACTGAGTCCCATGGCATACGACGACCTCCGCGCGCTGCTGCGCGCCCTGGAGCGGGACGGGGACCTCAAACGGATCACCGCGGAGGTCGATCCCCACCTGGAAGTGGGCGAGATCACCGACCGGGTCAACAAGGCCGGTGGCCCCGCGCTGCTCTTCGAGAACGTCAAGGGATCGAAGCTGCCGCTGGCGATGAACGTCTTCGGCACCGACCGCAGGCTGCTGAAGTCGCTGGGGCTGAAGTCCTACGGCGACATCGGCGACAAGATCGGCGGCCTCCTCAAGCCGGAGCTGCCGCAGGGCTTCGTCGGCATGCGGGAGGCGCTCGGCAAGCTGGGCTCCGTCAGCCACCTGCCGCCGAAGAAGGTCAAGAGCGGCCCGGTGCAGGAGGTGGTGATGCACGGCGACGACGTCGACCTCGACGCGCTGCCCGCGCTCTTCACCTGGCCCGAGGACGGCGGCTCGTTCTTCAACCTCGGCCTGACCCACACCAAGGACCCCGAGACCGACGTCCGCAACCTCGGCCTCTACCGGCTCCAGCGTCACGACCGCCGCACCATCGGGATGCACTGGCAGATCCACAAGGACAGCCGGAACCACTACCAGGTCGCGGCGCGCCGCGGGGAGCGGCTGCCGGTCGCCATCGCCTTCGGCTGCCCGCCCGCGGTCACCTACGCCTCCACCGCACCACTGCCCGGCGACATCGACGAGTACCTCTTCGCGGGGTTCCTCGCCGGCAAGCGGGTGGAGATGGTCGACTGCCAGACCGTGCCGCTCCAGGTCCCGGCCAACGCCGAGGTCGTGCTGGAGGGCTGGTTGGAGCCGGGGGAGATGCTCCCGGAGGGCCCCTACGGCGACCACACCGGCTTCTACACGCCGCAGGAGCCGTTCCCCGCGTTGACGATCGACTGCGTGACGACCAGGAAGCGGCCGTTGCTCCAGTCGATCGTCGTCGGCCGCCCTCCGACGGAGGACGGGCCGCTGGGGCGCGCCACGGAGCGGTTCTTCCTGCCGCTGCTGAAGATCATCATCCCGGACATCGTGGACTACCACCTGCCGGAGGCCGGCGGTTTCCACAACTGCGCGATCATCTCGATCGACAAGAAGTACCCCAAGCACGCGCAGAAGGTGATGTCGGCGGTCTGGGGCGCCCACATGATGTCGCTGACCAAGCTGATCATCGTGGTGGACGCGGACTGCGACGTCCACGACCTGCACGAGGTCGCCTGGCGGGCGCTGGGCAACACGGACTACGCCCGGGACCTCATGCTGACCGAGGGGCCGGTGGACCACCTCGACCACGCCTCCTACCAGCAGTTCTGGGGTGGCAAGGCGGGTATCGACGCCACCGCCAAGCTCCCCGAGGAGGGGTACACCCGCGACGGCGGCTGGCCGCGGATGGTGGTCTCGGACCCGGAGACCGCCGAGAAGGTCACCGGCCGCTGGAAGGAATACGGGCTGTGACCACCGCGGCAGCCGGCCGGCCGGCCGCCGACCCCGGCGTCGCCGCCGGGGGCCGGGCGCGGGCGTTCCTGCGCCTGGTGATGATCGAGCATTCCGTCTTCGCGCTGCCCTTCGCCTACATCGCCGCGCTGACCGCGATGTTCCTCGACGACGGGACGGTGCACTGGCTGACGCTGCTGCTGGTGACCGTCGCCATGGTGGGGCTGCGGACGTTCGCCATGGCGGCGAACCGGATCATCGACCGCGAGATCGATGCCCGGAACCCGCGCACCGCCTCGCGGGAGCTGGTCACCGGCGCGGTCTCGGTACGGACCGCCTGGACCGGCGCGCTGGTCGCGCTGGTCGTCTTCCTCGGCGCCGCCGCGCTGCTCAACCCGCTCTGCCTGGCGCTGGCCCCGGTCGCGGTGGTGCCGATGGTCGTCTACCCGTACGGCAAGCGCTTCACGGACTATCCGCACGCCATCCTGGGCCTCGCGCAGGCGATGGGGCCGATCGGCGCCTGGCTCGCCGTGACGGGCAGCTGGTCGTGGGAGGCGGTCGTCCTCGGGCTGGCCGTCGGGGTGTGGATCGGCGGCTTCGACCTGATCTTCGCCTGCCAGGACGTCGCTGCCGACCGTGCCGAGGGTGTCCGGTCCGTCCCGGCGCGCTTCTCGGTCGCCACCGCGCTCCACGGCGCCCGGGGCTGCCACGTGGTGACGCTGGCGCTCCTCGCCTGGTTCGCCGTGCTGACGGACGCCGGGCCGTTGCTCTGGGTGGGGCTCGCCGTGGTAGCGGCTGCCTTCGCGTACGAGCACACCATCGTCCGGCCGGGCGACCTCTCCCGGTTGAACCGGGCGTTCTTCACCGTCAACGGCTTCGTCGGGATCAGCCTCTTCGTCTTCGCGCTGGCCGACCTGGTGGTCCGCGGCCTTTCCGGCTGAGCCGCCCGACGGCCGAACCCCGCTCTGCTTCGCCGGACCCGTCGAGCCCCGCCCGTTCCCGGGCGGGGCTCGGTCGTCCGTCGGCCGCCGGTGGTGCCGTTCGCCGGCGGGCGCTCCGGGTGGTGCCGCTGACGCGGGGTCACCCGTTCACCGCAGCCGTCACCCGTTCACCGCTGCCGCCGGCCGGGTGATCTCCGCCGCCCGCCACGGGGCCCAGCCCTCCGCCGTTCGGCCCCGTCCGCGCCGCGCCGCCGCCACGGCGCGTCCGCCCCATCGGGGGTGCCGCGCCCCGGTGTTCCCGCCTCCGCTGCCGCTCCGGAGCGCACGCACATCGTCCGGATTCGCGCCGTCGGCGGCTTTCGCGGGCGTGCGCTGGGCCCGCCACGGGCGTGCGCCCCAACCGTCGAGATGGTTGTCAGCTGTGTAGAAAGGATGATGAACAGATCAACGAAGGGGCCAACCGTGCAGGTCATAGCATTGCGGATCGGTAACGGATCCTCCGGTCGCGACCGCTTCTGCCAGTGGTCCGACCGTTGAGTGAATTGTGTTTCGGCGAGGTGAATCAGGCGCGTTTCGGCCCGGTTCGCTACAGAATCCGAAGGCCCCGGACGGCCGCGGCTTTCAGCTGAATGAAAGTTTCAGAAGCAGGCATTGACTTACCTCCTCCGGTGTTCGAGGGTGCTCGACATTCGCTGACTACCAGGTCTGGAAGGGGAGAACCGCCGTGGCAGAAAAGGCCCAACGGTCGTTCCTGAAGCGCGCGGCGGCCGTCTCGGTCGCCGGGGGTGTGGTGCTCTCGCTCGCGCCGATGAGCGGCGCGGTCGCGCAGGGCGGCGGCAAGGACACCCTGATCGTCGGTACTTCCGGCCTCAGCAACATCCCGCACCTCAACCCGCTCGATTCCGGGTGGCTGCTGCAGGGCGAGATCAACAACCTGATGTACACGCCGATGATCCGGTGGAGCCAGGAGGACTTCAGCCCGGCTCCCGGAATCGCGCAGGAATGGGAGTCCTCCGAAGACGGCCTGACCTGGACCTACCGGCTGAACCCGGACGCCACCTGGTCCGACGGCGAACCGATCACCGCCGAGGACGCGAAATTCACCTACGACCTGCTGCGTGAGGACCCCGTCCTCAACAGCCGCCACGGCGACCTGGTCGACAACTTCACCGACGTGCGCGCCGAGGACGACCACACGCTGGTCATCGAGATCGAAGAGCCCAGCGCGATGATGAACCACCTCAAGGGTGTGTCCATCATGATCATGCCCGAGCACGTCTGGGGCGGGCTGGACGACCCCGGCGCCTACGCCGGCGAGCCCGACCAGCCGACCTCCGGTCCGTTCCGCCTGAGCGAGCACCGCGAGGGTGAGCGGATCACCCTCGCCGCCAACGAGGACTACTGGGAAGGGCCCGTCGACTACGACGAGTTCGTCCTCCAGGACTACCAGACCCCCGAGGCGATGGTGCAGGCCCTCCAGGCGGGGGAGGTGGACCTCGTCGGCGGGCTCAACCCCCAGCAGTACGAGGCGCTGGAGTCGCGCGAGGGCATCACCACCTCCACCGGCCCCGGCCGCCGGATGCAGTCCCTCACCTTCAACGCGGGCGCCCGCACCCAGGGCGGCGAGGAGTTCGGCGACGGCCACCCCGCGCTGCAGGACCCCGACGTCCGGCGCGCCATCGCGCACGCCGTGGACAAGGAGCGCATCGTCGAGGTCGCCACCGGCGGCTTCGCCCTTCCCGGCGTCAGCTACGTCCCGCCGATATTCGGTGACCTCTCCTGGGAGCCCACCGGCGACGACCTGATCGACGCCGACATCGAGGCCGGCAACCGGCTGCTGGACGAGGCAGGCTACGACGAGCGCGACAGCGCGGGCCTGCGCGTCGACCCGGAGAGCGGACGTCCTCTGGAGTTCCGCCTCTTCTACCACTCCGACCGGCCGTCCTACGCGATCATCCAGGACTTCCTCGTCGACTGGGTCGCCGAGCTCGACATCCGGCTCGACGCGATCGCCATGGACACCACCCCGCTCAACGAGGAGCAGGAGGCGGGCAACTTCGACATCGCCTTCGGGACCTGGAACTCCGGCCCCGAGCCGAGCGAGACGCTGGCGTACCACACCTGCGCCCGCCTCCCCGAGGACGCAGAACCCACCGACCTCACCTTCGCGTTCTACTGCGACGAGGAGTACGACGCGCTCTTCGAGCGGCAGACCGCCGAGACCGACCTCGACACCCGCGCCGGAATCCTGCGCGACATGCAGCAGCTGCTCTACCAGGACGCGCCCGCCATCGTCCTCTACTACGAGAACCAGCTGGAGGCGTACAACTCCGAGCGCTGGAGCGGGTTCGAGACCCAGCCCGCAGCCGAGGGCATGATCCGCGAGCAGCAGGGCGCCTTCGGCTACCGCAGCGCCACCCCCGCCGACGGCGCGGGCGGCCAGGCCGCCGGCTCCGGCTCCGACTCCGGCAGCGCCCTGCCGTGGGTCATCGGCGGCCTCGTCCTGGTCGCGGTCGCCGGTGGCGGCTTCGCCTGGATGCAGCGCCGCAAGACCGCTGACGACCGGGAGTAAGGAACACACGGGACACGATGGGAATCCAGCCCACCGCCCAGGTGCCGGCGCTGCCCGACGGCGGCGCCGGCACCCCTGGCGGCGACGAAGCAACCGTCCAGCAACAGCCGTTCACGCCCTCGCGCCGCGACTTCTGGCGGTTCCTCGGGCTGAAGTTCTCCGGCGCCGTGATCTCACTGGTCCTGGTGCTGTTCACCGCGTTCTTCATCTTCCGCATCATCGGCGGCGACCCGGTGAAGGCGATCGGCGGCGACACCCCGCTGACGCCCTCCCAGCGCGCCGAGATCGAGGAACGGCTCGGCCTCAACGAGCCGTTGACCGTACAGTTCTGGGAGTACATCCGCTCCGTCCTCACCCTCGACTGGGGCACGAGCTACGTCAACAACCAGCAGGTCACCGACCTGCTGCTGGGGCGCCTCCCCAACACGCTGCTGCTGACCGGCACCGCGCTGGTCATCGCCGCCGGGCTCGGGATCTGGATCGGCGCCCGCGCCGGCTGGCGGCAGGGCAGCCGCTTCGAGAAGTCGCAGGTCGGCCTCTCGCTGGCGCTCTGGTCCGCGCCCACCTTCTGGCTGGGCATGATCGTGATCATCATCTTCTCGGTGCAGCTCGACCTGTTCCCCGTCAACGGGATGCGGTCCACCCGGGGGGTCGGGGACGGCTTCTGGGCGCAGTCGCTCGACGTCGCCCACCACCTGGTGCTGCCCGCGCTGACCATGGCCGCGGTCATCTACGCCCAGTACGTGCTGATCATGCGCTCCTCGATCCTGGAGGAACGCGGCAACGACTACCTGACCGTCGCCAAGGCCAAGGGGCTGCGCGACGACGTGGTCCGCCGCCGGCACGCCGTCCCCAACGCGCTGCTGCCCACGGTCACCCTGATCGCCCTCCAGTTCGGCGCCATCTTCAACGGCGCCCTGCTCACCGAGACGATCTTCAGCTGGCCCGGGCTCGGCCTCCTCTTCTACGAGGCGATCCGCGTACCCGACATCCCGCTGCTGCAACTGCTGTTCATCTTCTTCGCCGGCACCACGATCATCGCCAACATGCTGGCCGACATCCTGTACCGCTTCCTCGACCCGAGAGTGCGGAGTTCCGCATGAGCGCTCCCAGCACCCCGGCACCGCCCGGGGAGACCGAAGAGCAGCCGCGGGCGACGGCATCCGGCTCCGCCCCGCAGCTCACCTCCGCCCGCGCCATCACCTGGGCGCGGCGCCGCAAGGCGCTGGCCGACTTCTGGCGCCAGTACCGCAAGCAGCCGGCGGGCCTGGTCGGCCTCGGCGTCCTGGCGTTCATCGCGCTGGCCACGCTGCTCGCCCCGCTCTACACCGACGAGTCGCAGCTACGGGCGGTCAACGCGCCGGGGGAGCGGCTGGAGTCGCCCAGCGGGGAGTTCTGGTTCGGGACCGACGAGGTCGGTCGCTCCATCCTGCTCCAGGTCGTCTGGGGCGCGCGCGTCTCCCTCCAGATCGGCATCGTCGCCGCCGTCCTCGCGGTCGGCCTCGGCACCCTCGTCGGCATGATGGCGGCGCACTACGGCGGCTGGGCCTCCTGGCTGCTGATGCGGCTCACCGACTGGTTCATCGTGCTGCCCAGCCTGGTCCTCGCCATCGCGCTGGTCGTCGCCCTCGGCGCCAGCCGGTTCACCATCATCGTGGCGATCGCCCTCACCTCCTGGGCCGGCACCGCGCGGCTGGTGCGCGCGCAGACCATGTCCATCGAGGGCCGCCCCTACCTGGAACGCGCCCGCGCCCTGGGCGCCGGGCACTGGCACCAGATGTCGCGGCACGTCCTCCCCAACCTGATGCCGCTGATCCTCGCCAGCGCCACCCTCCAGGTCTCCAGCGCCATCCTCACCGAGGCGTCGCTCTCCTTCCTGGGCCTGGGGGACCCGAGCACCGTCTCCTGGGGCACCATCCTGGAACGCGCCTTCCACGCCGGTGCCATCTCCTACGGCGCCTGGTGGTACATGCTGCCGCCCGGCTTCGCGATCCTCGCCGTCGTCCTCGCGTTCACCCTGTGCGGGCGCGCCATGGAGACCGTCCTCAACCCCCGGCTGCGGGGTGCGCGGTGACCACCGACGCGACGGAGCGGGAGCCGGCACCCGGCGCCGACGACCGGGCGCCCGAACCGAGAGGCGGGAGCACCGTGCGCCCCACCCTGCAGATCGAGGACCTCCGCATCACCTACCGCGGTTCCCGCGGCGAGATCCCCGCCGTCCGCGGTATCTCCCTCAGCCTCGACCCCGGCGACACCCTCGGCCTGGCCGGGGAGTCCGGCTGCGGCAAGTCGACCGTCGCCGCCGCCGTGCTGCGGCTGCTGCCGCCCGGCACGGAGGTCACCGGCCGCATCCTGCTGGACGGCGAGGACATCCTCGCCATGTCGTTCGGGAAGCTGCGCGCCGTGCGCTGGGCGGGCGCCTCCATCGTCTTCCAGGGCGCGATGCACTCGCTCAACCCCGTGCACCGCATCGCCCGGCAGATCGCGGAGCCGATCGTCCTCCACGAGGGCGTCTCCCGCGCCGCCGCGGAGGCCCGCGCGGTGGAACTCATGTCCCAGGTCGGCCTCCCCGCCTGGCGCGCCACCAGCTACCCGCACGAACTCTCCGGCGGGCAGCGGCAACGCGTCATGATCGCCATGGCCCTGGCCTGCTCCCCGCAGCTGATCGTCGCCGACGAGGCCACCACCGCCCTCGACGTCATGATCCAGGCCCAGGTGCTGCGGCTGCTCAAGCAGCTCGTCACCGAACGGCACATCGCCCTGGTCATGATCAGCCACGACCTCTCGGTCCTCGCCGACACCTGCGAACGGCTCGCCGTGATGTACGCGGGCCGCCTGGTCGAGCACGGCCCCTCCCGCGAGGTGTTCGCCGGCGCCCGGCACCCCTACGCCCAGGCGCTGTCCGCCGCCTTCCCGACCGTCGGCGACCCCGCCGAACGCCGCAACCCGCAGGGCCTCGCCGGTGACCCGCCCGATCCCTCGGACCTCCCCACCGGCTGTTCCTTCCACCCGCGGTGCCCCGTCGTCATGGACGAGTGCGCCACCACCCCGGTGACGCTGCGCGCCGCCCGCGAGGACTGGCAGGCCGCCTGCCTGCGCGTCGAGGACACCGCCGCGGACCTCCCCGCGCCGACCCTGCTGACCAAGGGGGACGCATGACCACCGACCGCATCCCGCCCGCCGGCGGACCGCCCGCCGCCACCACCGCGCCCGACGCCGCCGGACCGCCCACCTCCGCGGCCGTCGAACCCGCGCTCGCCGCGCACGACCTCGCGGTCCGCTTCCGCGCGCCCGGCGGTCGCACCGCCCGCGCCGTCGACGGCGTCAACATCGACCTGCGCCCCGGCGAGATCCTCGCGCTGGCGGGGGAGTCCGGGTGCGGCAAGACCACCGTCGCCCGCACCCTGCTGGGACTGGAACGCCCCACCGCCGGCACCGTCACCTTCGAGGGGCAGCCGCTCGGCTACGGCGCCAAGGCGCTCAAGGCGTACCGCCGCGAGGCCCAGCTGGTCCTCCAGGACCCCACCGGCGCGCTCAACCCCCGGCACACCGTGTACGACGCGGTCGCCGAGGGGCTGCGCATCCACGGCATCCACGACAACGAGCGCGACCGGGTCGCCGACGCCCTCTCCCGTGCGGGCCTCCGGCCCGCCGAGAAGTTCTTCCTCGCCTACCCGCACGAACTCTCCGGCGGGCAGCGGCAGCGCGTCGTCATCGCCGGCGCCCTGGTCCTGGAACCGCGCGTCATCATCGCCGACGAGCCGGTCGCCTCCCTCGACGCCTCCGTCCGCGGCGAGATCCTCGCCCTGCTGATGCGGCTCCGCGACGACCTGGGGCTCTCCGCCGTGGTCGTCACCCACGACCTCGGCCTGGCCTGGAACATCGCCGACCGCATCGCCGTCATGTACCTGGGCCGGATCGTGGAGATCGGCTCGGTCGACGAGATCCTCACCGACCCCCGCCACCCCTACACCCGGGCGCTGGTCTCCGTCCTCCCCGACAGCCCCGTCGGTCGACCGCAGGTCCTCACCGGCGAACCGCCGGACGCCACCGCGGTCCCCGGCGGCTGCCGGTTCCACCCCCGCTGCCCCGCCCTGGCGTCCGGCGAGGCGGAAGCGGCCGGGGTCGCCGACGCCTGCCGCCGCACCGAACTGCCGGTGCTGCCGCTCGGCCGCGACGCCACCTCCTGCCACCTGGTCGCCGCACGCGACGGGGCGGTCCCGGCAGGCGCCTGACGCCCCGGCACCCGGCGGGCGTCCCACCTCGCGGCCCGCCACCCGCGCCC
>NZ_JAAVJB010000165.1 GCF_012034385.1 Streptomyces spiramenti
CCGCCGGAGCTGTCGCCGGCGGCGTCGGGGAGGTCGTCGTCCACCTCGCGGCGACGGCCGGGCAGCGCCAGGATCACCAGGACCAGCAGCCCGAAGCCCTGGGTCCAGGTCCACAGGGTGTGGAGGGTGCTCTCGCTGTGCGAGACCAGCAACCTGCCGCCACCGGCGGGCAGTTCGAATCCCTGCGCCCAGCCGTCCACGGTCACCGGGGACAGCCGTCGACCGTCCAGGGTCGCCTGCCAGCCTTCGGAGGCGGTGTCGGCGATGCGCAGGACGCGGCCCTCGGGGCCGTCCGGCAGCTCGGTGTCGACCTCGACGGGGCCGGCCGGCAGGCGTGCGGGGACGGCGGTGTCGCCCTCTGCGGGCAGCACCATGACGCGGGAGAGTTCCCGCTCCACGCGCCACAGGGCACTGCCGTCCTCCTGGCTGAGCCGCTTCAGCCCCGGCGTCGTGTCCAGGACGCGGTGCAGCTCGTCGGGCGACCCGTCGCGGACCAGTACGTACCGGATGGCGGAGCCGCTGAGGCGCTCCGCCTGGTCGGCGCCGGAACCGGCGGCGAGGTCGGCCACCATCGCGGAGAGGTCGGTGTCCTCGGCCATGAGCCGGGCGATGTCGGCGTCGCCGAGCCGGGTACCGGCCCCGCGCACGACCGCGTAGTCGAGGGCGGCCGGTGCCCCCTCGGAGGTCTCGTCCTCGCCGGCGAGGACGAGGGTCCGCGCGCGGTCGCCCGTGGAGCTCTCCTCGGCGACGAAGGCCGGAACCTGCACGGGGTTGGCGCGTTCCAGCGGTCCGTCGGCACCGCGCACCATCCAGCCCGCGGCGGCGAGCGCCGGGCCGACGGCGGCGGCGACGGCGAGCAGCACCGCGACCGGCTGGCGCCAGCCGAAGCTCTCGGCTGCGACCCGGTGACGTGCGCCGTCGGCGCCGAGCGCCGCGGCGGCGACGACCGCCAGGCCGCCGACGAGGAGTGCGGGACCGGCCCAGTGGGAGCCGTTCGCCCAGACCGCGACGACGAGAGCCGCGAGGGCGGCGCCCCAGGCCGCCGTCACCGCGGTGCGGCGTTCCCGACGCAGCAGGGCGGCGAGGCCGGCCAGCAGCACCCCGAGCATCAGCCACTCGGCCGGGGTACCCGGGCCGCCGGGGTTGAGCCCGAGGAGCGCCAGGGGCGACGCGGGCGTGTCCACCAGCCGCTGTCCGGCCTCCGCGAGCAGCTCGTCCGTGCTGCTCAGCACGGTCAGCGACCACGGCGCGAGCATGACGACGGGGGTGAGCAGCAGCGCGGCGAACCGGCGCAGTCGGGGACCGCGGCCGGTACCGGACCGCACGAGGGCGGCGGCGGCGAGCACCACGGCGAGCGGCCACACCACCGGGGTGAAGGCGGTGACCACGGTGAGCAGCAGCGCTCCCGCCCAGGCGGCGCGCCAGGGCCCGCGACTGCCGGACACCAGCCCGGCGGAGTACACGGCGCACCGTGCGAGCGGGGGCAGCAGGACGGCGAGGACGACCGTGCCGATCCGACCGGAGGCGATCGCCCCGGTGACGGCCGGGAGGAAGGCGTACGCGATCGCGCCCCAGGCCCGCAGCACGCGGGAGGTGACCAGTCGTTTGGAGGCGAGGTAGGCGCTCAGCCCCGCGAGGGGGACGGCGCCCACCATCAGCAGCGTCATGGCGAGGCCGGTGGAACCGAGGAACGGTACGGAGAGCAGGGCGAGCAGGGCCAGGTACGGCGGTGCCGCCCCCGTGTCGCCGATCCCGAGCGGCTGCCAGGTCTCGCGGACGCGGGCCAGGAGCTCGGTGGCCTCAGCGGGAGCGGCCAGGAGGGCGCCGCCGAAGAGCGCGCCGCCACCGATGAGTTCCCGGGAGGCGGCGAGCGCCGCGAGGCAGAGCAGCAAGAAGAGGATGGGCGCCGGGCGCCGCGCGAGAGCGCGGACGCGGGTGAACTGCTCGACCTCCAGGACGTCGGCGTCGTCGCTGCCGGGGCCGGACTCCACGGCACCGTGGCGGCTGCCGGCCGCCGCGGCCTCGTCACGCCGCGAGACGGCGCTGACCGCCTGTTCGACGGTCGCCTTGACGGTGGCGCCCGGTGGCGGGAAGAGGGGGCGCAGTGCGGCGTGGTCGAGGTCGGCGGAGGTGGTGGTGCGCCGCTGGGATCGCGCCTTGAGGATGCGTTCGGGCCGGAGCAGCGCGGAGAGGAGACCGGCGAACTCGTCGAGGGCGCGGCCGGGGGCCTTGCCGACGAGGTACGCGAGGATGCGGATGGCAGTACCGACCACCAGGCGCAGCATCACCCACGGCAGCACCTTGGAGCGGCTGTTGCTGAGGAGCGCGTAGACGGCGGCGGCCTTGTCCACCCGGTGGGGGCTGCCGCCGAGTCGACCGGCGCAGTCGATGGTGCGGCGCTCGCGGGCGGAGGCCTCCGCGTGGCGCATGACGGCGCTGGGGGCGACGCGGACCCCCATGCCGGCGGAGTGCGCGCGCCAGCACAGGTCGAGGTCGTCGCGCATGAGGGGCAGGTGGCGGTCGAAGCCGCCGAGCCGCTCGTAGGCGTCGCGGCGGATGAGCATGCCGGCGGTGGAGACGGAGAGGACGCTGCGGTGCTGGTCGTGCTGGCCCTGGTCCTGCTCGCGGCGGTCGAGTCCGGTCCAGCGTCGGCCGCTGCGCGCGATGGTGACGCCGGTCTCCAGAAGTTGCCTGCGGTCGTACCAGCCGCGGAGCTTGGGGCCGATGACGGCGGCCTCGGGGTGCGCCTCCGCGTGGCGCAGCAGCTTCGCGAGGGCGTCGGTGTCGGGCGCCGAGTCGTCGTGGAGGAGCCAGAGCCAGTGGATGGGTTCACCGTGCGGCAGCTCGGGCATGCCGTAGGTGTCGTCGCGCCAGGTGCGCGTCTCGGGGTCCCAGCCGCTGGGGCGTTTGAGGTAGTCGAGGTCGTCCGGGGTGAGGACGGGTGCGGTGCGCACCGCCTCGGCGACCGCGGCACCGAATCCGGTGCGGCGCGCGAGGTGGAGGACCCGTTCGGGGCCGAGCGCGTCGGTGACGAGGTCGGCGGAGCGGTCGGCCGAACCGGTGTCGGCGGCTATGACGTCCTGGACGGGTCGCTGCTGGTTGACCAGTCCGGCGAGCACGTCGGGGAGCCAGCGCTCTCCGTCGTGCGAGACCAGCACGGCGGTGACGACATGCTGCGGTAGCTCTGGATGTGAGGCGGCTGCGGCAGGCATCGAGGTACGGGCCCCGGTTCGGTGGAGGTCGGCGGACAGCCACACACTACCGGGGCTGCGGGGACCGCCGGTCCGGTCCGCGCACGGCGGAGGGGTGCGTGCGCGGGGTCGGGCCGACGGGTCCGGCCGCTGCTTCGATGAGGTCCTGCTGGAGGGGGTGCTGCTCGTGACGGGGGCCCCGGGAGGGGCCGGGTATGCGGGGTTCGCGGCCGTCGGCCGTCGGGGGCGGGGAGATCACGCGGGCCCGGCGGCGCCGGTGCCGCGGTGACCGGTTCAGACGACGGCCTTCTTCAGCCGCCGGCGCTCGCGTTCCGACAGTCCGCCCCAGATCCCGAAGCGTTCGTCGTTGGCGAGTGCGTACTCCAGGCACTCGGAGCGGACTTCGCAGGCGAGGCAGACCTTCTTGGCCTCGCGGGTGGAGCCGCCCTTCTCGGGAAAGAAGGATTCCGGGTCGGTCTGGGCGCACAGTGCGCGCTCCTGCCAGCCCGGCTCCTCGTCGGTGTCCTCGACCAGCAGTTGCTGGAACAGCTCGGTCATCTGCGCCTCGCCTTCCTTGCGTCCCCGTGATGTTGCCGTTACCGATACGGACCGAACGACACGGGTGAAATTACAAGTGCGTCATCCGGACCCGTCAAGCCGTGATCAGCCTGCTGCCCGGTGATTCACCCAGCGGCACCACACCCGCGCCGTTTCTGATCAAACCACCACGAACCTCCGGACACTTCGGGTGTTTCGACTGTCCGGCTCCGGGGGTCCCGGAGTGAGGACGAATCGAACGCCCGACGCGTTCCGAGGGCCCCGGCCGAGCGACCCGGATCACAGTGGAGTCACGGGAAGACAACGGCGCCCGTCAGGTCCGATGTTGCGCCACCTGTCCACTCCCTGGACGCATAAACCTTTCGGCACCGGCGGCAACCGGATGTGGTGAAACAATGCGTCCGAACGCACGGGTCGCTTGACACACCTCCTCCGGAAGCGCTCATCTGAGGACTCGGCCACGCAGAGTGCCCGGTCGATCACAGAGTTTCCGGCGGGCCGTCCGACGCCCCGCGAACCGTCCGCCCACTCGACACCACGGGTCCCACATGTACAGCGACAACGAGATCGCCGGTGACACCACCGCGCTGCCGCACCGAATGACGCCGCCCGCCGAACACCCCTGCACCGTCGCGGGGTTCGCCGGACTGCTGCGCACCGTCGCTGACTGTCCCGAGCACTGGCTCCCCCTGGTGGGTTACGACCCGACCAGCCGTTGGTACCGGAGGCTGCGCACGGGACCGGGGTACGAACTGTGGCTGCTGAGCTGGCTTCCCGGCCAGGGCAGCGGACGCCACGACCACGGCGACGCGCACGGGGTCTTCACCGTGCTGACGGGCGGGCTCACCGAGTTCACCGCGGGCACGCGCGAGGGACGACCGCTGCGACCGGGGCCGACGCGGGTGTTCGCGCCGGGGTACGTCCACGAGATGGTCAACACCTCGCTGGAGCCGGCGGTCTCCCTGCACCTCTACCACCCGGGGCTCACCACCATGCCGATGCATCCCGCCGCGGCGGCGTCGCCGGCGGCACGGGCGGAGCACCCCGGGCTGCCGGCGCGCCCGTCCCCCTCCGCGGCGGCGTCGCCCAGCAACGCCGTCGCCCCGGCCCCCGCTGTCGCCGCCACGGCCGTCGGCGGGGGCCCGCGGACCGCCGGGCGCGCGGGCCGCAGCTGCTGACACACTGGAGCGCATGCAGCGCATCGTGGTTCTGGCCGGCGGCACGGGCGGTGCCCGTTTCCTGCGCGGTCTCAAACTGGCCGCGCCGGAGGCGGAGATCACCGTCATCGGCAACACCGGCGACGACATCCACCTCTTCGGCCTGAAGGTCTGCCCCGACCTCGACACCGTGATGTACACGCTCGGCGGCGGCATCCACGAGGAACAGGGCTGGGGCAGGGCCGAGGAGACCTTCGCGGTGAAGGAGGAACTCGCCGCCTACGGCGTCGGACCCGAGTGGTTCGGGCTGGGTGACCGGGACATGGCCACCCACATCGTCCGCACGCAGATGCTGGCGGCCGGCTATCCGCTCAGCGAGGTGACACAGGCGTTGTGCCGCCGGTGGGAGCCGGGGGTCCGGCTGCTGCCGATGACCGACGACCGCGTGGAGACGCACGTCCTGATCGACGACGGCGACACCCGTCGCGCGGTGCACTTCCAGGAGTACTGGGTGCGGCTGCGGGCCGAGCCCGAGGCGCACGCCGTGGTGCCGGTCGGCGCGGACACCGCCGGACCGGCACCCGGGGTGCTGGAGGCGATCGCCGAGGCCGACGTCGTCCTGTTCCCGCCGTCCAACCCGGTCGTGAGCATCGGCACCGTCCTGGCCGTCCCCGGCATCCGGGAGGCCATCGCCGCCGCCGGGGTCCCGGTGGTGGGCCTCTCCCCCATCGTCGGCGGCGCCCCGGTGCGCGGCATGGCGGACAAGGTGCTCGCCGCGGTGGGCGTCGAGGCGACGGCGGCGGCGGTCGCCGAGCACTACGGCTCGGGACTGCTCGACGGCTGGCTGGTCGACACCCGGGACGCCGACGCCGTCGGGACGGTGGAGACCCACGGCATCCGCTGCCGGGCGGTGCCGCTGATGATGACGGACCCGGCGGCCACCGCCGAGATGGCGCGGGAGGCACTGGACCTGGCGGCGGCCCTGGCCGCGGACGTCGCGCCGTGACCGCCCCCGCGCGCTCCGGCACGGCGACGGGCACAGCCCCCGCGGTGGCCGCCGCGACCGGTGCGTCCCCGGGCGGCGGTCCGGCGGCAGGCGTCGGCGCGACCCGGTCGGAGTCGTTCCGGGTGTGGTCGCTCCCCGGCCTGCCCGAGGTGGTGCCCGGTGACGACCTGGCCGGGCTGATCGCCGAGGCGAGCGCGGCGCCGGGCGGCCGAGCGCTGCTCGACGGCGACATCCTCGTCGTGACCTCGAAGATCGTCAGCAAGGCGGAAGGGCGGGTGCTGCTCGCCGAGGACCGGGAGGAGGCGGTCGACTCCGAGACCGTCCGCGTCGTGGCGCGGCGCGGCCCGGCCCGCATCGTGGAGTCACGGCACGGGTTCGTGATGGCGGCGGCCGGGGTGGACGCCTCGAACACCCCGCGCGGCACGGTGCTGCTGCTGCCCGAGGACCCGGACGCCTCCGCCCGTGCGATCCGCGACGGGCTGCGCCACCGCATCGGCGTCGAGGTCGCCGTCGTCGTCAGCGACACCTTCGGACGCCCTTGGCGCGAAGGGCAGACCGACGTCGCGATCGGCGCGGCCGGGCTACGGGCCCTGGACGACCTGCGGGGCGGTACCGACACCCACGGCAATCCGCTGGGGGTGAGCGTCGCGGCCGTCGCCGACGAACTCGCGGGCGCCGGTGAGCTGGTCAAGGGCAAGACCGAGGGACGGCCCGTCGCGGTGGTCCGCGGCCTCCCGGAGCACCTGCTGACCACTCCGGGCGGGGCCGGTGCCGTGACCTCGCCGGCGGTGGGCGGACCGGACACCACCGGGGACCCCGGCGCCCGGCCGCTGGTCCGCGACGCCGCCGCGGACATGTTCCGGCTCGGCACCTCCGAGGCGGTCCGCGCCGCCGTCACCCAACGGCGAACCGTGCGGGAGTTCACCGGCGCGGCCGTCGACGGCGGGGCCGTCCGCCGGGCGGTCGCCGCCGCGGTCACCGCGCCCGCGCCGCACCACACGACGCCCTGGCGGTTCGTGCTGCTGGAGTCGGCGGCGGCGCGTACCTCCCTGCTCGACGCCATGCTCGCCGCGTGGGTCGCCGACCTGCGGGCGGACGGGCGCGACGAGGAGTGGATCGCCCGGCGGGTCCACCGCGGCGAGGTGCTGCGGCGCGCGCCCTACCTGGTGGTGCCCTGCCTGGTCGCCGACGGCGCCCACCGCTACCCGGACGACCGGCGGGCCGCCGCCGAGCGGGAGATGTTCGTCGTCGCCGCCGGTGCGGCGGTGCAGAACCTGCTGGTGGCGCTGGCCGGTGAGGGGCTGGGCTCGGCATGGGTGTCGTCGACGATGTTCTGCCGCGACACCGTGCGGGACTCGTTGGAGCTGCCGGACTCCTGGGACCCGATGGGGGCGGTGGCGGTGGGCCATCCGGCCGCCCCGCCGGCCCCGCGCCCGCCGCGGTCCGCGGACGCCTTCCTCACGGTCCGCTGAGGACGACCGGCGGCGGCGACCACGGATCGGTGGTCACCGCCGCCGGGCCTCGGGGACGACTGCTCAGTCGCAGATGATCTGGTCCCCGGTGGCAGCGCCGAAGCCGCCGTCCTTCCACTCCTGCGAGCTCATCGGCCGGCGGCCGTCGCGGACGGGCTGGACCCGGTCGAAGTCCTCGCCGACGGCGACCAGCAGTCGGTCGCCGTGGTCGGCCACCTCCCGCAGCTGGGCGTCGGGGAGGGCCGCTCGGAGTACCGCGGCCTCGGCGCGCTGTTCCGGACCGTGGGTGATGGTGGTGCGGGACTGGGAGGTGGAGGCGGAGCCGGGGTCGTCCTCCGCGGTGAGGCCGTCGGTGCTGAACCCGGTGGCAGCCAGCTGTTCGTCGGCGCGGGCGGCGAGCCCCGCCGTGGTGCTGGCGTTCTCCACCCGGACCCGGACCTCCTCCGGCGCGAGCTCCACCGGCACGGCGCCGCGCGGACCGTCGTCGGTCCGCTCGCCGCCGGCCGCTTCCTCGGCCTCGCCCTCGTCGCTCTCGTCGCTCTCGGTTTCGTCGGCCTCCGGCGGCTCGTCGGCCGCGGCCCCCGCGAGCGGGCGGTCCTCACGGATCGCGGCGAACAGCCGCTCTGCGCCCTCCTCGTCCCACGCGACGGTGGAGCCGCCGTTGGGCAGCTTCTTGCCGGAGCCGTCCACGGGGACCGAGGTCAGTTCGGCGGAGGAGGCGTCGAAGCCGCCGAGGGCACGGCTGAGTTCCAGCATCTGGTCGACGCCGAACTCGGGGTCGACGCGGACCGACTCCAGCATGACGTCGGCGGTCCGACGCAGCTTGGCGGGGTTGAGGAGCACGTCGGTGCTGACCGCCTTGTCGACGAAGGCGGCGAGGAACTTCTGCTGGCGCTGCATCCGGCCGAAGTCGGCGGAGGGGTCGACCGACCGCGCGCGGACGTACTGGAGGGCCTCACCGCCGCTCAGGGTGGAGGTCCCCGGCGGGATGTCCAGGCCGGACTTCTCGTCCTTGAGGGGGCGGACGGTGCACACGTCCACACCGCCGATCTCGTCCACTCCCCGCATGAAGCTGAGGAAGTTGACCTCCAGGTAGTGGTCGATGCGGACCCCGGTCATCTTCTCCACGGTGCGGACCATGAGGGAGGGGCCGCCGTGGGAGAGGGCCGCGTTCATCTTGTCCGGGTGCTCGGGGTGGCGTTCGCCGCCCCCGGCCTCGAAGTTGTGGGCGGGGAGCTCCGCGTAGGAGTCCCGCGGCAGAGAGACGACGCTCGCCCGCTCCCGGTCCTCGGAGAGGTGCACCAGGATGATGGTGTCGGCGCAGTGGCACGCCTCGCCGCCGATGCGGAACTTCTCCTTCTCCTCGGCGGTGATCCCCTCCCGGCTGTCGTTGCCGATGAGCAGGAAGTTGAGCCCCTTGCTGGTGTCCGGGCGGTTGCTGAGGTCGTGGAAGGGGTCGACCCGCTCCACCCCGGTGTCGATGGTGGAGACCATCGCGTGCCCGACACCGCCGGTCAGCAGCACGCACGCCGCGGCCACGGCGGACAGCCGCAGCCCCCAGCGCGGGCGGCGGCGCCGACCCGTCGAGGGGCGGGGGCGCTGACTGCTCGGGTGCTGCGGGCGGCTGGCGGGCAAGGTCGGAACCTCCGCTTGTCGTACGAACGGGGGCCGGGTCACCCCGCTGGGAGCGTAGGAACGGTGGGGGCGCGGCGCGCGCAGACCCGCCGCACACCACCCGGGTGGGCGAACCACGGTGATCCGTTCGCGGTACCGTGAGCCGGTGACGACACGAGGAGACCGGGGCGGTAGCGACCCCGGTGAGCACGGCCTTCCGGCGGTGTCGGTGATCATGCCGGTGCTGAACGAGGAACGACATCTGCGGCATGCGGTGGAAGCCATCCTGCGGCAGGAGTACGCGGGCGGGATGGAGGTGGTCATCGCGCTCGGGCCGTCCACGGACCGGACCGATGAGATCGCCGCCGAACTGGTCGCCGAGACCGCGGACCGACCATGGGGCAGGGTGCGGACCGTCCCCAACCCGACCGGCCGCACCCCGGCCGGACTGAACGCGGCGATCGAGGCGTCCCGGCATCCGGTGGTGGTGCGGGTCGACGGTCACGGCATGCTCTCGCAGGGCTACGTCGCCACCGCGGTCCGGCTGCTCGCGGAGACGGGGGCGGCCAACGTCGGCGGCATCATGCACGCCGAGGGCGAGAACGACTGGGAGCACGCGGTCGCCGCCGCCATGACCTCCCGGATCGGCGTCGGCAACGCGGCCTTCCACACCGGTGGTTCGGCGGGTGAGGCGGAGACCGTGTACCTGGGTGTCTTCCGCCGGGAGGTCCTGGAGCGGCTGGGCGGGTACAACACCGAGTTCGTCCGCGCGCAGGACTGGGAGCTGAACTTCCGCATCCGGCAGGACGGCGGGCTGATCTGGTTCTCCCCCGAGCTGCTGGTGTCCTACCGTCCGCGGCCGACGGTCCGGAAGCTGGCGAAGCAATACCACGACTACGGCCGTTGGCGGCACGTCGTGGCCCGCTACCACCAGGGGTCGATCAACCCGCGGTACCTGGCGCCGCCCGCCGCGGTGCTGGCGATCGCCGCCGGTGTCGTCGGGGCGGTGGTGACGCCGTGGACGCTCGTCGTGCCGGCGGGATACCTGGCGGCGATCACGGTGGGCTCCCTGCGCGCCGGCCGGGGGCGCTCGATCGGCGCGCGGCTGCGCATCCCGGTGGCGCTGGCGACGATGCACATGTCCTGGGGGTGGGGCTTCCTGACCAGCCCGCGGTCGCTCGCCCGCCGGGTGCGCGACTCTCGTCGCGCACCGGCCGGCAACACCGCCTGACCCGCCCGCGCGGCGCGGACGGTACGACGGCGCCGCGCGGGCGGGGCCGGGAATCAGAGCGTGTGTGAGACCCCACGCCGGGCCCGCGACGCCGGCTACGGCCATCCGCTGCGTTGTCAGGAACACCCGAAGACAACCCGGTATGAGGGCACCCCTCCGCCGTGCAGCTGACCGCATCCGACGCCGCGAGCTGATCCGACGCGGGGTCTCACACACGCTCTCAGTCGGTGGCGTGCCGGGGGTTCACCGTCATGCACGCGCTGTCGTCGTCCGCGGTGATCGCCTCGGCGCTGTCGAGACGCTCCTCCGGCTCGGTCGGCCCGGTGTCGGGGGCGGCGGGGAACTGGTTCCCCTCGCGCCAGTCGGTGCCGATGACCAGGGTGAGCCCCTGCGCCGACCCGGCGGAGCGGAGTGCGCGGTCGGGCAGGCCGAGCGCCGCCGCGACGGCGCGGGCGTCGGCCTCCGCCTGTTCCCCCGCGGGGTGGGTGAGGGAGGTCTCCGCCTGGGAGATGGGCCGTTCGTCGACGAAGGACTGCACGTAGCCCAGCGCGGCGAGTTCGGCGACCACGACGCTCGCCCTGCCGGTGACGGCGGGAAGGGAGACGGAACCGGTGCCGTTGCGGACGGTCACCGCGACCTCGGCGGGATCGAGCGGCCGGGCCGCCTCCTCGTCGGCTTCGTCGTCCCCGGCGTCGGGGTCGGCGATGTCGTCCGGGTACTCCTCGTCGAGCGCGATGTCCTCGCGGACCAGCGCGAACAGCTCCTCGGCGGCGCCGGGCTTGGGGGCGACGTGAGCGGCGGGGTTCTGCGGAGCGGGAACCCACGGCATGGTGATCATGTTGATCCGCTCGCTGGGGACGTCCCGCAGGTCCTCACCCAGGTCGTACAGGCGGTTCACGCTGCCGAGATCGGGGTCGACGGTGAGGGCGTTGGTGGCGGCGTTGGCCAGGGCGTTGAGCTTGCCCGGGTCGGTGAGGCGCGCGCCTTCCTTGAGTTCGCGGACCATCGAGGAGAGGTACATGTGCTGGGCCTTGGTGCGGCCCACGTCGCTGCCGTCGCCGAAACCGTGGCGGGTCCGCAGCCACTGGAGGGCCTGTTCGCCCTTGATGACGGTCTCGCCCGCGTCCAGCTCCAGGTGGGACTTGGGGTCGTCGACGCCCCGGTCGACGCAGACGGGAACGCCGCCCACGGCGTCGGCCATGCTGACGACCCCGGCGAAGTCCAGCATCATGAAGTGGTCGATCGGGATGCCGGTGAGCTCCTCCCAGGTGGCGACCGAGCACCCGGGGCCGCCCCGCTGGAGGCTGTGGTTGATGGTGTCCGACTCGACCACGTCGTACTCCCGGCCGGTCGCCGGGTCGGTGCACTTCGGGATGGTGACCCGCGTGTCCCGGGGGATGGATATGACGGTCATGTTGCTGCGGTCGGCCGAGACGTGCAGCAGCATCTGGACGTCCGCGATGGGGGGACCGCCCACGGTGTCGGCGGCGCCGCCCAGCCGCAGGTTCTCCTCCGAGTCCCGGGCGTCGCTGCCGAGCAGCAGGATGTTGAGGGGTGTCTGGCCGCGGTCGTTGGGCGCGGCCTTGTCGAGCTTGTTGTCGCCGAGGTGCAGGTCGCTCTTGGTGAGGTTGCCGTTGAGGTGCTGCACGTAGTACCAACCGGCGGCGCCGGCGCCGACCACCGTCAGGGCCAGGGCGGCGGACCCGGCTATCAGCACGCGGGCCCAGCGCGGGCGCCGCGGCTTGGCGGGGGGCTTCCCGCCCTCGCCGTCGTGCCGGTCCCGGGGGCCGCCGTCGCCGCCGGCACC
>NZ_JAAVJB010000166.1 GCF_012034385.1 Streptomyces spiramenti
CCTGCCGTCGTGCCGCCGCCGGCCCCGGACGGGCGCCGCCTGCTCAGCGGCTCAGCACCAGCGCGACGCCGCCCGCCGCCGCGAGCACGACCGTGGCCGCCGCCAGCACCGCGACCGGCGGCGTCAGCGCCTGCGGTCGCGCCGTGCGCAGCCACCTCCCGCGTCGCGCCGCCACCATCACGAAGACCACTCCTGCCGCACCGCACGCCGCCGCGGCCGTGAGCGTGGCACCACCCGGCGAACCCGTTGCCGCCGGGACCCGCCAGGCGAACAGGGTCACCACCGCGAAGGCCAGCGCGGTGCGCCGCCAGGCCAGCGCCGTCCGCTCCGGCTGCGCCGCGGGGTCGCGCGGTCCCGACGTCCCCGGCCGCTGCGGGGCGCTCACGACGCCGCGCCCCGGCCCGCCCCCGGGCACCGGCTCACCGCAGCACCCCGGTGACCACCGCCACCGCCACCAGCAGCGCGGCCAGCGCCGTGCCGACCGCCAGGAGAGCCGGGAACCGGGACTCGGGCAGGTCCTCGCCGCGCCGCATCGCCACCTCGCACCGCACCCAGTGGCTCACCGCCCGGACCGCGCACGCCGCGCCCCCCACCAGCAGCACCACGGCGATGACGGTGCGGACCGGCCCGGACAGCCCCGTCGCGAACTGGTCCACGGCGATCCCACCGGCGACCAGGGCCAGCCCGGTACGCACCCAGGCCAGGAAGGTGCGCTCGTTGGCGAGCGAGAAGCGGTAGTCGGGGGTGTCGCCCTCGGCCCTCACCCGTCGCGGGGAGAACCACAGACCCATCGTGCGCAGCGGTCCCATCACGCGGGTGACCCTACCCGCCGCCGTTCACCGGCGATGGTAGGCGGTCAGCCGCCGCCACGCGGCGACGCGGTACGGGGCCCACTCCCAACCGGCCGGCCACTCCGTCAGGTCGTCCGGGGTGAGGAAGGCGTGCCAGGCTGTCTCCGTCGACTGCGGCCGGACCGGGCCGTCCCACCGCACCCGGCGGACCGCCATCCACCAGGACCGGCCGCCTCCCCCGTAGCGGAAACGCAGCACCGGTTCGGGCGCCGGCAGCCCGGGGGCTCCGAGCTCCTCCTTCGCCTCCCGCCACGCGGCGTCGGCGTAGCTCTCGCCCACCCCCACCACACCGCCGACGAACATGTCGTACAGGCCGGGGTGGATCAGCTTCCACGGCGTCCGGCGGTGCACGAAGACCCGGCCGCGCGCGTCGGTGACGAGCACCGCGGCACAGCGGTGGCGCAGCCGTTCACGGTAGACCTCCGCCCGGGTGGCCCGGCCCGTCACACGGTCGTCCTCGTCCACCAGGTCCAGCACTTCGTCGTCGTCCATGGAGCGATCCAACCGCCGGGCCCCGACAGGGAGTCCCGGACGGTTGACGCCGCGGTGCGGGCTCCCGAAGATCGTGGCACCGGGCGGGCGCCGCCCGCGGAACCGGGCCCGCCGCGGGGCGGTGGCCGCGAAGGACGGAGACCATGGCGTACGACGCTGATGTGATCGTGATCGGGGCGGGGTTGGCGGGGCTCGTCGCCACCGCCGAACTCGCCGACGCCGGGCGCCGGGTGATCCTGCTCGACCAGGAGCCGCCGCAGTCGCTGGGCGGCCAGGCGCACTGGTCCTTCGGCGGCCTGTTCCTCGTGGGCTCCCCCGAGCAGCGGCGGATGCGGGTGCGGGACGACCGGGAACTGGCCTGGCAGGACTGGCAGGGCTCGGCCGGCTTCGACCGGGCCGAGGATCACTGGCCCCGCCGCTGGGCCGAGAGCTACGTCGACTTCGCCGCCGGCGAGAAACGCGCCTGGCTCCACGGGCTCGGCGTGCGGTTCTTCCCCGTCGTCGGCTGGGCCGAGCGCGGCGGTCACGACGCGGGCGGGCACGGCAACTCCGTGCCGCGGTTCCACATCACCTGGGGCACCGGACCCGGCCTGCTGGCCCCGTTCGTGCGGCGGCTGCGGACCGCGCAGGCCCGGGGACGGGTGGAGGTGCGGCACCGCCACCGCGTCACCGCGCTCGCCGCGACCGGTGGCTCGGTGGACACCGTCAGCGGTGAGGTCCTCGCCGAGAGCGGCGCGGCGCGCGGCGCGCCGACCGGCCGGGATCCGGTCGGCGCGTTCGAACTGCGGGCGCAGGCGGTGATCGTCACCTCCGGTGGAATCGGCGGCAACCCGGAGCTGGTCCGCGAGCACTGGCCCGCCCGGCTCGGCCGCCCGCCGGAGCGGATGCTGCGGGGCGTCCCCGCGCACGTGGACGGGCTGATGCTGGGCGTCGCGGAGCGCGCCGGGGCGCGGCTGATCAACCGGGACCGGATGTGGCACTACACCGAGGGCATCGGCAACTGGGACCCCGTCTGGGCCGAGCACGGCATCCGCATCCTGCCCGGACCCTCCTCACTGTGGCTGGACGCCACGGGGCGTCGGTTGCCCGTGCCGCTCTTCCCCGGGTTCGACACGCTCGGGACCCTGGAGCACATCCTGCGCGGCGGCCACGACCACACCTGGTTCGTGCTGACCCGGCGGATCATCGAGAAGGAGTTCGCGCTCTCCGGCTCGGAGCAGAACCCCGACCTGACGGGGAAGTCGCTGCGGGGCGTCCTCGGCCGCGCCCGCGGTGGGGCGCCCGGCCCGGTGCGCGCGTTCATGGAACACGGCGAGGACTTCGTCGTGGAGCCCGACCTGGGCGCGCTGGCGCGCGGCATGAACGCCGTCACCGGCGAGGCGCTGATCGACGAGGCGCAGCTGCGGCACGAGGTCGAGGCGCGGGACCGGGAGGTCGGCAACCGCTTCGGCAAGGACCTGCAACTCACCGCGGTGCGGGGCGCCCGCGCCTACCTCGGGGACCGGCTGATCCGGGTCGCCTCCCCGCACCGGCTGCTGGACAAGGGGGCGGGTCCCCTGGTCGCGGTGCGGCTGCGGGTGCTGACACGGAAGACCCTCGGCGGGTTGGAGACGGACCTCACGGGCCGGGTACTCCGGGAGGACGGCCGACCGCTGCCCGGCGTGTACGCCGCGGGCGAGGCCGCCGGGTTCGGCGGCGGCGGGCTGCACGGCTACCGGGCGCTGGAGGGCACCTTCCTCGGCGGTTGCCTGTTCTCGGGGAGGGCCGCGGGCCGGGCCGCCGCTGCCGCCGTCGACTGAGACGGGCACCGGCGGCCCGCACCGCCGGTGCCCCGTCCGACGGCACCGGCCGGGCGAGGTCCTGTCGGGTGAGCACGCCGGTGAGGCCCGCGGTTCCGGTGCGGTGGGTCGCACGGAGGAGCATCGCAGCTTGTACCCGTCGTACTCGCGCGGGGCTCCGACGCGGCGAGATGCCGTGCCAGGCGCCGCGGACCAGGCGGGATGTGTCAGACAGGGCCAGTGCGCCCGGAGCGGTACCGGGGTCAGGAGGCCGGGATCACCAGGACCTGCCCGACGTAGATGGTGTAGGGAGCGGAGAGGTTGTTGGTCGCGGCGATCGACTCCCAGGCCACGCCGTAGAGCCGGCCGATGGAGTACAGCGTCTCGCCTGAGCGCACGGTGTGGCTGCGACGGCCGGGGTTCAGCCGTCCGTTCTGCACCAGGGTGTAGAGGTTGCCGGGGCACTCGGTCGCCCGGTGGTCGCGGTGTCCGTTGATCGCCGAGGCGGCGTTGCCGGAGGACCGCAGCCGGGAGATCGCCAGATGGAAGGCGTCGACCAGGGCGTCGGTGATGGTGTCGTAGCTGGAGGAGGATCCACCGGTCAACGCGCAGACGCCGTACCAGTTCTGGTTGCCGGCGTCGGTGCCGTTGGCCGCGGTGCGCTGGCCCTCGCCGCGGCCCTGGAAGACGTATCCGTGGACGCAGACCAGATGGCTGTAGGCGACGTCGCTCCAGCCGTTGGAGTCCATGTGGTAGTTCTGGATGCCGCGTACCTGGGCGGCGCAGTCGCCGTGGGCGGCGCGCGCCACGCGGTCGCCGCCGACGTGATGGATGCTCACCCCGCCCCGGTCGGGCGTGATGTTGGTGTTGGAGGATCGGCGGGCGCGCCCGCCCCACTGCGCGCGGGTCACGAAGGTCGCCATGTCATGCCTCCGCGCGGTGCAGTGCGCAGTCCACGCTGGCGTTCAGCGGTTCCGCGAACGGGTCGGTGTCGGCCCCCGGTGCCCACAGGGCCTCCGGGTGGTCGGGCCGGGTGACGACGGGCAGTTCCCCCGGCGCGGCGGCCCGTGCGGGGCCCGCGCAGATCACGGGCAGCGCGGCTGCGCCCCCCGCAGCCGCGGCCACCGCGGTCAGGAAACCGCGGCGCGATGTTCGTCCGGTCAAAGCTCCTCCAGGTGCGTTGCGGATCGGGAGGCGAGCGGCGACTCCTTCCGACAGCCCGGAGAAGGCGGTCGAACAGCCCTGTACACAAAACGGAATTGTCCCCTCACCTCGTAATGAATGATGAGAGGACTTCCCGTTCGCCGCCCGCGGTATGCGGCAGTTATGTGAATGTTGCAGGGATCGTCCCGATACGTGGCGGTGCCGCGCCGACGCGGGAGGGGGGTTGGCGCACGGAACACACCGGTGGCCGGTCGTCGAGTGCGACGACCGGCCACCGGGCGCGGTTCAGCGGGAGCTGAGGGCGGGTCAGTCCCCCTCGGCCTCGCAGACGACCTCGTCACGCGGGGTGTAGCGCGTGGTGAACTCCTCGCGCCCCACTTCCGCGCCGCCGTTGCGGAAGACGCGCTCGACCACCACGTCGAAGCCCTCCAGCGGCGGCTGCGCCACGCAGTCGTCCGCCACGGCCTCACGGGTGGCGGGCTCCACGATGTTGGTGCGGTCGCCGGTCACCGACTCCACCTCGTCGTACTTCTTGGTGCCGAGGAAGGAGATCGTCACCGAGGAGGCGTCGGAGGTCGCGGAGATGTAGATCGAGTGGTCCGAGTCGTTCTCGAAGCTGTTGTCGAGGCTTCCCCACGCCACGGTCGCCTCGCGCCCCTCCGGGTACCGCTCGATGTAGAACGAGTGCGCGCCGTACTCCACGGGCTTGACCCCCGCGAAGAACACCGCGTTGAACATCGTGGTGGCCACGGCCGAGACGCCGCCGCCCTGCGCGGTCTGGTACTGGTCGTTGAGGATGATGATCCCCTCGACGAAGCCGTTCTCCTCGGTGCGTTCGCCGACCGTCTCGTTGAAGCTCCACCGCTCGCCCGGTGCCACCACCGAACCGTTGATCAACTCGACGGCGCGGCCGATGTTGGTGGTGCGGTAAGGGGCCGGGTCGAAGTCCACCGTGAAGCTGGACATCTGCTCGACCACGCCGAGTTCGCCGACGTTGTCGCGGGTCAGTTCGGGCTCGGTGGTGGTCACCGTGGCCTGGCCGGTGCGCGAGCCCTCGGGGTTGGTCAGCAGCGGCATCACCTGGTCGCCCAGGTCCTCCGTGTCCACCTCGACGCCGGTGCGGGCGTCGGCGGTCACCTGGACCCCGCCGTCCCGGGCGGCCAGCCGGGCGTTGAGCGCAGGCCGGTCGACCCCGTCGACCGCGGCCAGTACCGCGTCGTCGGTGGCCAGCCCCTCGCCGTCCAGCCGGGGCACCAGGGTGCCCTCGTCGTCCGGCTCCATCGACAGGTACGGGCTGATCATGGCGGGGGTGAGTTCGAGCTCGTCGTCGCCGACGGCCAGCCGCACCGGGCCCGACATCGCAGGACGGGCGAACTCGTTCACGGCGCGCTCGACCTCCGCCTCGTCCACCTCGGGCTGCGCCGCGGTGACCGGGAGCGACAGCGGGGCGGACGCCTCGGCGGTGAGGAACGCCTCCCGCAGCCGTTGCAACGCGGCGTCCACGTCGAGCGAGGCGCCGCTGCTGGGGTCGGTGATCTCGATCTCGCCGTCGACGAAGGCGACGCCGCCCTCGGTGTGCTCGGTGCCGGTCGCCTCGGCCAGTTCCTCCATGGCGGCCCGGCCGCGGTCCTCGTCCAGTGCCGTCACCGGCGAGACCGGTCCGCCGCCGCCGCCGAAGAGCCGTCCGAAGAGGCCGGGGGAGTCCGCCCGGTCCACCGTGGCCGCGACGTCGACCGAGAGGCCGGTCTCGGACGGCACGATCAGGTGGGGGTCGGCCGCGTCCTCGGGCATCTCCCCGACGTGCACCTGGAGCGGGTCGTCGGTGAGGTCCGGCAGCTCCGCCGCCAGCTTCTCGCGCGCCTCGTCAGTGCCGAGCCCGCCGATGTCCACCCCGAGCACGGTGGTGCCCTGGGCGACGGCCGAATCGACGGCGAGCGAGGCGACCAGCAGGCCACCGCCGAGTGCCACCGCCACCGCCCCCGCGACCAGCGCGGGCCGGGGAAGGGCCTTGAGCCGCTGCGTCACCGAGGGACTGGTCTCCTCCGCCGTACCGGATATCCGGGGTGGTTCGGCGGGAGGCGGCGGCATGTACGACACGAGACTCCTCGGTGGCTGCTGCGTTGACCGTGACCGGCGTCAGCAAAGATTAACAAAGCGTCGTTCGATAAACGAAAAGGCACAAAAGCACCTCGGATGCCCGGTAATGCCGCTCCCTGGGCGCCTTTCGGTCACCTCGCGGTCCCTGTCCGGCTACGTGGTGACAACCGTCACCCCGGCTGCCGGACCCGTCGCGTCGGATCCCTTCCGCCCTCGTGACCAGGGGCGCCCGCCCCCGGAGGCCCCGGTCCGGGCTCGGGGCGCCCTCCCCGCCCGCGCCGTCCCGCGTCCGCCCGACCCCGCCGAACCGAGCGGCACGGCCCCGCGAGCCGTGCTTGAAACGGCTCGGAACGGCTGCCTATATTGCTCGACCGAGCAGCCGCCGCGGTGGGCGAGCCCCAGGCCGGGGCCCAGCCACGGCCCGGAGCGGAGTACCCATGCCACTCGTCGACGCCGGCGGCCTGCTGACCGCCGCCAGGGCGCGCGGTGGAGCGGTCGCCGCCTTCAACGTCATCACCCTCGAACACGTCGAGGCCGTGCTGGAGGGCGCGGGGCGGGCCGGCGCGCCGGTGATCCTGCAGATCAGTGAGAACGCCGTGCGCTACCGCCGCGACGACCCGCTCCCCCTGGCACGCGCCGCGACCGCGGCGGCGGAGGCGGCCGACGCCCCGGCCGCGCTCCACCTCGACCACGTCCGCGACCCGGAACTGCTGCGCCGTGCTGCCGAGGCCGGTTGCAGCTCCGTCATGGTCGACGCCGCCCACCTGCCCTACCGCGACAACCTGGCCGCCTGCGCGGCGGCGGCGCGCTGGGCCCGTGCCAACGGCCTGTGGATCGAGGCCGAACTGGGGGTGGTCGGCGGCAAGGCGGGCGAGCCGCCACCCGACCCCCACCACCCCGCCGCCCGTACCGACCCGGAGGCGGCACGCGCCTTCACCGCCGCCTCCGGCGTCGACGCCCTCGCCGTCGCCATCGGCAGCCGGCACGCCATGACGAACCGCGCCGCCGCGCTGGACCACCGGCTGCTGGTCCGCCTCGCGGCGCGGGTACCCGTTCCGCTCGTCCTCCACGGTTCCTCCGGGGTGCCGGAGGATGAACTGGTGGCCGCGGTACGCGGCGGCATCACCAAGGTCAACATCGGTACCGCGCTCAACGTGGCGCTCACCGCCGGAGTCCGCGCCGCGCTCGCCGACGACCCCGAGGTGGTCGACCCCCGGCGCTGGCTGGCCGGCGGTCGGAGCGCGATGGCCGCGACCGCGGCAAGGCTGGCCGCACTGGTCCACCACCCGCCCACCGCGACGGCGGGCGGCGCGGCAACGACCCCGGACGGCTGACGTCCCGCCCGGCGGGCAGGAGCAACACGACCGGCCACGACCGGTACGACCGGCCACGACCACCCCGAGCAGCACGAGGAAGCGACGAGGAGCCCCGTATGAGCACCGCACCCGGTTCGTACACCGCCGCGGAGATCGCCTCCCAGCCGGACTGCTGGCGGCGCGCCGCGGAGCTGGCCGCCACCGTCTCCGGCGCGTTGCCCGCCAGCGGCGAGCGGATCGCGGTGGTCGGCTGCGGCACCTCGTGGTTCATCGCCCAGAGCTACGCCGCGCTGCGCGAGGCGTCGGGTGCAGGGGAGAGCGACGCCTGGCCCGCCTCGGGCTTCCCGGTGGGGCGCCGCTACGACCGGGTGGTGCTGCTGAGCCGCTCCGGCACCACCACGGAGGTGCTGGACCTGGCCGCCACCCTCCAGGGAGCCACCCCCACGACCGCCGTCGTCGCCGACGCCGCCTCACCGCTGGCCGGCGAGGTGGATCAGGGGATCGTCCTCGGGCACGCGGACGAACGTTCGGTGGTGCAGACCCGGTTCGCCACCAGTGCCCTCGCGCTGCTGCGCGCCGGGCTCGGTGAGCGGCTGGACGCCGCGGTGGCCGACGCCGAGCGGGCGCTGGCGGCCGGTCCGCCCCCGGAGGCGGTCGCCGCCGACCAGGTCACCTTCCTGGGGAGCGGCTGGTGCCACGGCCTGGCGCAGGAGGCCGCGCTCAAGCTGCGGGAGGCGGCCGGGGCGTGGACCGAGGCGTACCCGGCGATGGAGTACCGGCACGGGCCGGTCAGCATCACCGAGCCGGGCCGGGCGGTGTGGGTGTTCGGCGCGCTGCCGCGCGGGCTGGCGGCCGACGTCGCCGCCACCGGGGGAGAGCTGGTGGCCGGCTCCGACCCCAACGGCTCCACGCGTACGGGCACCGCTCTCTCCGGCGGTGAGCCGCTGGACCCGATGGCGGACCTGGTGCGAACGCAGCTGCTGGCGCTCGCGGTGGCGGGTCGGCGGGGGCTCGACGCGGACCGGCCGCGTCATCTCGCGCGGTCGGTGATCCTGCGCGATCGGTGACGCCGCGCGGTCGGTGACGCCGCGCCGGCGTCGCGGGGGAGGGCACGCCCGGCGGTCGACGCGCCGGGCGGCCCGTCAGGCGTGTCGTTCGGGTCCTGCGTGGGGCCGCGGCGCCGGGCGCGGCACCGCGCTGGATCGCGCGCGTACGACCGGCTACGGGCTGCGATGCGGTGCCTTGCGATGCGGCGCACCGGACGCCGCGGTCTGCTCCACGAGGATCCGAACAGCACGTCCGAGGTGTGGGGGAGTGGCGGCTCCGCGGCCGTGGGGGCCGGTGCCGCCGTCGCGGGCGCCGGAGCGCCCGGCGGCTCAGCCGAAGCCGGGGCCGGTCAGCAGGAGTAGGTCCTGCCGTTGGCCGCGACGCTCCAGCTGCACGCGCTGATGGTGCCGGCGGCGGCGTTGTTGTCCTTGCTGCCGGGCTTCTTCAGCCGCAGGTTGGGCGTCTTGGACCGTCCGTCGTTGGGCAGCACGTGCCGGGCGTAGCCGCGGTAGATGTGGTGGACGCCCTTGCTGTCCTTGTGGTTCTTGCCCGCCCCGGTGTGGACCCGGGCGCTGGCGCCGGCGGGCAGTTTGTAGGAGGGCAGGGCCCGGCCGAAGGTGTTGGTGGTGATGTCGGGCACCCAACCACCCACGTTCACCGTCTTCTTGGTGACGTTCTTGATGACGAAGAACTCGTCGTTCAGGTTGATCTGCTTGCCGTTCTTGATGTCGGCACCGGCGGCGTTGGGCCTGACCTGGGTGACCATCAGCTCCCCCGTCGTCTTGGCGGCGTGTGCCGGGACGGCCGGCATCAGGACGGCGAGGGAGACGGTCGCGAGAAGTGCCGTGCGTATGGCGCGGTTCACGGGCGTGCCTTTCGAGGAGGGGCCGGGGCGATGCGCACGCCGGCCCGGGCCCGCCGGAAGCGGCGGGCCGAGCGATCAGTGTGCCCGAGACGGCCGTACTGCGAAGGGTTTTTGGAGACAACGGTGACCTCTTGGTGACAAGCCGCCCGATGTCCGCTCTTCCGGTCGTTCCCAGAGTCGCCGTCGCTCGCCACCGCCGCGCCGGACCACCGGGGGCCCGCCCCCGTCCGCGGCCCCCCAGTCCGCCGCCGGCCCGACCGTCGCCGCGAGGCCGTCGCGGGGGGGCCGGAACCCGACCGCGCGGGCGGGCGCCCCACCCGGAGTGCGATTCGGTAAGGCAACCCTTACTTCGGCGGGTACACTCGTGCGCGGTCCGAAGGCCGCAACGACGACCCGCGAGCAGGAGGCAACGAGTGTCCGCTGACGACGAACAGGGCGAAGCGCGGTTGCTCGCCGAGGGACTGGACGTGGGGCACGCCGGGCGCCGCGTCCTCGCGGGGGTGGACCTCGCCCTGCGGCCCGGTCGCGTCACCGTCCTGGTCGGTCCCAACGGCTGTGGGAAGTCGACCCTGCTGCGCACGGCGGCCGGGCTGATACCGCCGCTCGCTGGTTCCGTCACCCTCGACGGCCGGCCGGTCGCCGACCTGGACCGCCGCCGTCTCTCGCGCGGCCTCGCCTTCCTGCCGCAGTCCTCGCTGGTCCCCGCCGGGGTGCGCGTCGCCGAGCTGGTCCGCCACGGCCGGTACGCCCACCGCGGGGCGTTCGCCCGCCACACCGACGAGGACACCGAGGCGGTCGACTGGGCGCTGGAGGTCACCGACGCGGCGCCGCTCGCCGAGCGGCGACTCGACGAGCTCTCCGGCGGCGAGCGGCAGCGAGCCTGGCTCGCCACCGTCCTCGCCCAGCGCGCCGGGGTGCTGCTGCTGGACGAGCCGACCACCTACCTCGACCTGCGACACCAGTTCGAGGTCCTGGACGTGGTCCGCCGCCTCGCGCGCGAGCACCGCATCGCCTGCGGTGTCGTCCTCCACGACCTCACCCAGGCCGCCGCCTACGCCGACGAGGTGATGGTGCTGGCGGACGGCGGCACCGTCACCGCCGGTCCGCCGGAGGCCGCCCTCACCCCGGAGGTCATCCACCGCGCCTTCGGGCTGCGTGTCTCGGTGCTCCGCGACCCCGGGACCGGCCACCTCGCCTGCTTCCCGCTACCCGCGGCCGACGCCGCCCGCTGAACTGGGCCCACGCCGCGCCCACGCGCACCCACCGGCGCCGGTCCGACCGCCGCCGGGCCACGGACACCACGAATGGAGACACGTCAGCCATGCAGAGAATGCTGCGCGCCCTCGCGACGG
This sequence comes from Streptomyces spiramenti, assembly GCF_012034385.1. Lineage (GTDB taxonomy): Bacteria > Actinomycetota > Actinomycetes > Streptomycetales > Streptomycetaceae > Streptomyces > Streptomyces spiramenti. Next base: position 10,963 of record NZ_JAAVJB010000166.1, read on the forward strand.
CCGGCACCGCCGCGGCGCTCGCCCTCACCGCCACCGGGTGCGGTTCCGGCACCGTCGGCGAGGACGCCGGAACCTCCGACTCCGCCTCGCCCGAGGGCGGTTCGGGCGGTGACGGCATCACCGTCGAGACCGCCCGCGGCCAGGTGACGCTCGACGAGCCCGCCACCACCGTGGTCTCGCTGGAGTGGACCTACACGGAGGAGCTGATAGCGCTCGGCGTGCAGCCCGCGGGCAACGCCGACAACGACGGCTACGCCCAGTGGATCACCGCGCCCGGCGTCGAGCTCGCCGACGACGCGGTGGACGTGGGCGACCGGCAGGCCCCCAGCATCGAGCAGATCCGGGAGCTGGAGCCCGACCTGATCGTCGTCGACGACGGTCGCGCGCAGGAGAACCTGGCGCAGCTCCAGGACATCGCCCCGGTGCTGTCCTTCGAGTACACCACCTCGCCGCAGCTGGAGACGCTCCGCACCAACTTCACCGAACTCGCCAAGGCCGTCGGCCGGGAGGAGCAGGCCGAGGAGGTGTTCGCCGGTATCGAGGAGACGGCGGCCGACCTGGAGGAGCGCCTGACCGAAGCCGGCCTGGACGGGACCCGCTACGCGTTCGCCCAGGGCTTCACCGCCGACGGCACCGGCACCGCCCGCCTCTTCACCGACGAGGCGCTGGTGGCGCAGGTCCTCGACCTCGCCGGGCTGGAGAACACCTGGGACGGCGAGGGCGACGCCTGGGGCATGACCACGGTGGGCGTCGAGGGGCTCACCAACCTGGAGCCCGACATCCACTTCCTCACCGTCGCGGACGACGCCGACTCGCCCTTCACCGGTGCCTTCGCCGGCAACCGCGTCTGGGAGGGGCTGGAGTTCGTCAAGGAGGACCGCTGGCACGAACTCGACCCGGGAACCTGGCTGTTCGGCGGCCCGGTCTCCGCCGAGTACATCCTCGACGAGGTCGGGAAGGCACTGGGCGTCTGATGATCGGCTCCGCCCCGCCGGCCGCCCGTGGGCCGCGCACCGCGCCCGCGGACGCCCCGCCGTCCACCGACGGGCCCGGCGGGGCGCGGC
>NZ_JAAVJB010000167.1 GCF_012034385.1 Streptomyces spiramenti
GGCGTGGCCCGCTCCCCCGCCGGCCACGCCGCCGACAGCCGGGGCGCCGCCTCCCGCTGCGCCGCCCCCACCCGGCGCTGCGGGAGCCTCGCCACCCACCACCAGGGCGAACTCTGCCGACAGTTCGTCGACGATCCCCTGAGCCTCGGTGATGAGTTCCTGCTTCCGACCGATGCCGTTCTCACTGATCGTCGCGAGCACCATCCCGTCGGCGTGCTGCATGCGCTCCTTGAGGTCGGCTGCGACCTCCTCGTAGCGGCCCTGCACGTCCTCACCGCGCCACAGCGCCTCGGCCGCGCTGTTGCCGGCGCGGACCAGTTGCTCGGCGATGGTCTGCGCGACGTTCCCCGCGTCCGACAACCAGGTGGACGCGCCGTCGATCCGCTCGGCCAACGTCAGCAGTCCGACGCCGTGCTCCGCCGAGACGTCGGCGGAGATGCCGCCGATCTCGGTGTTCTCCCCCAGTGCCGCCTGTGAGAGCAGCAGCCAGGCGCCCGAAGCCGCTGCGATCTGGTAGTGCCGGGCGCTGCGGATGGTCCTGATCCGGCTCTGGAACTCTTCGTCGGTGGTCACGCCCCCGCCCCTCCTGTTATTGCAGGCTGACGTTGTCCGGCGGCGCGCCGCCGGTCCGCAGCTGGTCCTCGAAAGCCACCATCGGGTCGGCGAACACCGGATCGGCGAACTTGTCCTCCTCCAGGAGGCTGCCGTCGCTGCTCGCCACGTCCTCGCTCCAGCCCCCGTGGGGGCCGATGCGCAGGACCTCCGTCCAGGCTTCGTCCGTACCGGTGGCGATGGCCGCCGCCGCCCCGGCGCTCTCGGCGATCTCGTGGACGCAGACGCCCGCGAGCTGCAACTGCTCCAGCATCGACAGCGCAGCCCGTTCCAGCGCGGCCGAAGCCGCCTCGCCTCCGGGGACCTCGCCGAACAGGCCGTCCGCCGAGGCGATCTGGGCGAACTGCTCCTTCACCGACCCCAGCTGCCCCCTGCCGTGGAGACTGGCCTGCGCCTCGCTGCACGCGGCGTGCGGCAGGACCACCTCGCCGTCGTCCATCGTCCCTCCCCCTCTCTTCGGTCGAAGGTGCCCGCTACTGCAGCGCCCTCACCATGCCGGCGCCGCCCTCGTTGCCGATGTCCTGGGCTCGGGTCATGGCGTTGTGGGTCTTCTCGTGGTCGTCGCGGAAGCGCGCCGCCCGGGCCATGAACTCCTCGTTGCGGGCGTCCAGCGCGGCCCCGATCTGCTCGTCGACCATGCCCTGCGCGACGAGTGCTTCGAGGTTCACCCGCACCTGGTTCCAGATGTCGGTGCACGCCGCGACCTGTGAGGCCCCGTGCTGCTTCAGCTCGTCGAACGAGGTGTTGTCGAACGCGATCTGGTCGGTCATCGTTGCTTCCTTCGGGTTCTCGGAGTCACGGGTCAGAACGCGGCGGCGATGTCACCGTCGGGAGCGCCGCTGCCGACCGCCGCTGCGGCGTCGCCGTCGGTCTGCACGCCGACGTCGATGGTGACGCTCAGGTCGTCGCCCAGCCCGGCGAGCACGTCGGCCAGGACGACGCCCATCCCGCCGAGGCCCTCGAAGTTCTCCATCGCCTGGCCGGTCCCACTGCCGGTGAGGGCGCGCGCCGCCACCTCGGAGTCGCCCGCGATCTGCTTGGAGACCAGCTCCATGTCGGAGAAGGCGTTCATGATGATGCCCTCGACCCTGGAGGCTTCCTCCGTGCTCAGCTTGATCTGCTCGACCATGGTCTTCCCTCCGCTGCCCGCGCGCTGCTGTCCCCCCGCGCGGTCCGACTGTCGGCGCGCAGCGACGGCGGTCGCCCGCGCCCGGGGGGACCAGGCTAGGCGGGTGGGCGTATCAGTTCCGTATCGCGCCGACAGGCGGCCCCCAGCCCGGTGGGGCCGGACGGGGCGGGTACGGGCGGGTCGGGGCGGTCAGTGACTGTCGTCGGTCCCACCGATGGTGGTGCGCAGTTCGCGTCCGCCCGGGGTGGAGCTGTCGGCGTAGTAGAAGGTGACGGTCCGGGGGGCGCGCGCATTGACCATCTCCATCTCCGCGCGGACCTTGTCGTCGTGCCCGTCGGCGGCGGCGATGCGCCCCTGGCGGCGCAAGGCGGTCGCGAGGAGGTTCCGCGCGTGGGCGGTGGTGTAGGGATCGACCGGCTGACCGGCGGTGTGCCGCATGGCGCGTTCCGCCCAGCGGGCCGCCTCCTCGTGCTCGTCGCGCCCCAGGTGGTACTCGGCGATCAGGCAGCTGAGCATGATGCGGTTGTAGGGCAGCCGGGCGAGACCCAGTGCGTGCACGGCCAGTTCGCGCGCCGCCTCCGGTTCGCCGGTCTTCAGCCGGAGGTAGGCGAGGTTGGCGCAGATGGTCACCTCGGTGTCGCGGAACCCCAGCCGTCGTGCCTCGGCCCGTGCCGCCTCGCCGACGCGCCTGGCCTCGTGGGGCCGGTCGCACATCGCGAGGCAGGCGATGCGGTTGCTCATCGTCGCCAGGAGCTGTTCCGTCTCGCCGAGCTGCTCCAGCAGCTCGCCGGCACGTTCGAGCAGTTCCGAGGCGCGCTTCACGTCCTGGACCTGACCGGCGGCGCGGCCGAGCTGGCCGAGCGCTATCGCCTCCGCCCGCGTGTCGTCGCTGCGGCGTGCGACGCGGAGCACTGTGTCGCAGAGTCGCTCCTGCTCCGTCCAGGCGAGGCGCAGGCCGAAGTAGGTCTCCTGCGTCGCGGTGGCGAAGTAAGCGAAGCGGGACAGCGGGTCGCCGCCCAGTTCGTCCCCCTCGTCGTACTCGGGGGCTGCGAGGAGCTCGGCCAGGAGGAGGACGTCCTCGGCGACGTCGTCGGCCCAGCGCATCGCCTGCTCTGCGCCGCTGAACGCATCGGGTTCGGTGGGGAAGCGCGCGGCGACGCTGTCGGCGCGGGCGAGGAAGTGCTGGCTCGCCGGGTAGTGCCGGACCAGCGTGTTCAGCCGGCGCACGAACCAGCTCGCGACCCTGCCGAGGACGGCGTGACGTTCCCCGGCCGGCAGCTTCCCCGCCTGCCAGGCGGCGGCCGATCGCAGCAGGTCGTGGAGGGTGTACTCGCCGGGGCGGGGGCTGTCGATGATGCGCGCGTCGACGAGGCGCTCCAGGGCGTCCTCGGCCTCACGCGGGGTGCAGTCAGCCGCGGCGGCCACGAGGCCTGCGGAGTACTTGGTCAGCGGCGCGACCCCCAGGCGGGGGAACAGTTCCGCCGCAAGCAGGTCGACGGGGTTGTCGCCTTCGGCGAGTTGGTCGATGCTCACCATCAGGCTGGCGCGCAGGTCGAGGTCGGCGACGCGGAGCTGCTCCATCCTGCCGTGCTCCTCGCGGAGGACGGCGATCCAGTCGGCGAGGCTCCAGCGGGGCCGGGCCGCCATGCGGGTGGCGACGATCCGCAGCGCCAGCGGCAGGTGGCCGCAGAGCCGGACCAGTTCGTACCAGTCCTCGGGCACCGGCCGGGGCTCCCCGCCGCCGACTGCCGACCGCACCAGTTCCACGGCCTCGTCGTCGTCGAGACGGCCCAGGTGCACGTGGTGGCCGTCGGCGAGGCCCGTGAGCACGGTGCGGCTGGTGACGAGTGCGGCGCTGCCCGGTTCGACCGGCAGCAGCGAGCGGACCTGGCGGGCGTCGAGTGCGTTGTCGAGCAGGATCAGCACCCGGCGGTTCCGCAGCCGCTCCTGGTACAGGGCGGTGGCGGCTGCGAGGTCGGTCGGGAAGTCCTTCACCGGCAGCGAGAGGGCCGAGGCCAGCAGCCGGAGCGCGGCCTCCGGGGAGAGCGCCGGGTTGTGCGGGTCGGCGCCGCGGAGGTCCACGTAGAGCAGACCGTCGGGGAACCGCTCTGCGGCGGTCCGCGCGGCGCGGACCGCCAGGGCGGACTTGCCGACGCCGCCGGACCCGTCGATCAGGCAGATGGCGGGCGCGGCCTCGGCTCCGGCGAGGGTGCGGTCGACGAGGTCGAGTTCCCGGGTCCTCGCGACGAACGTGGAGATCGCCGCGGGGAAGTTGGGGGTGGCCGGGTAGCGGGTCGTCTCCACTCCGGTGACCGGTAGTGGGGGCAGCCGCAGTTGCGGGTCGTCCCGCAGTATCGCGCCCTCCAGCTGGCGGAGTTCGAGTCCGGGTTCCAGGCCGAGTTCGTCGATCAGACGCTCGCGGACCGTGCGGTACACGACGAGGGCGTCGGGGGTGCGACCGCTGCGGTGCAGCGCGAGCATCAGCTGCCGCGCGAGGCGTTCGCGGAGATAGTGGTGGTGCAGGGCGGCGGTCAGTTCGTCGATGATCTCGCCGTGGCGGCCCAGCGCCGTCGTGAGTTCGAACCGCTCCTCCATCGCGGCGAGCCGCAGCTCCTCCAGGCCCGGCTGCTCGGAGGAACGCAGCGGGCAGTCGCCGATGTCCTCCAGCGGGGTGCCGCGCCAGAGGTCGAGTGCGCCCTCCAGGATCTCCAGGGCGGCGGCCGGGTCGGTCGCGGTCAGAGCCCGGGAGCGGGCGACGCGGGCCCGGAACTCGCCCAGGTCGGTGTCGCTCTCCGCGAGAACCAGCTGGTAGCCGCCCGCGACGGTGCGGATCCAGCCCTCCGGCAGTGCCTTGCGCAGCCGCATCACGTAGTTGCGCAGCGTCGTACGGGCGCTGAGCGGGAGTTCCTCGCCCCAGAGTTGGCCCAGCAGCTCGGAGGCGGGCACGACCTGCCCCGGTCGGAGGGCGAGTGCCACCAGCAGCGCGCGCAGCATCGGCGCGCTGACGCGGGCGGTACCCCCGTTCGTGTCCGGCACTTCCACCGGGCCCAGCAGCCGAACTCTCACCTTCGCACCTCCCGCTGCCCTGCCCGGCACGCCGCGGCCGGCGAGGCGGCCCCGTTCCTGTCCGGTGCGTCGTCGGGTCGCTTCCCCGCCGGAGGACGTCCCATCCCGGTCGGCCGCGCCGCGGTCCGTTCCGGTGGGCCACCGTACACCCACTCCCAGCAGCGCGAATGCCGACGCGGCCCGCTCGCGGGCCCTCGCTCTCCGGCGTACCGCACCGGTGGCGCGGCGAGGTGCGGCGCGCGGCCGGGAGCAGTGCCGGACCGACACCGCGACCGGAACGGGGTGCGGTTGTCGCGGGCCTCAGAGGACGAGGCGCCAGAGCCAGACGACACCGGCGCCGAGGACCGCCAAGGCGAAGGTGAACAGCACCGCGGTGACGGCGATGCCGATGCGGTCGGCGGCGCGGCTGCGCCCGCCCCGAGGCGCGGTGCGGTCCCGAGGCCGTGCCGGTGTCCGACCCGCGCCGCGATCGCCGTCGGACGTACCGTCGATGACGGCGACGGCGACGGCCGCGGCGTAGTGCCGCTGGTCGGGCGAGAGCGAGGAGGGCAGCTCGGGCGCGAGGTGGTCCTCGACGGCCGCGACCCGGGGGTCGCCCGCTTCAACGAGCGCTCGGGCGCGCTGCGCGACCGCGCCCGGTGTCGCGGGTGTCGTGTGATCCATGGTGTCCCCCCAGTGCGCGCCCGACCCGGGCGCGATTCGCCCGCCGGGCGGCGGCGGATAGCGGCCGGGAGCCGGCGGGACGGCGGCATCACGGCGGCGGGCACGATGGCGGCCCGCAGCCTGTCTTCCATGGCCAGAATCGCACAGTGGTCCGATGCCGCGCCGCGCTGAGGGCTCTCTCGGCGACAACCGGGCGCCGGGCACACATCGGGCATCGCCGGCGGAGAGGTGTGCTCCGCCGGTGTGACGTGCCCGTGGGGACCGGGCAGGTCACGGTGCACGGGGACGAGGCGAACCGGGCGGTGGCTCGGCGGCGGAGGTGCCGGGTGACGGCACCGACCACCCGGCGGCGGCGCGTCCGGTCGCGGCTCGACTGCCGCTGCGGTCCGGCCGCCCGGCGGCTCACCGAGGTGCGGCAGGCGTTGACGGCCCACCAGGACGCCCGGGCCCCGGTACGCAGGGCGGCCGGGGGCGCCCGCTCCGGCTGGACGGTGGTGGGCGACGCGACGGCCGGCGGAGTGGCGGGCACCGGCGCGACCGAGGGGACGAGGGGGCCGCGGTCGGCGGGGCCGGTCGCCGTCGTGGCCGCCGCGCGGACACGGGACGGCTTCCTGCGCCGCGAGTCGGGTCCCTCGTGTCGGCCTGGTCACTGTTCCTCTGATCTGCGGGGCGGCACGTCGGCGGCAGGGATCCACGCCCGCGCCGGAGCGAACGCCGCGGCCACCCACCAGGACCGTCACGGCAACCGACGCCCCCTCAGCGGGGACGGCCCCCACGGCCGGACCTGTCCGCGTCGAACCAGCGGCGTTCGTTCCTGCCGCCAGTCTTCCGCACCATCGTGGCGAGATGTTGACCAGCAGCGCCAGCCCGTTGACCCTGGGCGCCCGTTCGACGGTCGGTCACCGCTGGTGGAGCCCCCGGCACACGGCCCCGGGCGCCGTTGGCTCCGCTCTTCGGCCCGGCTCTGCTCGGCGCGAGCGGGTCGGCCTCAGCTCTCCGGCGTCGGAGCTCCTGGAGCTCCCGGGGCTGCCTCCGCGGAACCGGGGCCGGGCGCGGCGCCCCGCCCGCCGGCGTCCCCGCCCGCCGACGGCGACGTCGACGGCTCGGACCTGGGCGCTACACCCCGCCCGGCGCGGTCCGGCAGCTCGACCGTTCCCTCCCGGGCGGCGCGCCGGTACTCGCTGGGGCTGGTGCCGAAGGCGGAACGGAACGCGCGGCTGAAGTGCGCGGTGCTGAGGAAGCCGCTCCGGGCGGCGACCGCGCCGACCTGCGTGGCGTCCGACTCGGCGTCCGCCAGCGCGCGCCGGGCGCGTTCCAGCCGCAGCCGGCGGATGTACCCGGCGACGGTGTACTCCTCGCCCTCGAAGAGCCGGTGCAGCTGGCGCAGCGACAGATGGTGCTGCGCCGCCACGGACGCGGGCACCAGGCGGGGGTCGTGCAGGTTCCGCTGGATGTGGGCGCGGACGGCCAACCGCAGGTTGCGCTCCCGGACCTCCAGCGGGACCCGGGGCCGGTGGTCCAGCTCCTGGGCCACGAGCCCGGCCACCAGGTCGGTCAGTACCGTCGCGAGCCGCGGCACGTCGCTGTGGCGGTACTGCGACGCGTCGTCGCCGACACTGGTGAGGAAGTGCGCGAGCAGTGACCCGAACCCGGAGCTTCCCGACAGCGTCCGGCCGAGCAGCGGCGTGAGGCCCGTCCGTCCCGCGCGGGGCAGCGCGGCCTTGGGGACCTCGACACCGATGCCTGTCACGCGGTCGCCGGGGTGCCGCGACCGCACGTGGATGGGGAGCGAGGAGTCGAGCATGTAGAAGTCACCCGGGGGGTGGGTGGCGTCGATCCCGGCGTGACGGGTGACGAGGGGCCCACAGGACCGCGACAGCAGTGTGAGGTGCACCAGCTCGGGGTCGGCCTGCCGGATCTGCGTGCGCGTCCGGTTGTAGGCGCAGGCCGTGGTGTCGGCGGGCCAGACGCTGGCGCCGCCCAGTGGGACCAACCGCTGCACGACCGACAGGTCGCCCTCGCTGGAGCTGACGACGTGCATGGGCGCCATCGTGCGGGACATGCAGTCACGCCACGCTTCGAGCCGGTCCCGCACCGGGATGTCGTCGGTGCGGAAGACCACCTGGTCCAACACCTGTCGGGTTCCCCTCCGCCGGGCGGGCGGCCGAGGTGGCCGCCTCGGCCAACGCCGGTGGGCGGCTCCGGCCTGCTGGTCTGAGCCTTTCAACCGTGAGGCAACGACGCTCGCTTGTCCAACACGATACGCCAACCGTGATACGGGACACGCCCAGTGTGACGACAGGTGAGACCACGCTCCCTCCCGCCCACCGGGAAGGCGGGAGAGACGGCAGGATGGGGACGTGGCCGACCTACTGATGCTGCTCACCGTCCTGACCACCGGTCTCTTCGCCGGCTATTTCCTCGCCTTCCTGACGGGGGTGATGCCCGGCCTGCGCAGGCTCCCCGACGCGGAGTTCGCGATGGCGATGCGTCGCGTCAACGAGACGGTCCCCCGGCCGGTGTTCCTCGCGTTGTTCGCCGCCGTGGTGGTACTGCCGCTCGGGGCGTGGCTGTTCCCCGTCGACGGTCGGAGCGCGACCGCGACCGGGCTGCTGCTGGCCGGTCTCGGCTGCGTGGTCGCCAATCACCTCGTCACCGTCGTCGGCAACGTCCCGCTCAACAACGCCCTCGCCGCGAGTGAGGGCGCCGGCCGGGACGGGGAGGCGCGCGCCGCGTTCGAGAAGCGGTGGAACACGTTGCACCTGGTCCGCACCCTGCTGTCGGTGGCGGGCTTCGCACTGGTCACGGCGGCGGCGATGTGAGGTCGCGGTCCGCCGTCGGTTCGGCGTCGGTCCACCAACGCCGCACCGACGGCCGACTCCGGTCCCCTGTGCCGGCGTCCGACACGCTCCCACCTGCCGGAGCCGCCTCCGCTCCCCCGCCCGCCCCGGCACGGATCCGCGGCAAGGGAGTGAAGGGCAGCGCACACCACCGCCGCGGCTGCCGGAAGTTCTCTAACGGCCCAGCAGCCGAATCCGCAGACTCGCTCTGAGCCCGCCGCCAGCCGCGGGCCGGTCCGCTCCGTGGAGGTGACTGGTGGACAGCGGTGAGGCCCACGCAGGGACGAACAGCCGGGCGAGCGGTGCGGGTCACGCCGCCGACGACGACGCCGACGACGGCGCCGGACACCGGACGGACCCGGTCGAGCACGACCGCCCCATGTCGTTCGCGCAGCGTCGGCTGTGGTTCCTGGACCGGCTGGGAGCGGGCGGGCACAGCGATCTGCTGCCGCTCGCCCTGCGGGTCCGGGGGAACCTGGACGAAGCGGCGCTGCTGGGGTCGCTGGACGCCGTGGTGGCGCGGCACGAGGTACTGCGCACCCGGTACACCGCCGTCGACGGTGAGCCCGTAGCACGCGCCGCGGAACGAGTCGTCGTTCCGGTGCGGCGGCCCGAGCTGCGGGACGAGGACACCGGGCGGGCGGTGGAGCGACTACTGGCCGAGGAACTCGCGAGGCCCCTGCCGTTGGAGGACGGGCCGCCGATCCGGGTGGTCCTCGCGCGGCTGCGCGAGGACGAGCACCTCGTGGTGGTCAGCGTGCACCACATCGCCTTCGACTTCGCCTCCTGGTCGGTCCTCTCGGCAGAGCTGGCGGCGGGCTACCGGGAGCGGACGGGGGGCGCGCCGGCCGATCCCGTGCCCCCGCCGGTGCAGTACGCGGAGGTGGCCCGCGCGGAGGCCGGCCGGCTCGACGCCCCTCGGGCGGCCCGCCATCTGACGTACTGGCGCGACCGGTTGGCCGACCTGGAGCCGCTCCGACTGCCGACCGACCTGCCGCGGCCCGCGCTGTGGGACGGCCGGGCGGACATCGCCCGGTTCACTCTCGATGCGCCCCTGGTCGGGGCGGTCGACGCGCTGGCTCGCGCCCATCGGGCGACACGGTTCATGGTGCTGCTGGCCGCGTTCCAGGCGACGTTGGGCCGGCTGTCGGGGCAGCGGGACATCGCGGTCGGCGTCCCGGTCAGCGGGCGCAGCGGACCCGAACTCGCAGGTTCCATCGGCCTGTTCGTGAACACCCTGGTGCTGCGCACGGACCTCGGGGACGCCCGCACCTTCCCCGAGCTGCTGCGGCTGGTCCGGGCCGACGCGTTGGCGGCGTTCTCGCGGACCCGGACTCCGTTCGAGCGGATCGTGACGGAGGTGGCACCCCCGCGGGACCCTTCCCGGAACCCGCTGGCGCAGGTGTCGTTCCAGCTGATCACCCTGGACGAACCGGCGGAGCGACTGCCCGGCCTGGAGGTGGAGATGATCTCCACCCCGGCGGGCGGTGGCCCGTTCGACGTCGCCCTCGACCTGTTGAACCTGCCCGACGGAACAGTGGCGGGCCGGCTCCAGTACGCCACGTCGCTGTTCACCGCCGACACGGCGCGACAGATCGGCGCGGCGTTCTCGCAGATGCTCTCCCTGCTGGTGGCGGAACCGGAGAGGGCCGTCGTCGACCGGGCGGCCATGGTGGCGCCGCTGCCCGGAGGCGAACGGCGTCGGCTGCTCGCCCTGCACAACGACACCGCGCGTGGAGTGCGGGACGTGGTGTGGACGGAGCTGTTCGCGGAGCAGGCGGCTGCCGCGCCGGACGCGGTGGCGGTGAGCTGCGCCGGGCGTGACGTCAGCTACGCCGAGCTCGACGCCTCCTCGGCCCGGTTGGCGAACCGGCTGCGGGAGTCGGGGGTGGGTCCGGGTGTCACGGTGGGGGTGCTGCTGGAGCGCGGCCCGGCCGTGCCGACGGCGCTGCTGGCCGTGCACCGGGCAGGCGGCGCCTACCTGCCGCTCGACCCGGCGCTGCCGGACGCGCGGCTGCGCCATCTCTGGGAGGACTCCGGGGCCCGCGTGGTCATCACCGAGCGCGGGCTCGTCCACCGGATCTCGGACGCCACCGCCTCGGCGGCCGGTTCCGAAGCGGCCGGCGACGGCGGACGGCACCGTCCCCCCGGTGGTCCCGCCGCGGCCCCAGGGAACCCGGTGGTGCTGCTGCCGGACGAGCCCGCCGAGGCCGCCCGGATCGCGAGCGCCGCCCCGGTGGTGCCCGAGGGCGGGCCCACCGGCGACGACCTGGCGCACGTCTTCTACACCTCCGGCTCCACCGGACGGCCCAAGGGGGCGCTGATCCCGCACCGCGCGCTGACGCACTTCCTGGTCGCGATGGCGCGACGGCTGCCCTCCGGACCGGGTGACACCTTCGCGGGAATCACCACGGTGTCGTTCGACCCCTCCCTCCTGGAGCTGTGCCTGCCGCTGCTGACCGGCGCGCGGCTCGCGCTGGCCGACCGGGAGGAGGCCCGCGACCCGGAGCGGATGGCGGCGCTGATCACGTCGTGCGGCAAGGGCGTCGTGCAGGCCACGCCGGTGACGCTGCGGATGCTGGCGGACACCGGTTGGACCCCCGCCCCCTCGCTGACCGTCCTCAGCGGCGGGGAGGCCCTCCACGAGGAGCTGGCCGCCCGGCTGGCCGCGGACGGCGCGCAGGTGTGGGACCTGTACGGCCCGACCGAGACGACGGTGTGGGCGACGACCGCGCGGCGCGACCGCCTCGGGCGGCAGGCCGACTGGCAGGCCCGGGACAACACCGTCGTCCACGTGCTCGACAGCCGGATGGAACCGGTGCCCGAAGGGGCCACCGGCGAGGTGTACATCGGCGGGACCGGTCTCGGCTGGGGCTACGTCGGCCGACCGGAGCTGACAGCGGCGGCGTTCGTACCGGACCCCTTCGGCGGGCACGGCGACCGGCTCTACCGCACCGGCGACCTGGCGAGACGGCGGCCGGACGGCACCCCGGCACTGCTCGGCCGGGCCGATCACCAGGTCAAGATCCGCGGCCACCGCATCGAGCCGGGCGAGATCGAGGCGGCGCTGCTCGCCGATCCGGCGGTCCACGCGGCGACGGTGGTCGCGCTGGAACAGGGGGACGCCTCCCACCGGCTCGCCGCCTACCTGGTCCCGGCTCCGGGCAGCGCCCCGGCGGAGGCGCCGCTGCGCGCCGCGCTGCTGCACACCCTCCCGGACTACATGGTGCCCGAGGCGTTCGTCGTGGTCCCGGAACTGCCCCGGACCCCCAACGGCAAGGTCGACCGGCGGGCGCTGCCCCCGGTGCCGGTCTGGACCGCCGCGGCCGGGGCGACGCCGCCGCGGAACGACGCGGAGCGGGCCGTCGCCCGGGTGTGGGAGGAGGTCCTGGGCGTGGACGGCGTCGGCGCCGAGCACGACTTCTTCCAACTGGGCGGCCATTCGCTGCTGGCGACCCGGGTGGCCGTACGGCTGCGGGACGCCGCCGGGGTGGACGTACCCGTCCGCGCGCTCTTCGAGCGGCCGACGGTGGCGGCCCTGGCCGCCGCGCTGCCCGACTACCCCGCCGTGGACACCAGCCGCGCCGTGCCGGCCCTGGGCGCGCGGCGCCGCAACCGCCGGACGGCCGCGGCC
>NZ_JAAVJB010000168.1 GCF_012034385.1 Streptomyces spiramenti
CCCCGGCCGGGGCGGGCGACGCCCGGCGGTGACGCGGATCACCTCGCCGGTGCGCCGGCCGACGGGCGCCTCGCGCCCCCCGGCACCCCGTCCCGCGACCCGCGACCCGCGACTGCACCGCGCCGCACCGCAAAGAGTCCGGTGAACGGGGGCGGCCGACGGACGGGCTGTCAGGCGTACCCGAGTTCGTGCAGGCGGTCGTCGTCGATGCCGAAGTGGTGCGCGATCTCGTGGACGACGGTGATCTCGACCTCCTCGACCACCATGTCGCGCCCGCCGCTCTCCCGCTCGCACATGCGCAGCGTCGGCCCCATGTAGATCGAGATGCGGTCCGGGAGCACTCCGGCGTACCACTCACCGCGCTCGGTCAGGGGTGTCCCCTCGTAGAGGCCGAGCAGCTCGGGTTCCTCCGGTGGCGGCTCGTCCTCGACGAAGACGGCGACGTTGTCCATCATCCGGGTCAGCTCCGGCGGGACGCGGTCCAGCGCCTGACCGACCAGGTCCTCGAACTCCTCGCGGCTCATCTCCAGCACGTCCCCATTGTGCCGCCCGTCCCCCGGAACCGGGCGGACGCGGCCGGAGGAATCCGGCCCCGCCGCCCCCGGTCCCGCGACCCCCAGGGCAGTCACCGGCCGAGCGCCCCGCGGCCCGGCGGCGGCCGGAAGCGGCCCGACAGGGCCGCCACGGATCCGTTTTGGCGATCCGAGCGGCTATCCCATATGCTTCTCACGTCCCCGACGGCGCCGAACAAGCGCCCAGGTGGGCCACCAGCCCTCATCGTCTAGTGGCCTAGGACGCCGCCCTTTCAAGGCGGTAGCACGGGTTCGAATCCCGTTGGGGGCACGCTTTACCATGTGTGGAACGATGTTCTGCGCATGCGCAAGGTCCTGTGGAGCAGCTTGGAGTGCTCGCCACCCTGTCAAGGTGGAGGCCGCGGGTTCAAATCCCGTCAGGACCGCTTGCAGATCACCCCGGTGAACTGCGTGGCTGGGTAGCTCAGTTGGTACGAGCGATCGCCTGAAAAGCGATAGGTCGCCGGTTCGATCCCGGCCCCAGCCACCTCACAGAACGCCCCGGACGGTACGCCGTCCGGGGCGTTCTCGTCGTGCGGCCGAACGAGGAGGCCCGGAGCCTCGCGTGCCGACGCACCCGTGACGGACTCCCCCGAGGCCGAAGCCCGAGCTCCCGCTCCGCCTGCGCCACGTTCCGCCCGGTCCTCGCCCTCCGGCGCAGCGCACCGACCGGCCGAGGGCGGCAACGGCGGCCGGACGTCCCGCCCCCTGTCGCCCACCTCCTCCGGGCACCGGCCGGTGTACCGCGTCGGCGCGGGCCCCGTTCCCGTCGTGGGTCGCCGTTTCCACCGCAGGCGGTGAGGTACCGAGATCCCCGCGTCGTGTCCCCGCCCTTCGCCTCCCGTGGCCGTCGGCTCGCCGGAGCACTCCGTCGGCCCGAGCGGCGGCCCCCGCGGACACCACCCCCGTGCAGCCGGAGCCGCACGCTCCGTTAAGGGCTCGCCCAGCGGGCGCGCCAGGTGAGATCCTGGTGGCGGTATGTCCAGACGACCTTCTTCCGCGCGGGTCGCGCAGGCCGACCAGGCCCCGCCCGTCGCCGACACCGCGTCCGCGTCCGAACCCGAGTCCCCGCCCGAGTCCTCCCCCGCCTTCTCCGAGCTGCTGGAACGAATCGCCGCCCTGATGCTGCCCGACCAGCGGCGGCTCGGCCGCCGCCTGGAGGGTGTCCGGCGCGTCCGCAAGCCGTCGGCGCGGGCGCAGGCCCTCACCGAGATCGGCCGCTCCGTGGACGAGGCGGAGGCCCGCGTCGAGGAGCGCCGCGCGGCGGTCCCGAAGATCACGTACCCGGAGGCGCTGCCCGTCAGCCGCCGCAAGGACGAGATCGCCGCCGCGATCCGCGACCACCAGGTGGTGATCGTCGCCGGGGAGACCGGCTCGGGCAAGACCACCCAGCTGCCGAAGATCTGCCTGGAGCTGGGGCGCGGCGTGACCGGGCTGATCGCGCACACGCAGCCGCGCCGTATCGCGGCGCGCACGGTGGCGCAGCGGGTCGCCGACGAGCTGGGAACCCAGCTGGGCGAGGCCGTCGGCTGGAAGGTCCGGTTCACCGACCAGGTGGGCGACCGCACCCTGGTGAAGCTGATGACGGACGGCATCCTGCTGGCCGAGATCCAGCAGGACCGTGACCTGCGGCAGTACGACACGATCATCATCGACGAGGCGCACGAGCGCAGCCTCAACATCGACTTCCTGCTCGGCTACCTGGCGCAGCTGCTGCCGCGTCGGCCGGAGCTGAAGGTCGTCATCACCTCGGCGACCATCGACCCGGAGCGGTTCGCCCGGCACTTCCGGTCGCAGGACGGCGAGCCGGCGCCCGTGGTGGAGGTGTCCGGCCGGACGTATCCGGTGGAGGTGCGGTACCGCCCGCTGTTGGAGGAGGGCGGCGAGGAGGGGGACGGCGCCGACCGGGACCAGGTGACGGCGATCTGCGAGGCGGTGGACGAGCTCCAGGCGGAGGGGCCGGGCGACGTCCTGGTCTTCCTCTCCGGTGAGCGGGAGATCCGGGACACCGCGGACGCCCTCGGCAAGCGGCAGCTGCGTCACACCGAGATCCTCCCGCTGTACGCGCGGTTGAGCCACGGCGAGCAGCAGCGCGTCTTCCAGCGGCACTCCGGCCGCCGGGTGGTGCTGGCGACCAACGTGGCCGAGACCTCGCTGACGGTGCCGGGCATCAAGTACGTGATCGACCCGGGGAACGCGCGCATCTCGCGGTACAGCCACCGCACCAAGGTGCAGCGGCTGCCGATCGAGGCGATCTCCCAGGCCAGCGCCAACCAGCGCAAGGGCCGCTGCGGGCGGACCAGCGACGGCATTTGCGTGCGGCTGTACTCGGAGGACGACTTCGAGAGCCGTCCGGAGTTCACCGATCCGGAGATCGTGCGCACCAACCTGGCGTCGGTGGTGCTCCAGATGATCTCCGCTCGGCTGGGCGAGATCGAGAAGTTCCCGTTCATCGACCCGCCGGACCACCGGTCGGTGCGGGCGGGCGTGCAGTTGCTGGAGGAACTGCACGCGTTGGAGGACAACGGCAAGCGGCTCACGGAGACGGGCCGCCGGCTGGCGCAGCTTCCGGTGGACCCGCGGCTGGCGCGCATGGTGCTGGAGGCGGACCGCAACGGCTGTGCCCGCGAGGTGATGGTGATCGCCGCGGCGCTGTCCGTCCAGGACCCGCGGGAGCGGCCCGCCGAGAAGCAGCAGGCGGCGGACGAGAAGCACCGGCGGTTCCGCGAGGGGCCGGGCGAGGAGTCGGACTTCCTGGCGCTGCTCCAGTTGTGGGAGTACGTGCGGGAGCGGCAACGAGAGCTGTCGTCCTCGGCGTTCCGCCGGATGTGCCGTACCGAGTTCCTCAACTACCTGCGGATACGGGAGTGGCAGGACATCTACGCGCAGCTGCGGTCCGTGGGCCGCAGCCTGGGCATCCAGCTGGCGGAGGAGGGGGCGGAGCCGCAGCCGGACCGCATCCACCAGTCGCTGCTGGCGGGGTTGTTGTCGCAGCTGGGGCTGAAGGACACCGACAAGCACGAGTACCTGGGCGCGCGCGGGGCGAAGTTCGCGGTCTTCCCCGGCTCGGTGCTCTTCAAGAAGCCGCCGCGGTGGGTGATGTCGGCCGAGCTGGTGGAGACCTCGCGGCTGTGGGCGCGGGTCAACGCCCGTATCGACCCGGAGTGGATCGAACCGCTCGCCGGTCACCTGGTGAAGCGGACGTACAGCGAGCCGCACTGGGAGCAGAAGCAGGCCGCGGTGATGGCGTACGAGCGGGTGACGCTGTACGGCGTGCCGGTGGTCGCGCAGCGGAAGGTGAACTACGGGCGGATCGACCCGGAGGTGAGCCGGGACCTGTTCATCCGGCACGCGCTGGTGGAGGGCGACTGGCGTACCCAGCACGCCTTCTTCAAGGAGAACCGCGCGCTGCTGGCCGAGGTCGAGGAGTTGGAGCACCGGGCGCGGCGGCGCGACATCCTGGTCGACGACGAGACCCTCTACGCGTTCTACGACCGGCACGTGCCGGAGTTCGTGGTGTCAGGGGCGCACTTCGACTCGTGGTGGAAGAAGCGGCGGTCGGAGGAGCCGGACCTGCTGAGCTTCGAGAAGTCGATGCTCATCAACGAGGCGGCCCGCGCGGTGACGGAGTCCGACTATCCGGACACCTGGCGCCAGGGGCGGTTGTCGTTCGCGGTGACCTACCAGTTCGAGCCCGGAGCGGACGCGGACGGTGTCACGGTCCACCTGCCGTTGCAGGTGCTGAACCAGGTGTCCGACGAGGGGTTCGACTGGCAGATCCCCGGTGTGCGCGAGCAGTTGACGACGGAGTTGATCCGTTCGCTGCCGAAGCCGCTGCGGCGGCACTGCGTCCCCGCGCCGGACTTCGCGCGGCGGTTCCTCGCGACGGCGCCGGAGCCGGGTTCGGAGCCGCTGGTGCGGGCGTTGGCGCGCGAGCTGCGCCGGTTGACGGGCCAGCCGCTGACCGAGGAGGACTTCGACCTCGCGAAGGTGCCGGACCACCTGCGGGTCACGTTCCGCGCGGTGGACGACCGGGGCCGCCGGCCCGCGGGCGACCCGAAGCAGTCCGAGGACAAGGACCTCCCCGCGCTGCGGCAGCGGATGCGGCCCAAGGCACGGGAGGCGGTGGACCAGGCGTTCTCCACGCCGTCGCGGGGGAAGGGCGGCGGGCGCCGACGGGCGGGTGAGCCGCAGCCCGGCGCCGAGAGCGGCGGCGTCGGCCCCGAGCAGCGGTCGGGACTGACCGACTGGACGGTCGGCACGCTGCCGCGCACGGTGGAGACCCGGCGCGGCGGTCAGCCGGTCCGGGCCTTCCCGGCGCTGGTGGACGAGGGCGCGTCGGTGGCGGTGCGGCTGTTCGACTCGCAGGAGGAGCAGACCGAGGCGATGGCGCGGGGCACGCGGCGGCTGGTGCTGCTGCGGTTGCCGTCGGATCCGGCGAAGTTCGCCGCAGGGCAGCTCGACAACCGGGCGAAGCTGACGTTGGCGTCCTCGCCGCACGGTTCGGTGGCGGCGCTGCTCTCGGACTGTGCGACGGCGGCGGTGGACCAGCTGGTCGCCGCGCACGGCGGTCCGGCGTGGGACGAGGCGTCGTTCCGGAAGCTGGTGGAGGCGGTGCGGGCGGACGTGGTCCCGCTGACGGAGCGGACCGTCACCCGGGTCCGGGAGGTGCTGGCGGCCTGGCAGTCGTGCGAACGGCGGCTGAAGGGCGTCACCTCGCCGGTGCTGCTGGAATCGCTGGCCGATGTCCGGGGCCAGCTGGCCGCGTTGATGTGCCCGGGGTTCGTCACGGCTCACGGGGCCCGGCGGCTGCCGGACCTGCTGCGCTACCTGACGGCGGTGGAGCGGCGGTTGCAGCAGTTGCCGCAGCACGCGCAACGGGATCTGGCGCGTACGGCCAAGGTCCGGGAGATGGCGGACGAGTACGCCTGGCTGCTGGAGCAGTTCCCGACGGGGACGCCGGTTCCGGCCGCCGCCCGGGAGATCCGCTGGATGATCGAGGAGTTGCGGGTCAGCTTCTTCGCGCACGCGCTGGGGACCGCCTATCCGATCTCGGAGAAGCGGATCGTGAAGGCGGTGGACGCGGCCGTTCCGGAGGGTGCGCGGTAGCGCGCCGGCCCCTCCGAACGGCGGGCGCGGCGGGTGTTCCGGGCAGCGCGCGAGCGGATTGGCCTCGCGCCCCTGAACTGGGGTAGAGTCCTGTCTCGCAGCGAGGTCCTGTGGAGCAGCTTGGAGTGCTCGCCACCCTGTCAAGGTGGAGGCCGCGGGTTCAAATCCCGTCAGGACCGCATCGATTGCAGTAGGGCTCGGATTCTTCGGAATCCGGGCCCTACTGCGTTGCCCTACCGCGCCGGTCCCGTCCGGCCGGCCTCGTGCTCCCGCCCCGCAGAGCCGGAGCACTTCCATCCACCCGGGGCCACCGGCCCGACGGCGGCCGTGCGGGCCGGGTAGCCGGGCGGGTTCGCGGAAACGCCTCCAGCCACCCTGAGAGCGCGTGTGAGACCCCACGTCGGATCGGCTCGCGGCGTCAGATGCGGTCAGCCGCACGGCGGAGGCGCGCCCCTCATACCGGGTTGCCTTCGGGCGTTCCTGGCAACGCAGCAGAGGGCCGTAGCCCGCGTCGCGGGTCCGGCGTGGGGCCTCCAGCACGCCCTGAGGGCGCCAGGGGCCATCGCGCGTCGCCTCGGGGGGGGTGAGGCCGCACCACGGCTCCGCAGGGGCGCACAGCGGGGCGCACGCCTTCGGCGGAGCGAACGGAGGGCAGCCCGGACCGAGGCCGACCGGGTGTGCCGTACCTCACGTACTGCCCGGCCGACGCGTGTGGCGTGACCGGGAGGGCAGGAGTCAGGTGCGGGTCCTGCGACCGGCACCCGAGATTGAGAGGACGTCAACAACCCTCACCGACAAGCTGCTTGGCCGTCGCACCCGTTCGACCTCCGGTCGGTGGCGGCCGGCGTGAGCAGGCGGATGGGATCTCGCGGAGGTGCCGACACTCCCGCGCATCTGGTCCATACCACTCCGGCCGGATGGGAGAGTTGCGCACGGCGGGAACGCCGAGTGCCACGCGCTCGTTCTCACTATCGAACGGCGTTGACCAGGACAAGGGCAGACGGCTGTGACGGGAGTCACTGAACTTCCTTCGCGAAACGCCCCGTTGGAGCGGAGGACGAAGCTCCGAATTTAATATGTGCAATTTCACCGTTGGTGGCGAGCCTCACAGCCGCCGGCCAGGAGTGGCCCGAGGGCACGCCCGGACACCCCTGGAGCAACAGAAGACCGCACCGGACCCGGCGGAGTCCGATGCGGTCTGGGGCGCGGGCGTTCCGAGGAGGGGACCCCGGAAGCGGCGCTACTGCCTGCTTGTTACTGCTCAGGCCTCACCGCGCTGCTGAGGAATGCCCGCCAGCAGCGCACGCACCTCCGCTTCGCGGTAGCGGCGGTGCCCACCGAGCGTGCGGATCGACGTGAGCTTGCCCGCCTTTGCCCAGCGTGTGACCGTTTTGGGGTCCACGCGGAACATGGTGGCAACCTCCGCCGGCGTCAGCAGCGGCTCGGCGTCAGGGGTGCGAGCGGTCATCAGCGGCCTCCTCGAGAGAACCGAACCGAAACGGTTCATTCCTCTTAAATTCTGCAGCTTGACCCACGATGCCCGGATTCGGTGCACGTGGGTCGAGTCGGTTATAGGACGAACGGCTTGTCCTCGGCACTACAACTACACCATCGCCCCGGCCAGCTCGGCCAAACCGATGGATTTGCCACCTCAGGCGTTCATCCTCGGCGGTTGCCGGATGGACCATGTCATAGCGGACAGTCATCCCACCGTGACGACCTGTCACACCGTGACAATCCCTCACGAAAGCCGTCAAGGAACGCAAGTGCGTCCTGTCCGCACACGGCGGACAGAAGGAGCCCCACCGAGCTCCTTGTCCTATTTTGACATGAGGGGGCCGCTTGAAGGCAAGAGGTCCAGAGACATCCACCCCGTGCCATCCGTCACGCTTGGGGTGGATTGGCAGCGAATGGGACCGAATCCGACAGGAAAGGGACTTAGGTCCCTGGCGTCCCGATCCGTCTCGACTGCCCCACTCGTCGCCCCCGACCCGCCGTCGGCGAGCGGCGTGCCACCGCCCGCCTCAACTGGCGAACTGCCGCTCCCGCACGGCCGTCCAGCGCTCTGTCAACACCTCGTACAGCTCTCCTGCCCGTCCCACGTCCTCCGCGGCGAGGGCCGCGACCGCCCCGGCGACATCGGCCGCCGAGTGGTCCGCCTCCAACCGGTCTGCGGAAATGGTATGCACAAGTCCTCCGTAGTCCAGTTCGACCAGCGAACGCGGATGGAATTCCTCCAGCCAACGCCCCACATCGGCGAGCGCGGGGACGAGCAGACCGTGCGGCGTCGCGTGCCGCACCGTGCGCAGCGCCTCCCCCAGCCGTCGCCGCGCCCGCACCATCGGCGTGCGGTAACGCAGGGAGACCGACTCGTCGCGCGTCGTCGGTGACTCATCGGCTCTGCCGCCCTCAGGCCCGCCCTCCGGCCCGGCGGCGGGCCCGGGGGACGACGCCGGAGCGTCACCCGACAGCTGGTCGGCGTCCCGGGAACCGCCCGCTCCCCCGGAGAACTCGCGTTCGGAGTCGTCGAAGAGACTGAACCAGCGAATGGGAACGTGCCAGAGCGCCGACCTGATCCACGGCCGGGCCCCGGGATGCCTGCCCGCCCAGCGCAGGTGCTGCCGCTCCGCCCGGCGGCGGCCGGCCACCGGGAGCGCGCGGTCGAGGACCGAGTCGGGCATCATCCAGTGGCCGGCCTCCTCCAGTGCGTGCCAGGCCCGCAAGCGAGTGCGCCAGGGGCAGATGTGCAGCGCGCCGTCGAGCCGGGCGACGAAGGCGTCGCCGCTCTCCTCCTCGGGCACCACCCGCCCCGGGTCGGCGATCAGCCGGATCAACGACGCCCTGAGCTCGTCCTGGGCGTCCGGGAGGTCGTCGCTGCGTGCGTAGCGCTCCCAGTGGGAGCGCTCGGGTTCAGGGAAGGCCGTCAACGGCTCGTAGACCCGCAGATACGCGGCGTAGGGAACCTTCGGCACGCGCGGCCTCCCTCGGTCGGCGTTGTCGATGATCCCAGCAGGTGGACCGGGCGGCCAGTGGCCGAGGGGGTCCGTGGGAAGGTGACGTTTCCCAGGGCCCCGGGCGGGATGGACGGTCGTAGAGTCGGCTTACGGCCCTCACCACCCGCCGAGGGCATCCGCCACGACATACAGGAGTCACCACAGTGACTGACGTACGTCCCGCTGTCAGTGTCGACAGCCCGGCAGAGATCGACGTGCTGGACGTTCTGTTCCGATCGGAACAGGGCGGCCACGAGCAGGTCGTGCTCTGCCAGGACCCGGCCAGCGGCCTCCGCGCCGTCATCGCCATCCACTCCACCGCACTGGGCCCCGCCCTCGGCGGCACCCGTTTCCACGCCTACCCCGGCGTGCCCCGCCCCGAGGAGGCGGCGCTCCGAGACGCGCTGAACCTCGCGCGCGGCATGAGCTACAAGAACGCCCTCGCGGGGCTGGAGCACGGCGGGGGCAAGGCCGTCATCATCGGTGACCCGCAGCAGGACAAGACGGAGGAGCTGCTCCTCGCCTACGGCCGGTTCGTGGCGGGCCTCGGCGGCCGGTACGTGACCGCCTGCGACGTCGGGACCTACGTGCAGGACATGGACGTGGTGGCCCGCACCAACCGGTGGACCACCGGCCGGTCCCCCGAGGCCGGCGGTGCCGGGGACTCCTCGGTGCTGACCGCGTTCGGCGTCTTCCAGGGGATGCGCGCCTCCGCGCAGCACCGCTGGGGCTCACCGGAGCTGGCGGGCCGCCGGGTCGGCGTCGCCGGTGTCGGCAAGGTGGGGCACATCCTCGTCGACCACCTGGTCGAGGCGGGTGCCGAGGTCTTCGTCACCGACGTGCGGGCGGAGTCGCTCGCACGGGTGCTCAACACCCACCCGTCGGTGACGGCGGTGACCGACACGGCCGCCCTGATCACCACCCCGGGGCTCGACGTCTACGCGCCCTGCGCGCTCGGCGGAGCGCTGAACGACCTGACGGTGCGGGCACTGACGGCCACGGTCGTCTGCGGCGCGGCCAACAACCAGCTCGACCACCCGGGCATCGAGAAGACCCTGGCCGACCGCGGCGTGCTGTACGCGCCCGACTACGTGGTCAACTCCGGCGGGGTCATCCAGGTCGCCGACGAACTCCTCGGATTTGACTTCGCACGTGCGAAGTCGAAGGCCGAGAAGATCTACGACACCACCCTGGAGATCCTCGACCGGGCTCACTCGGAGGGCGTGCCGCCGGCCGCCGCGGCCGACCGTGTCGCCGAGCAGCGGATGGCCGCTGCCCGCTGACCTGGGCCCCGTACGGACACGCCGGAGCAACCGTCGGACGGCCCCGCCGCGGGCCGTCCGACGGTTGCGGAAGACATGTCACGCACCTTCGGTGGGTTGCGCTCCGAAAGAAGGTAAAATCACCGTTGACCTGGCAACGAGAGGTCACGGGCCGGTGCCGAGCCGCCTCTGTCCTGCGGACGGCGTACCGTAGGGTCGAGGAAGCAGGTACCGTTGAAGCCCGGTGGATCGGGCTCCTGCGGGGCCCGCTCCGTTCCGTGAACGCATGTCAACACTCTGGGGCCGCAGCGCCCCGACGTTGAGGGGGTCGAGCCAATGGGGCGCGGCCGGGCCAAGGCCAAGCAGACGAAGGTCGCCCGCCAGCTGAAGTACAACAGCGGCGGTACCGATCTGTCGCGTCTGGCCGAAGAGCTGGGTGCATCCTCGTCCGAACCGTCGCCGCCACCGAGCGACGAACGCTTCGAACAGAACGATGAACCCGAGGACGACCCGTACGCCGAGTACGCACGGCTGTACAACGACGACGAGGACGACGATGAGTCGCCGTCCGACGCCTCGTCGCGGCGCCGGGAGTCCTGACTCCCGCGCCGTTCGCGCTGCCGAAAGACCGGTCCGGTTCCGCCGGACCGGCTTTTGTGCTGTCCGGGGCCGGTCGCGGCTCGCCGATGGCCCCCCGCCCCGGTCGTGCGCGGAGCGCGACACGGGCCGGAGCGGGGGCCGTCCGATCAGTGCTGGTCACCGGGGTGAACGGCGTCTCAGGCGTGGTCACCGTGGAGGGTGACGGCTTCCTGGTCCGCTTCCCGGTCGGTGATCTCTCCCAGCAGCCAGGCGTCGATCCCGCGGTCGGCCAGGGTGGTCAGCGCGGCGTCCACCGAGTGCGGCGGGACGACGGCGACCATGCCCACACCCATGTTGAGGGTGCGCTCCAGCTCGTAGCGGGCGACGTGCCCCAACTCGCCGACCAGGCCGAAGATGGGTGACGGGGTCCAGGTGGAGCGGTCCAGCGAGGCGTGCAGCCCCTCGGGGACGACCCGCGCGAGGTTGGCGGCGAGCCCGCCGCCGGTGATGTGCGAGAAGGCATGGACCTCGGTGGTGCGGGTCAGCGCCAGGCAGTCCAGGGAGTAGATCCGGGTCGGCTCCAGCAGCTCCTCCCCCACGGTGCGGCCCAGCTCGGCGACCTCGCGGTCCACGTCCCAACCGGCCCGGTCGAACAGGACGTGGCGGACCAGGGAGTAGCCGTTGGAGTGCAGCCCGGAGGCGGCCATGGCGATCACCCGGTCACCGGCGCGGACGCGCTCGGCGCCCAGCAGCCGGTCGGCCTCGACCACGCCGGTGCCGGCGCCCGCGACGTCGTACTCGTCGGGGCCCAGCAGACCGGGGTGCTCGGCCGTCTCGCCGCCGACGAGGGCGCAGCCGGCGAGGGTGCAGCCCTCGGCGATGCCCTTGACGATCGCGGCGACCCGGTCGGGGTGGACCTTGCCCACGCAGATGTAGTCGGTCATGAACAGCGGCTCGGCGCCGCAGACGACCAGGTCGTCGACGACCATGGCGACCAGGTCGCGCCCGATGGTGTCGTGGACGTCCATGCGCTGGGCCACGGCGACCTTGGTGCCGACGCCGTCGGTGGCGGAGGCCAGCAGCGGGCGCTCGTAGCGCTTGAGCGCCGAGGCGTCGAAGAGGCCGGCGAAACCGCCGAGGCCGCCGACGCTCTCCGGGCGCTGCGCGGTGGCGACCCACTTCTTCATCAGTTCGACGGCCGTGTCCCCGGCCTCGATGTCCACGCCGGCTGCGGCGTAGGAGGCACCGGGAGTGCTGTCACTCATTGCGGTCTCTTCCGTGGTTCGGGATGCGTCGCGAGCGGTCGCCTGCCGCGCTCCGGCGGCGGGACCGGCCCGCTGCCCGTACGGGCGGGCGCGGGTGGGAGGGGTGCCGCCGGGCGGCGGCGCGGGTCGGCGACCGGCGGTCCTGCGC
>NZ_JAAVJB010000169.1 GCF_012034385.1 Streptomyces spiramenti
GCACTGCGCCGCGCCGCGCCGGTGCGCGCGCACCGGGCAGGCGCTCAGCTCCGTCGTGAACCCGTGCCGGCCGCGGGGGCGTGCGCCGGCTGGCAGGTGGGGCACCAAAAGAGGTTGCGGCCGAGCATCTCTGCCGTGCGCACCGGCGTGCCGCAGATCAGGCAGGTGCGGTGGGCGCGCCGGTAGACGTAGACCTCACCGCCGTGGCCGTCGACCCGGGGTTCGCGGTTCATCGCCTCGGGGGTGTGCTCGGGCCGCACCGTGTCGATGCGTCTTGCGGCGACCCCGGCGGCCATCAGCTCGGTGAGGTCCTGCCACATCTCGTCCCAGGTCTCCCGGGGCAGCAGCTTGGCCGGCAGGTAGGGGTCCACGCCGTGGCGGAACAGCACCTCCGCGCGGTAGATGTTGCCCACCCCGGCGATGATCTTCTGGTCGAGGAGCAGCGCACCCACCGCCACCGAGCTGCGGGTGAGCCGCTCGTAGGCGACGGCGGGGTCGCCGTCCTCCCGCAGCGGGTCGGGGCCCAGCCGCTGGTGAAGCTGCTGCTTCTCGCCCCGGGTGATCAGTTCGCAGGTGTTGGGGCCGCGCAGGTCCGCGTAGTGACCCTCGTCGGTCAGTCGCAGCCGTACCTGACCGCGCGGCGGCGGGGCCTCGCCGTCGCGGACGGTGAACTTGCCGTAGAGCCCGAGGTGGATGTGGACCCAGCGGGTACCGGCGGGCCCCGGGCCCGCCACCCCGGGGCGCGCCGCGTCGAAGCCGAGGAAGAGGTGCTTGCCGTGGGCCTCGGTCCCGGTCATGCGGTGGCCGTCCACCAGGGCGGCGCTGTCGGCGAAGCGGCCCTGGGGGCTCGACGCCGACACCACCGCGTCGCCGAACCGCGCGTGCAGGTCGGCGGCGAGCCGGTGGATCGTGTGTCCCTCGGGCATCAGCCCTGCGGGTGATGGGCGGGAACGGGCGGCAGCACGCCGTCGTTCTCGTAGGCGGTCAGCATGTCGATGCGGCGGGTGTGCCGCTCCTCGTCGGAGTAGGCGGTGGCGAGGAACGCGGCGACGAGGGCGGTCGCCTCGTCCGTGCTGTGCATGCGGGCGCCGACGGCGACGACGTTGGCGTTGTTGTGCTGGCGGCCCAGGCGGGCGGTCTCCTCGCTCCAGGCGAGGGCGCAGCGCACGCCGCGGACCTTGTTGGCGGCGATGGCCTCGCCGTTGCCGGAGCCGCCGATGACGACGCCGAGCGCCTCGGGGTCGGCGGCGGTGCGCTCGGCGGCACGCAGGCAGAACGGCGGGTAGTCGTCGACTGCGTCGTAGATGTGCGGGCCGCAGTCGACGGGCTCGTGACCGTTTCGGGTCAGCCAGTCCGCCAGGTGGTTCTTGAATTCGTAGCCGGCGTGGTCGGAGCCGAGATAGACGCGCATGGCAACGAGTCTGACACGACCGCCCGCCCGGTCCGGCCCCGGGCATCGGCCGGGGCGGGCGGGTCGGGCGGTCGTGGTCGGGCCGGTCGGGCCGGTCGGGCCGGTCCGGTACGGACGACCGGCTCCGGCGTGCGCCCGTCGGTCGGCCGGGGCGGGCCGGTACTGCAGCCGGTCAGCTCTCGCGGCGGCCGAGCAGCTTCCAGACGGCGGGCACGGCGCCCATGGCGAGCGCGGCCTTGAGTGCGTCACCGATGAGGAACGGGATGAGACCGGCGGCCATCGCCTCGGTGGCGGACATGCCGGTGGAGAGCGCCAGGTAGGGGACGCCGACCGCGTAGATGGAGAGGCTGCCGGCGGCCATGGTGCCGGCGGTGCGCAGTGGTGTGCGGTCACCGCCGCGGCGCGCGAGGGAGCCGACGACCAGCGCGGCGACCAGGAAGCCGAGGACGTAGCCGAGGCTGGGGAAGGCGTAGCCGGCGGTGCCGTCGGTGAACCACGGCATGCCTGCCATGCCGACGGCCAGGTAGAGCAGCATGGAGAGCAGGGCCCGCATGGGGCCGAACGCGAGGGCGACCAGCAGGACCGCGAACGTCTGACCGGTGACCGGGACGGGCGATCCGGGCACGGGCAGCGCGACCTGTGCGGCGACGCCGGTGAGAACGGCACCGCCCATGACGAGGGCGATGTCACGGACACGGGCGCTCGGGACGGAACGGGCCGGCAGCAGGTCCGCGAGGACCGCGCCCGGCCGGGTGGCGACAGCGGCTGTACTCATACGTGTCTCCTGGCTCGGTAGGACGGGAATACCCACTAAAGCAGGCAGTCGTACGAGTGGTCTTCAGCGAGCGGTGACAAGAGACCGGGCCCGGATTCATAGGGTCGGCTGTTGCCCTGACACGGTGTTCACCCTCCGTCCGGCGGCCGTGGGGTCGCGCCGTGCTCGGAGATCATTACTGTTAGCCTTCCGGGGCAAGCGATACGCATAAAAGGCACGCTGCGCATGAACGCCGTCGAAGGGTTACCGACATGGCTGTCTACTCTCTCCCTGAGCTCCCCTATGACTACGTGGCGCTCGAGCCCGTCATCAGCGGCGAGATCATCGAGCTGCACCACGACAAGCACCACGCCGCTTATGTGAAGGGCGCCAACGACACCCTTGAGCAGCTCGAGGAGGCGCGCGCCACCGACACCTGGGGCAACATCAACGGCCTGGAGAAGAACCTCGCGTTCCACCTCTCCGGCCATATCCTGCACTCGATTTACTGGCAGAACATGACCGGTGACGGCGGCGGCGAGCCGCTGGAGAAGGACGGCACCGGAGAGCTGGCCGACGCGATCGCCGAGTCCTTCGGTTCGTTCGCGCGATTCAAGGCCCAGCTGTCCAAGGCCTCCGCCACCACCCAGGGCTCCGGCTGGGGTGTGCTGGCGTTCGAGCCCGTCAGCGGTCGCCTGGTCGTCGAGCAGGTCTACGACCACCAGGGCAACGTCGGTCAGGGCTCGGTCCCGATCCTGGTCTTCGACGCCTGGGAGCACGCCTTCTACCTGCAGTACCGCAACCAGAAGGTCGACTTCGTCGAGGCGATGTGGCGCGTGGTGAACTGGCAGGACGTCGCTGCCCGTTACACCGCCGCCAAGCAGCGCGCGAACACCCTGCTGCTGGCGCCGTGACCCGCGCCGGCCCCGCCCCCGGGAGGGTGGCGCGGGCCGGGCGCGCGGAGCGGTGTGCGAAAGGGGCCCGGTGGGCCGCCCGTGAGGGCGCGTCACCGGGCCCCTTCGCGTGGCCGCGCCCCGGGTGTGCCGGCGCGGCCGGTGAGCGGGCGGGCCCCTGCGTGCGGTCGGGCACGGGCCGGGGCGTTCAGTCGAACCGGGGGCCCTCGGTCCGGGTGCGCTTCAGCTCGTAGAACCCGGGGGTCGCCGCCACCAGCAGGGTGCCGTCCCACAGCCGGGCGGCGGCCTCGCCGCGGGGCGCGGGGGTGACGACGGGTCCGAAGAAGGCGACCCGGTCGCCGTCGGGGCCGGGGACGGCGATGACCGGGGTGCCGACGTCCTGGCCGACCAGGTCGATGCCGGCGTTGTGGGAGGCGCGCAGCGCCTCGTCGTGCTCCTGGCTGTCGGCGGCGCCGGCGAGCTCGGCCGGGAGTCCGGCGTCCGCGAGGGCGCCGGTGACGGCCTTGGCGAAGTCCTTCTCGCCACCCGGGTGGATGCGGGTGCCGATGGCGGTGTAGTAGCGCGCGAGCGCCTCCTGGCCGTGGGCCCGGTCGACGGCGACGGCGACCCGGACGGGGCCCCAGCCGTCGGCCATGAGGGTGCGGTACTTCTCGGACAGCTCCTCGCGGTCCTCGTTGAGGATCGAGAGGCTCATGACATTCCAGCGGACCTTCACCGGACGGACCTTCTCCACCTCCAGCATCCAGCGGGAGGTCATCCACGCCCACGGGCACATGGGGTCGAACCAGAAGTCTGCGGTCACGGGGGTGGTGCGCTCGGACATGCGGGGCCCTCCTCGGGCGGACGGTGACGGTGACGTCGGGACGACGGTCGCGTCGGGTGGACAACGTACGGGCCAACAGGTCGGGGCGCGTCGTCATTCCGCCCCTCGGGGGCGCGCCTGTGAACCCGGAGCCGCACGGGGCGGGTCGCGGGCCGTACCGTGTGTCCTGATCCGGCCGCCGCCCGCCGGGCCCGTCCCGCACGACCGTACGCCGCGGGGCCCGGGCGGTGGCACCTGCCTAGACGAGGGAGCCGATCCGTGCCAGGAGAGAACCTGACCCGCGAGGAGGCACGTGAGCGTGCCCGCCTGCTGACGGTTCACGGGTACCAGGTCTCGCTGGACCTGCGCTCGGCGACCGAGCCGGCGCCGGCCTCCGGCCCGCGGACCTTCCGTTCCACGACGACCATCCGCTTCTCCTGCGCGGAGCCGGGCGCGGACAGCTTCGCCGATCTGATCGCCCCGCACGTCCACTCGGTCACCCTCAACGGCGAACCGCTCAACGCGGACCGCGTCTTCGACGGCGCCAGGGTGCGGCTGCCGTCGCTGGCGGAGGAGAACGAGCTGGTGGTCGACGCCCGCTGCGCCTACAGCCGGACCGGGGAGGGGATGCACCACTTCACCGACCCGGAGGACGGCGAGGTCTACCTCTACACGCAGTACGAGCCCGCCGACGCCCGCCGGGTCTTCGCCACCTTCGAGCAGCCGGACCTGAAGGCCCCGTTCGACTTCTCCGTGACGGCCCCCTCCCACTGGACGGTGCTGTCGAACGGCGCCGAGACCGGCCGGCGGGAGCTGGCGGACGGTTCCGGCGCGACGCGGACGTTCGCAACGACACGGCCGATCTCCACCTACATCACCACGGTGCTGGCCGGCCCGTACCACCACGAGACGGACCACTGGTCCCGCGAGCTGCCCGACGGTTCGACGCTGGAGGTGCCGCTGGGCGCGCTGTGCCGCAAGGGGCTGGCACCGCACTTCGACGCGGCGGAGATCTTCGACACCACCAAGCGCGGCCTGGACTTCTTCCACGACCACTTCGGCTTCCCCTACCCGTTCGGCAAGTACGACCAGGCGTTCGTGCCGGAGTACAACCTCGGCGCCATGGAGAACCCGGGGTGCGTGACCTTCACGGAGGAGTACGTCTTCCGGGGGCGCACCACCGACGCCGCGTACCAGGGCCGAGCCAACACGCTGCTCCACGAGATGGCGCACATGTGGTTCGGCGACCTCGTCACCATGGAGTGGTGGGACGACCTGTGGCTGAAGGAGTCGTTCGCCGACTTCATGGGGGCGTTCTCACTGGTGGAGTGCACCCGGTTCAGCAGCGGGTGGATCACCTTCGCGAACCGCCGCAAGGCGTGGGCGTACCGTGCGGACCAGTTGCCGTCGACCCACCCGGTCACCGCGGACATCCGGGACCTGGAGGACGCCAAGCTGAACTTCGACGGCATCACCTACGCCAAGGGCGCCTCGGTGCTGAAGCAGCTGGTGGCGTACGTGGGCCGGGACGCGTTCCTGGAGGGCGCGCGGCGCTACTTCCAGCGCCACGCGTGGGGCAACACCACCCTGGGCGACCTGCTGTCGGTGCTGGAGGAGGTCTCGGGGCGCGACATGGCGGGCTGGGCGAAGTCCTGGCTCCAGACCTCCGGGGTCAACACGCTCACCCCGCAGCTGGTGTGCGACGCCGAGGGCCGGGTGACGGAGCTGTCGGTGCTCCAGGAGCCGCCGGTTCCGGCCGAGCGGGCGCTGCCGGCGGCCCGCGGCGAGGAGCTGCGCCCCCACCGGGTCGCCATCGGCCTCTACCGGCGCGACCCCGCCGACGGGGCGCTGCGCCGGTACGCGCAGTGCGAGACGGACCTCTCCGGGGTGCGCAGCGCGGTGCCGGAGCTGGCGGGCGCCGAGCGGCCGGACCTGGTGCTGGTGAACGACGAGGACCTGACGTTCTGCAAGACGCGGTTCGACGAGCGGTCGCTGGCCACGCTGCGCGACCACCTCGGCGACATCGAGGACCCGCTGGCGCGGGCGCTGTGCTGGTCGGCGGTGTGGAACCTGACGCGTGACGGGTTGATGCCGGCGACCGACTTCCTCACGCTGGTCCGGCGGTTCGCCGGACGCGAGTCGGAGATCGGGGTGCTCCAGATGGTGCACGCCTGGGCGGAGTCGGCGCTGCACCACCACGGCTCGCCCGACCGGCGGCGGACTGCCGCGGCGGAGTTGGCGCAGTCGGCGCTGACGGAACTGCGCCAGGCGGAGCCGGGCAGCGACCAGCAGCTGGCCTGGGCGCGGTTCCTCGCCCGGGTGGCGTCGGCCCCGGCCGAGCTCCAGCTGCTGATCTCGCTGCTCGACGGGTCGGGCGAGGTTCCGGGCCTGGCCGTGGACCAGGAGCTGCGGTGGCGGTTCCTGCTGACGCTGGCCTCGGCGGGGCGGGTCGACGCGGGCAGGTTGGACGAGGAGCTGGCGCGCGACAGCACCGCCTCCGGCGCCCGGCACCACACCCGCGCGCTCACCGCGCGGCCGGACGCCGAGGTGAAGGCCCGCGCGTGGCAGGCGGCGGTGGAGGGCGACACCCTCTCCAACGCGCTGCTGGAGGCGACGATCGAGGGGTTCGCCCGGCCGGGCCAGGCGAAGCTCCAGGCTCCCTACGCCCGGCGGTACTTCGAGGTGATCGGCCGGGTGTGGGCCGAGCGGTCGATCGAGACCGGCATGTCCGTGGTGCGGGGGTTGTTCCCGGACGCGCAGGGTCGTCCGGCGCTGGATGCCGCCGACGCCTGGCTGGACGGCAATCCGGAGGCACCGCCGGCGCTGCGGCGCCTGGTGCTGGAGGCCCGGGACGACCTGGCTCGCGGGCTGCGCGGCCAGGAGCGTGACGCCGTCGGCCTCTGAGCGGCGCGTCCGGGGCACCGAGGCGGAGTCGTGGGCGGGCGCGGACGGCGACGCGGAGAAGGCGACGCGGGGAGGGCGTCGGGAGGGCGCGGGTCCCCGTGCCGGCAGCCCCTGGTGTCCGGTGTGTCCTCGGCGCCCCACCCTCGACACTTGAGCCCTGTTGTGTCCCGGTTCCTCGACAGCCGTGTAACGGAGGTGACGGACCGTGCAGCAATGGGCATCACCGAGCCATGACTCACGACGCTTCGCTCTCGCACCGTCCGCACCGGCTGCCCGCCGACGCCTGGCACCGGGTCATGACGCTGCGGGAACTGCACGCGCACGGGGTGGGAGCCGACGAGGCCCGGAGGCGCAGCGCGCCCGGCGGTGACTGGCAGGAGCCCGCCCCGGGGGTGTTCCTGCTGCACGACGCCGCGCCGCGAGGGGAGGAACTCCTCTTGGCGGCGCGGCGGTACGCGGAGGCCGAGTGCGGCA
Organism: Streptomyces spiramenti; assembly: GCF_012034385.1. Lineage (GTDB taxonomy): Bacteria > Actinomycetota > Actinomycetes > Streptomycetales > Streptomycetaceae > Streptomyces > Streptomyces spiramenti. Next base: position 7,260 of record NZ_JAAVJB010000169.1, read on the forward strand.
CCGACGACGGTGAGCCCGCGGCGCTGCTGACGGGGATGTCGGCGCTGGCCCTCTACGGGTTCCGGTCGGCGCCGCGCGCCGCGCTCCTGGACCGCGCCGACCTGCTGGTCCCTCGTTCCGCACGGCTGACGGCGACGGGGCGGATCGGCGTCACCCGTTGCGGTCGGCTGCCGCGGCCGGTGACGGTCGACGGCTTCGCGCTGGCACCGCCGACGTGGGCGGTCGCCGACGCGGTCGCGCCGCCGACGGACCCCGCGGTGGTCCGTGAGGTGCTGGTGGAGGCGGTCACCAGCGGTCGGTGCGACGCCGCCGCGGTGGTGCGGGAGTTGGGGCGGGCCCGGTTGCGGGCGCTGCCGCACGTGGACGCGGCGATCGGGGCGATGGTGGCGGCGGGGCGACGGGTGGCTGAGGACCGGCTGCTGGCGCTGGTGCGGGACGGCGGGCTGCCGGACCCGCTGTGGAACGTCCGGCTGCGGCTGCCGGGCGGGCCGCAGCTGGGATCGGTCGACGCCTACTGGCCGGACCACGCGGTCGCGGTGCGGCTCGACACCAGGACCGCGCGACGTGACGCCGCGGTGGAGCGGGTGGCGCGGGAGCGGCGGGAGACGCTGGAGCGGCTCGGGGTGGCGGTGGTGACGATGACGCCGCGACAGGTCGCCGAGGAGCCGGGGTTGCGTGCCTCGATGGTGCGGACCGCGCTGCTCGCGGCGACGACCCGGCCGCCCGCCGCGTACGTGACGGTGCTGCCGCGCTGAACGGTCGGCGGCGGGGGCGGCGGCACCCCGCCGGGGCCTGGACGGACCTCGCGTCCGGGGGGGGCGCACCGCCCGGGGCGGGGTGCGCCGGGGCGCGCGACTTCGCGTTCCAAGATCGATACCGCCCGACCCGGGGTCCCTATCGCCCGAGTTAGGGAGGGAAAAGCGCGCGCGTCGTCATCTCATTCTTACAACATTCCCTCAACCGGCCCCACTCGTGGACCATTTCCGTATGCTTACCGGCCATCCCCACCCGGATAGCGAACAAGGATGGCCATGACCCGAACAGCCCCGTTCATATCCTCCACACCACCGGGCGTGAGACGCATATCCCGAGCAGCCCTGGCGGTCGGCGTCGTCGCCGCCGTCGCAGCGGGTGGCGTCAGCCCTGCCTTCGCGGCCGAGGAGACCAGCCCCCTCGCCGTCCCGGACAAGCCGTTCGAGCAGCTCGACGACAAGTTCGGAGCCGAGGACGCCACGCGTCTGGCGGAGGCGAAGACCGCGGGCGAGGAGCACGTCACCGTGCTCATCGCCACGGAGCCCGGTGAGACCGCCGGCGTCGTCGCGGAACTGGAGGCCGTCGAGGGCGCCTCCGTCGGTTTCCACGAGGACAGCATCGGCTATGTACGGGCGACCCTCCCCACCGGATCGGCCGAATCCGCCATCGAGTCGGCCACCAAGAACTCCGCCGTCCACGCCGTCGACCTCAACGAGGAGATCCTTCTCCCCGATCCCAAGGTCGACACCGCCGGTTCGCAGACCGCGCGGACCAACTCCACCTACCCGGGGCCCGACGCCTCCACCCCGGCGAAGAACCCGTACAACCCCTCCCACGAGATCGGCGCCGTCGACTTCGTGAAGAAGAACCCGCGCGCCGACGGCCGCGGGATCACCATCGGTGTCATCGACACCGGCGTCGACCTGATGCACCCCGCGCTCCAGGAGACCACCACCGGCGAGCGGAAGGTCGTGGACTCGGTCACCGCGACCGACCCGATCGTCGACAACGACCGCACCTGGCGGCCGATGGTCACCGAGGTCTCCGGCCCGTCCTTCCAGTTCGACGGCCGCACCTACACCGCGCCCGAGGGCGACTACCTGGTCGCGCTGTTCGAGGAGTCCGCCACCCGCGGCGGCGAGATGAACGGCGACCTGGACCGCGACGGCCGCACCGACGGCAGCTGGGCGCTGCTGTACGACGCGGAGGCCGGCACCGTCACCGTCGACCTCGACGACGACGGCGACTTCACCAACGACAAGGTGATGAAGCCCTACAAGGAGAACTTCGACTTCGGGCTGTTCGGTGAGGACAACCCCGACACCCCCGTGGCCGAGGCCATCCCGTTCGTGGTGGAGATCCGCGAGGACGTCCCCATGGACCCCTACGGCGGTGACTGGATCGGCGAGACCGCCGACTTCGTCAACATCGGCATCGTCTCCGGCGCCCACGGCACCCACGTCGCCGGTATCACCGCGGCGAACGGACTGTTCGGCGGCAAGATGAACGGCGCCGCCCCCGGTGCCAAGGTCGTCTCCTCCCGCGCCTGCGTCTTCGGCGGCGGCTGCACCGCGACCGCACTGACCGAAGGCATGATCGACCTCGTCGTCAACCGCGGCGTCGACATCGTCAACATGTCGATCGGCGGCCTGCCCGCGCTGAACGACGGCAACAACGCCCGCGCCCGCCTGTACGCCGAGCTGATCGACACCTACGGCGTCCAGCTCGTCATCTCCGCCGGCAACAGCGGCCCCGGCGCCAACACCGTCGGCGACCCGTCCGTCGCCGACAAGGTCATCAGCGTCGGCGCCTCGGTCTCCAAAGAGACCTGGGCCGCCAACTACGGTTCCGTGGTCGAGAACCCGCACGCGCTCTTCCCGTTCTCCTCGCGCGGCCCCCGCTCCGACGGCGGCTTCAAGCCCGACATCGTCGGCCCCGGCGCCGCCGTGAACACCATCCCGACCTGGCAGGCCGGCTCCGGCGTGCCCGACGCCGGCTACACGCTGCCCGCCGGGTACGGCATGCTCAACGGCACCTCGATGTCCGCCCCGCAGGTCGCCGGCGCCTCCGCGCTGCTGCTCTCCGCGGGCAAGCAGTGGGGCATCAAGGTCACCCCGTCCAAGCTGCGCGCCGCCCTCCTCGGCAGCGCCAAGCCGGTCAAGGGCCTCCAGGCGTACCAGCAGGGCTCCGGCCTCATGGACACCGTCGCCGCCTGGCGCCACATCGTCCTGCCGACCGAGCCGTACCGGTACGACGTGAAGGCGCCCGTCAGCCACGCGCTGTCCGAGTTCCTGGCCACCCCGCACACCGGCACCGGCATCTACGACCGTGAGACCGGCCCCGCGGTGGGCAAGAGCAAGACCTACGACGTCACCTTCACCCGCACCTCCGGCCCCAAGCACCCGGTGCTCCACCAGGTGAAGCTGGAGCAGAACGTCGACAAGACGTTCCGCCTCCGGGGCCTCGGTGTCGTGCTGATGCCGCTGAACAAGCCGGTGACCGTCAAGGTCGAGGCCCGTCCGGGTGCCACCGGCATCCACAGCGCCATCGTGTCGGTGCACGACTTCCGCACCCTGGGCTCCAGCCACCGCGCGCTGGCCACCGTCGTCGTCCCGGAGGAGCTGTCCTCCCCCGGCTACGCCCACACCGCCGAGGGCAACGTCCCCCGCAACAACCCCGAGTCGCACTTCGTGCGGGTCCCCGAGGGCGCCGAGTCCTTCGAGATCCGGATCAGCGACCTCGCCGACAACAGCCAGACCCGCTGGCTGACCATCAGCCCGTGGGGCATGCCGATGGACGAGCAGGCGGTGTTCTCCTGCTACAACAACTTCTCCGACCCGCGGAACACCTGCCGCCCCGACCTGCGCTCGTACGCCGACCCGATGCCGGGCGTCTACGAGCTGGCCGTGGACGCGCGCCGCACCTCCCCGACCGCCGCCAACCCCTACACGCTGACCGCCACGGCGCTCGGCGCCTCCTTCGACCCGGCGGTGCAGACCGTCGAGGAGGCCACCGCGGGTGAGCCCGTGGCCGTGGAGTGGGACGTCACCAACGGCTTCGCCGACATCACCGGCACCCTCGCCGGCGGTGAGCTCGGTTCCGCCAAGTCCGACCGCCCGTCCATCGCGGACAACGAGCGGGTGACCATCAGCACCGTCGAGATCGGTGCCGGCGTCTCCACGTTCGAGGCGGTCATCGGCGCCCCGTCCGACGCCGCCGCCGACCTGGACCTGTACGTCTACCGCGACGGTGCGCTGGTCGGTTCCGGCGCCACGGGCGGCTCGGAGGAGCGGGTGCGGCTCGCCGCACCGGCGCCCGGCACGTACACCGTCGAGGTGCACGCCTACTCGACGCCGGCCGGCGCCACCGAGTACGACTACCGGGACGTGTTCTACAGCCCGGAGCTCGGCACCGTCACCGTCGACGAGGACGCCGTCGTCGAGCTCCCCGGCGGCGGCACCGTGACCGTCGGGGCCGAGGTCACCGCCGGCTCGGGAGCCCCCGAGGGCCGCGAGTTCTTCGGCGAGGTCCGCCTCCTGAACGAGCGCGGCACCGCCACCGGTACCGGCAACGTCCGCATCCTGTCGGTCACCGGCTGACCGTCGCACCACCCGCCGCCGCGCGAGCGGCGGTGAGCCTCCCACCCGTCGCACCGGCCGTGTGCCGGTGCTACGGGTCGGGGGGCGCACGACTCGGGGGCGGGCGCTGCGGCGC
>NZ_JAAVJB010000016.1 GCF_012034385.1 Streptomyces spiramenti
GTCCGCCGCCGTCCGCCGAACAGCCGGCGGCGGAACCGGCCCGGCCGGACCTCTCGACCCGGACGGCGCCGACGGCCGGGTCCGTCGGCTCGGCGGTCCTGGTCGAGGAACGTCCGGAGCATTCGCCGGACCACTCCTCGGGGGAGTCGTCCGGCGCGCTGAGTCCCGAGCACGCCGACCTGCCGCACGACCGGTTCCTGGACCGCGAGCGCAGCTGGCTGGCGTTCAACCAGCGGGTGCTGGAACTGGCCGAGGACGACTCGACCCCGCTGCTGGAGCGAGCCCGCTTCCTGTCGATCTTCGCGAGCAACCTCGACGAGTTCTTCATGGTGCGGGTCGCCGGCCTCAAGCGGCGGATCGCCACCGGCGTCGCCACCCGCGCGGCCTCCGGCCGCCGCCCCCGGGACGTCCTGGAGACGATCTGGACCAGCAGCCGGGCGCTCATGGAGCGGCAGGCCGAGTGCTTCGAGCGCACGATCTCCCCGGCGCTGGCAGCCGAGGGCATCCATCTGCTGCGCTGGCCCGACCTCACCGAGCAGGAGCAGACACGCCTGTTCTCGTTCTTCCGCAAGCGCATCTTCCCGGTGCTGACGCCGCTGGCCGTGGACCCGGCGCACCCCTTCCCCTACATCTCCGGGCTCTCCCTCAACCTGGCCGTGGTGGTCCGCAACCCCGCGACCGGCCACAAGCACTTCGCCCGCGTGAAGGTGCCGCCGCTGCTGGCCCGGTTCCTGGAGGCGTCGGCCCAGCGCTACGTCCCCGTCGAGGACGTCATCGCCGCCCATCTGGAGGAGCTGTTCCCCGGAATGGAGGTACTCGACCACCACATCTTCCGGGTCACCCGGAACGAGGACCTGGAGGTCGAGGAGGACGACGCGGAGAACCTGCTCCAGGCGCTGGAGAAGGAGCTGCTGCGCCGCCGCTTCGGGCCCCCGGTCCGGCTGGAGGTCGAGCGGTCCATCGACCGCGAGGTGCTGGACCTGCTCATCCGCGAGCTGAAGATCACCGAGGAGGAGGTCTACGCCCTGGCCGGGCCGCTGGACCTGACCGGCCTCGACGACATCGCCTCGCTGGACCGGCCCGAGCTGAAGTTCCCCAAGTTCATCGCCGGCACCCACCGCGACCTGGCGGAGGTCGAGTCGGCGACCGCCCCCGACATCTTCGGCGCGGTCCGTGAACGGGACGTGCTGCTCCACCACCCGTACGACTCGTTCTCCACCTCGGTGCAGCTGTTCGTGGAACAGGCCGCCGCCGACCCGGACGTGCTCGCCATCAAGCAGACGCTGTACCGCACCTCCGGCGACTCCCCGATCGTGGACGCCCTGATCGACGCCGCCGAGTCCGGCAAGCAGGTGCTGGTGCTGGTCGAGATCAAGGCACGGTTCGACGAGCACGCCAACATCAAGTGGGCGCGGAAGCTCGAACAGGCCGGCTGCCACGTCGTCTACGGCCTGGTCGGGCTGAAGACGCACAGCAAGCTCTGCCTCGTCGTCCGGCAGGAGGGCGACCACCTGCGGCGCTATGCCCACATCGGCACCGGCAACTACCACCCCAAGACGGCCCGCATGTACGAGGACATCGGGCTGCTCACCGCCGACCCCGACGTCGGCGCGGACCTCTCCGACCTCTTCAACCGGCTGTCCGGCTACAGCCGTCGGGACAACTACCGCCGGCTGCTGGTCGCGCCGCGCTCGCTGCGGGACGGGTTGATAAGCCGTATCCGGCGAGAGGTCGTCAACCACCGCGAGGGTCGACCGGCCGCGGTCCGGATCAAGGTCAACTCCATCGTGGACGAGCGGGTCATCGACGCGCTGTACCGCGCCTCGCAGGCGGGTGTTCCGGTCGACGTATGGGTGCGCGGCATCTGCGCGCTGCGCCCCGGGGTACCCGGACTGTCGGAGAACATCCGGGTGAGGTCGATCCTCGGCCGCTTCCTGGAGCACTCCCGGGTCTACGCGTTCGGCAGCGGTGGCGACACCGAGGTCTGGCTCGGCAGCCCCGACCTGATGCACCGCAACCTGGACCGGCGCATCGAGGTGCTGGTCAAGGTCGCCGACCCGGCCCACCGGCACACCCTGAACCGCCTGCTGGCGACGGGTACTTCCGACTCCACCGCGTCCTGGCACCTGGGCCCGGACGGCGGCTGGACCCGCCACGCCGTCGATGAGGACGGCGCCCCCCTGCGGGACATGCAAGAGACCCTCATCGAGGCACGGAGGAAACGACGTGGCAGCGGAAACTGAGCTGGTGCGCGCGGCCGGCTGCGTCCTGTGGCGCCGCCGACCCGTCGACGGCGCGGTGGAGGTGGCCCTGATCCACCGCCCCCGCTACGACGACTGGTCGCATCCCAAGGGCAAGTTGATGGCCGGGGAGAGCGAGGCCGACGCGGCGGTGCGGGAGGTGCTGGAGGAGACGGGAATGCGCTGCGAACTCGGCGCCCGGCTCCCCACCACCCGCTACACGGCGGAGGACCGGCCGAAGGTCGTCACCTACTGGGAGGCGCGCGCGACCAGCGGAGCGTTCGTGCCCAACGACGAGGTGGACCGCATGGTCTGGCTGGACCCGCCCGAGGCCCGCCGCCACCTCAGCAACCCGTGGGACCGCCCGCTGCTCGACGCCGCCGCGGCGGCGGCGTGGGACGGCGGAGCCCCCACCACGGCCGGCGCCCCGGCCGGCGGCTGAGCCAGCAGGGCCGCGCGGGTCGGGCCGCCCAGACCGGGCCGCGCGGGACGGGCCGGGTGCGGCCGGGACCGGGGCCGGGTGCGGTGTCCGTCCGACGGGCGCCGCATCGGGCCGGCACCGGCCGGTTCGGGGCCGGTCGTTGTTGTCGGCCGACAGCGTCAGGGCGTCTGCTGCTCCCCGGCGCCCAGTTCCACGGCCAGCTCCATGCAGCGCAGGCGGGCCGGGGAGAAGTCGTAGGGCATCATGCCGACGGCCTCGCCCGCGCTGATCGCGCCGGGCGCCCGGCCGCCGCCACCGTGCCCGGTCTCGTCGTCGGCCGGGTGCGTCTTCTCCCAGGCGTCGAAGAGGGCGTCGTCCCTCTCGTTCTGGCCGGACCCCTCCATGACGGCGTTCAGCCTGCTCTCGAACGCGTGCCGCTCGCCGGCCACCCGGGCCACCTGCGGGTCGTCGACGGCGACGCTGTCGTCGAGGGCCTCCTCGGCCGCGTCGATCCGGTCGGACGCCTCGCGCAGATCGGGGTCGCGGGCCAGTGCGACGAACCGGCCGGCCTGGACGGCAGCCCCGAGCGGGCCGAAGATCCGCTCGGTGACCAGCAGCGTGTCCAGGTCCGCCTGGCGCAGTGAGCTCCCGGGGACGCTCGTGAGGCGTTCGGTGACGAGGTCGGAGAGCAGGCCCATCCGGCTGCCCTCGGCACGCATCCGCTCCACGGCGACGCGCTGCCGCCGCAGCTCCGACTCCTGCTCGGCCAGGGTGTCCGCCAGCCGCTTCAGGGTGTCCTCGATGGAGGCCCCGCCGGCCGCACCGGCGGCTGCCGCGCCGGGTGCCGCACCGGAGGCTGCCGCATCGGCGGGTGCCGCACCGCCGGTGAAGGCGTCGCGGATGTCGTCCAGGGCGATCCCGGCGTCGGCCATCCGGCGAATCCACAGCAGGCGGATCATGTCCTCGTACCCGTACCGGCGACGGCCGTCGCCGCCGCGCTCGGGCTCGGGGAGCAGCCCGATCTGGTGGTAGTGGCGGATCGCCCGCGGCGTGGTGCCGGCGAAGGCAGCCGCGTCCCCGATCGTGACCTGGCGTGGTGAGGTGATGCGGGCGCGCATGGGCTGGGGCCTTTCTCGCAGGATCGGGACGCGGCTCCAGCGCACCACATGCCGCTACGGAAGGTGCAACCCCGCACGCACCGCGCCGCGCCGCGCCATGCTGTGACGTCTGCTCGCTTTCGGCGACGACCGCAGGGCGTCCGCCGCACCGGCGGCCGACCGGCCTCACCGGTGCGGGCAGCCGCCCGGGCACCCGGCGTACGGCACGGCTGCGGGGCAACGCCGCCCTCCCCGCTGGGGCGGGTTCCCGCGGAGCCGACCGACCGCGGGGCGCGAGGACTGCGGTCGACGGGCGGTCCGCCGCCCGCCGCCCGTCGGTTCGCCGGGCGGCAGTCCGACGGCCGGCCGCCGCTACTCGCGGAAGTCGTCCAGGTCCATGTTGGACAGCCCCAGGTTGGGGAGCATCGAGCCGACCGCGTCCGCGCGGACCCGGAAGTCCAGCCCGATGTCGTCGGTCATCGGCATCACCAGGACGCGGCTCCCCGGCTCCCGCAGCGTGACGGCATCGGCGAGCACCACCACGTCCGCGATGATCCCCTCGCTGCCCCGGTTCCGGGTCTGCGCCAGGACCTGCTCGGGGGTGGCGCCCTCGAAAGCCGGGTCGTCCACGAACTCGATCGCGTCGCCGTAGCCGTCCTCGGAGCCCGGGAACGGGGCGGACACGGTGGCGATCAGGGCGGCCCAGGCCGCGTCGTCGCCGAAGTCGGTGCGGACCAGCAGGTCGAGACTGCTGCCGAGCAGCGGGAGCGGCCGGTGCGGCCGGGTGTAGAGGGGCGGGTCGTCGCGGGTCTCCAGCGCGGCCCCGGCCGGCTCGTACAGGTCGTCCTCGGTCACCTCGTCGCCGTCCTCGACCTCCCACTCGGGCTCGATCGGCGCGTCCTCGGCGAACTGCTCCAGGTGGAAGGAGGTGCAGGGCTGGTGCAGCACCAGGTAGGCCATGGCGGCCTGCCGCGGCGTGATCCAGAACGCCGCCACCTCCCGTTCCTCCTCGTCGTCGTGGCCTGCTTCGTCGTCCTCTTCTTCGCTGTCCATCAGCGGGCCGAAGGCCAGGAGCGGGCGAAGCTCCGCGTTGACCGTCGTCCGGTCGTCGGTGAGCAGCACCAGGTCCGGGGTCCACGTGCCGGAGGCCGCCAGCGCTGCGGCGATCTCGTCGGGCTCCGCGCCCCGCCACGCGGGTTCGTGGGCGATGACGAGGCGGCGGGGGATGGTGTCGGTCCGGTCCGTGGAGTCCGCGACACTCGCGCTGTCCGTGGCGTCGAGGCCGGTGCCGTCCGGGCGGCATCGGCCGGGCAGCTCGCCCATGCGGGAGAGCACGTCCTCCCAGACTTCGTCGTCGTCACCGGTGCGTATGAGCAGCATCCCGGGCACGCGGCCGGTTGTGTCGGCAGGGGGGAGGGGGAGTGGGGGCCGCATGGGCTGACACCTCGTCGATCGGGCGGAACGATGCCCAAGTCCTAACATCAGCTGCTGACATCGCCCCGCTGACCTCCGGACCGCCCGCGTCCGCACGACGTCTCGTGCACCCGGTGGCGACGGCCGACCAGGGCACGAGCCCGCGCTGGGTTCGCGCCCTGGCGGGGTTCGAGCAAGCGCGGGTTCGAGGTCGGGCGGGTTCGTGGCCGTGCGGGGTCGCGCGCGGGCCGGTTCGGTCACGTGCGGATTCGATCGCGCGCTGGTTGGGCCCCGTGCCGATCCGCGTGCGCACCGAGCGGATCGCGCGCCGACCCGAGCCGGTGTGCCGTCCGGCGCTCGGCTGTCGTGAGGCTCAGCCAGCGCGTGGTGCGACGGCGTCCCAGCGCACCGTGATCTCCCCCTGCCGCCAGCGCCGCGGTCCGTCGGTGAGCGGCCAGTCGGCGGCGACCGCGCGGGCGGTGGCGATCCACCGCTGCCGGGCGCCCAGCGCGCCGTACGGTGCGGCGGTGGCCCATGCGCGGTCCAGGTCACGCAGCAGCGCGTGGACGGGTTCGCCGGGGACGTTCCGGTGGATCAGCGCCTTGGGCAGCCGCTCCGCGAGGTCGGACGGGGTGTCCAGCCCCGCGAGGCGCGCCGCGAAGGTGACCGTGCGCGGGCCCTCGCGGCCCAGCGCCACCCAGACGTGGCGGCGGCCGATCTCGTCGCACGTGCCCTCCACCAGCAGCCCGCCGGGAGCGAGCGCGCCGGTCAGCCGGGCCCAGGCGGCGGGCACGTCCGCTTCGTCGTACTGCCGCAGCACGTTGGCGGCGCGGATCAGCAGCGGGGGAGCGGTACCCGCCGGCAGCGGCACCTCGAAACCGCCCCGCAGGAACCGCAGCCCGTCCCGTTCGTACGGCAGGGCGGCGGTGACCCGCGCCGAGTCGATCTCCACCCCGGCGACCTGGGCGTCGCCCCGCACCGTGCGCAGCCGTCCCAGCAGCTCGACGGCGGTCCAGGGCGCCGCGCCGTAACCGAGGTCGACCGCCAGCGGCGGAGTGGCGCTGCCGCGCAGCACCGCGCCGTGGGCGTCGGCGATCCAGCGGTCCATGCGGCGCAACCGGTTCACCCCGGTCGTCCCCCGGGTGATCGTGCCCACGGGGCGGGACGGCGGGCGGGCGGCGTGCATGGACCCAAGCGTAGGCCGGAGCCCCCGGCCCGCTGCCGTCGCCGTCCACCCGCCCACTGCCGTCCGGCCCTGACCGGCCGCGCTTCGCGGGCCGGCGGTCGGACGGTGGCGGCTCAGCTGCTCCAGCTGCGTTCGGTGAGGACGACCCGGTACCCGTCAGGGTCGGCGAGGGGCACGCCCTGCCGGTCCCAGTAGGGGTTGTGGGACGGGACGACGGTGCCGCCGTGCTCGGTCGCGCGGGCCACGAACGTCTCGGACACCGGCTTCCCGAGGTAGACGACCAGAAGGTCCTCCGGCGTGGGCGCGGGAACGACGACGTCGTGATCGCTCGCGGTCAGTTCGAGATGCCAGGCTGCGTTCTCCGGTCCCACCATCAGCAGGTCGCGTTCGCCGGCCTCGGGACGCCCGGTCGCCCGGTACAACACTGCCAGTCCCAGGCCGCCGACATAGAACCGTTCGGCGGCGTCGAGATCCAGCGAGGGCCGAGCGATACGGATGGTGCAATGCGACTCGATCATGCGTCCCTGTGCCTCTCGCCGGTCTCTTCTCCGGCCCTGCCGGGACCGGGCAACTCACGGGACGGGCGCGGACCCGGCTCACGCCCGCCGTGGCGGCTCCCCGCAGTGGCCGGGCACGGCAGTCCCGGGCCCGGCCGCAGGCGCGGAGGTCTCAGCTGTGCGCCGCCGCCGTGCCGGGCCCGTCCGGTGCGGGCTGCCGGACGGCGTAGCCGGGCACCGACGGCCAGCGGACGGTGAGCACCACGGACTCCACCTCCGCGTGCCAGGAGTGGTCCACGCCCTTGCCCCAGACGACGTAGTCGCCCTGCTCGGCCAGGACCACGCTGCGCCCGGGCAGCTCCACCCGGAACCGGCCGCTGATCAGTACCAGCAGCGCCGTCCGCTCTTCGCCACGCACCCACTCGGCGCGCTCGTCGCCGGGCGGGTGGACGCCCCACTTGATCTCCAGGGCGTCACTGTGACGGGGGTCGCCGGGCTCCTTGAAGTGGCCCAACAGCCAGCCCCGGTCCAACGGCGCGTCCTTGCCGGCGTTCCCCACGTACACGGTGTCGTTCATACGACCGGATGCTAGACGGCAGCCGACGCGGCACGCGCACCGTGCCACCGGCGGTCCCGGCGAACGGCCGCGTGTCGGCGACCCGGAACCGGTACGGTCCTGCTGTGACCAGAACCCCGCGCGACACCCGAGACGGCGAGATGGTGTGTATGTGTCAAATGCCGGAATTTGGCAAAGTAAGTAAAATCCGGCTTGCCGCCACCTAACGCCCCAGGTCGCGCACTCTCCTCCCCGCGCATGCGGGGGTGTTCCCATGCTGGCGGTCTTCTTGGGCGGGACCCTCAGCTCCTCCCCGCGCATGCGGGGGTGTTCCCGCCTTGCCGGGCTCCAGGCGATTTTCGAGCAGCTCCTCCCCGCGCATGCGGGGGTGTTCCCGTAGCCGTGTGGATCTTGCAAGGAGGCAGAGGCTCCTCCCCGCGCATGCGGGGGTGTTCCCATGGACAAGGCGAAGCTCTACGTCGGCACTGGCTCCTCCCCGCGCATGCGGGGGTGTTCCCGCCGCAAGGAAGCCATCGCACAGGGCACCTGGCTCCTCCCCGCGCATGCGGGGGTGTTCCCCCGGAGGCCCTCGGCTGCAAGACCTGCAGGCACTCCTCCCCGCGCATGCGGGGGTGTTCCCACCGGCGCGATCGTCTACAACCTCGCGCAGCACTCCTCCCCGCGCATGCGGGGGTGTTCCCTTGGCGGACGACGAGCCACCGCCACCCATGAGCTCCTCCCCGCGCATGCGGGGGTGTTCCCGTGTGGGACCGCCTGGAGCACGCCCTCACCACCTCCTCCCCGCGCATGCGGGGGTGTTCCCTCCTTGATGGCGTCCGCGACGACGTCCGCGTCCTCCTCCCCGCGCATGCGGGGGTGTTCCCATCCGCGTGCAGTAAGAGAGGAGCAGCATCATGCTCCTCCCCGCGCATGCGGGGGTGTTCCCCACACGGGCGGCCCGCTCTGCATCGAGATCGACTCCTCCCCGCGCATGCGGGGGTGTTCCCCACACGGGCGGCCCGCTCTGCATCGAGATCGACTCCTCCCCGCGCATGCGGGGGTGTTCCCCAGTGACCGACCTTGCTGTGCGCGACGAAATGCTCCTCCCCGCGCATGCGGGGGTGTTCCCGGCTTCGCCGTCGGGATGAACCCGAACCAGGCGCTCCTCCCCGCGCATGCGGGGGTGTTCCCGTGCGGGTCTGACCCCGCTCCACCAGGGCGAGCTCCTCCCCGCGCACGGGAAACGAACCCACCGCTCTGGAAAATTGTGTGGCCCGGTGGAAGCGCGAGGATCCGAACCAACGAGGCAGCTTGCGGCAGGGCTCAAACAAGATGGTGATCACCATGGATGCCTACTGCTTTCTGATACCTCGGTCCTCCAGAAGGACGGCTACCTCCGGCACGTCCTCGAAGGGGCGCAGGTGATGCAGTATCACGCGAACCCTGTCGCTGGTTCGGTCTGACGCGATGCACTGTGAGATGTCGATGACGCGTCGTGCGACATCCGCTGCTTCCTCTGGTTCGTTGGCATCGGTGAGGGCAACTGCGAGCCAGGAGAGGTAGAGGGCAAGTTCGCGTGTGTGCGTCACGTCGTACCTGGCGAGCACGTCGCGCAACAGCGGAACCGCGCGCAGTGGCCTGCGGAGCTCCGTGTAGCAGCGTGCCTCCATGATCTTCAGCTCATCCGTGTTCATCCAGTACACGTAGCCCGGCGCCGCTCGCCCGCCGTCGTCGGCGGCGAGCGCTTCTGAGGCATCGCCCAGGGCACGGACTGCCGACCGTGCGTCCGCTGCCTTGGTGTGCGCCCAGGCGAGGCGATCCAGATACAGGGCCCGCGCTGTCGGTTGCGCTTCGTGCCCCGCCTGGTCCACAGCAGCTTGGGCCAGCGCGACGCCGTCGTCCTCGCGGCCGGTGTTGCTGAACTGGTAGGCGAGCGATCCCGCGAGATATCCGAGGAGCGTTCCGTCCTCGGCCTGTCGGGCGGCGTCCATGCCGAGGCGGTAGACGCGTTCCGCCTCCTCCGGTCGGCCGGCGTCGCTGGCGATCCATCCTGCGATCTGAGCCATCTCACCGATCTGTGCCAAGAGCGAATTGCCGACACTCTCGGTGTAGGTGCTCTCGCGGTAGATCTTCACCGTGGTGCGCAGCTCTCGTAATGCCGGGCGGATCAGATCGCCGCCCGAGATCACGTCGTCCGCGAGCCTCAGCCCGTGTGCTCGATGTGCGATGTCCTGAACGTCCCGGCTACCGAGCCTTCTTGTTCTCGTACCGCAGACGGGCGACAGCGGGTTGACGTCCGGGAGGTAGTCGCCCAAGCGCGCCTTCGGCGGTCGCAGCTCGGCTGACTCCGAGGTGAGGTCTTCCAGGCGGACGCCGAGCGCTGCAGCGATGTGCGGTAACCATTCGCGAGGTGTCCTTTTGCCATGCTCGTAGCGACTGATCTCCTGTCGCCCGACGGGCTCGCCCTGGATGCGAGCGGCTCTACAGGTCTCCCGGGCGAGTCGCGCCTGGCTCCAGCCGCGTGCCTCTCGAAGTCGCCGGATGTTGGCCCCGATCACGTTGCCCATGCACCCATTGTGGCCGACGGGTGGCCGACAGTAGGCCGCTAGCGCCTGGCCCCACGCAACGACAACGTGGTTGTGGCCATCGACACCCGGTGGGACGTAAGCGTGGTGTGTTGCCCGCGCCACAGAGAGGGAGCCGTGAGCGAGAGCACTGACGACCACCCGCGTGATGACGCCGCTTTCGAGCCAACGGTCGAAGAGCAGTACGCGCCACGGACCGCGAACCGCGAGCGAGGCGGTCCGTCTGCGTCGGCGGACGACGAGTCGAGACTGCCTACGTCTGAGCTGCTGCGCCGTTCGGCCTGCCTGACGCGCCTCATCGATGCTCATCTCAGGGCCTTGGGTCAGCGTTGACCGCGCGTCCGCCATCCGAACGGTGGCGCGAGGCAAGGTCGGCACACTTCACGGAACTGTGCTCGTGACCGGCCGCCGACTGGTCGACGGTTACTGGGCGGAGGTGAAAGTGCGGTCGCCGGAGGCGGGTGGGGAGTGGTACTTGTCCGGTGCCTGGCTGGACACGCCGGAGGAGGCCGTGGCGTGGTTGCACGGTGAGGCGGGCCGTCTTGCGGCTGTGCTGGAGGCTGTCGACGGCGACCCGGCCGAGGGGGACGGCGGCTGTGCCTGTCCGGTGTCCGTGGTCTTCCGTGAGTGGGCGGCCGACGCGGAGTTCCGTGCGGTGCAGTGCGCGGCGCTGGCCGGCGGGGAACACGTCAGCGCCAATGCCAGAGGTGCCGACCGCATCTGGGGTTCCGAGGACGTCGAGGTTCTCTACTCGCTCTCCGCCCGCCCGCTCCTGCGGCCCGCATCGGGTCGATGACCACTTGATGCGGCGCCCCCGACCCCGCCCCTGCCGGGATGGACCGACGGTTCTTCCCCTTCTCCGTCATGGCCCCGGCAGGGGCGGTGCATCTGCTGCCGCTCTCTCTGCGCCGCAACCGACCTGCGGTGCCAACGCGGTTTCCCACACAGTTGGTTCAGATGCATTCGGTGTGCCGGCGCCCACCGTCAGCCAGCGGCTGCCAGGTTCGCGCTGTCCCCGCTCGCGCACCTGTCAGACGCGGCGGGCGAGGATGTGGGCGTCGAGGAAGCCGCGTTCGGACTGTGGGTCGTGGGTCAGCTTCGCCACGACGAAGAGGCCCGCCTCGGCGGTGAGTTCCGCGAGCCGTTCGACCGGCCAGCTGTAGGCGTGTGTCACCTTGTGGTCGAAGCGGACGGGTTCCGGCTTCTCCGTCGCGAAGAACGAGGCGAGGAGCAGGCCGCCCGGTGCCAGGACGCGGGCTTGTTCGGCGAGCAGGTCAGGCAGTTCGCTCGGCGGGGTGTGGATCATCGAGTAGTGCGCCAGGGCGCCGCCGAGGGCACCGTCCGCCAGTGGCAGGGACTCCATCCGCGCCTGCGCGAAGCACAGCTCGGGGTGGGCCTGGCGGGCGTGGGCCAGCATGCCGGGGGAGAGGTCGAGTCCGAAGGCGTCCAGGCCGAGACCGGCGAGCATGTCCGTCAGATGGCCCGGGCCGCAACCGAGATCGGCGGTAGGGAAGTTGCCCGTCTCCCGGACCAGCTCGGCGAAGGTGCCGATCATGTTCCGTGAGAACGGCTGACCCTCCAGCCGGTTGGCGAACGCCGCCGCATAGCGCGCGACGACGCCGTCGTAGGCCGCGCCCGTCTCGTCCTGGTGTCCCGTCACGGCAGGAGGCTACTCCGCCGCTCCGGCCCCGCCCCGGCCGAGTGCCGCTCCTGCCGAGTGCCGCCGTCGCGCCGCTGTCTGCCGTGCGGTCACCTCCCCCGTGGGGTGACCGCACGGCAGACAGCGGCGTGGGGTACAGCGGAGCCGGTGGCTTGGCGTGACTCCAGCGACGCGGCGTGAGTCCAGCGGGTCGGAGCCCACCCGGCGGGGGCCGCACCTCAGCGGGGCGGCGCGCCCGGCGGGGCCGTGCGCCCGGCGGTAGCCGGAACCGTCACTCGTCGTACGGCCAGTTGCTGGTGTCCCAGAGCTTGGCGCGGCGCAGTGAGGCGGGGCAGTGGCGGTAGATCTCGTCGATCTCGACGACGGTCGCCAGCACCGGGCGGCGGCCTCGGTGGGCCATCGCGTCGAAGAACGGCCCGTCGGTGACGATCGTGGCGCGGCCGTTGACGCGCAGCACCTCGGAGCTGCCCGGCACCAGGAACAGCAGGCCGACGTGCGGGTTCTCCAGGATGTTGCGGAAGTTGTCACCGCGGCGGTTGCCGGGCCGGTCGGGCAGCGCGATGGTCGAGGGCCCGAGTATCTGCAGCGAGCCGGGCTCGACCCCTCGAGGGGAGGCGTCGCAGTTGCCGGCCGCGTCGGCGGTCGAGAGGACGCAGAACGGCGAGCGGGCGAGGACCGACAGGTCGTCCTCGGTCAGCTCGGCGTGGACCTTCTCGATGACCAGCGGGTGCGGGGTGCCGAGCAGCTCCGAGAGCTGGTCCGCGTCGCGGAGCGGCACGATCGGGGTCGCCGCCGGGGGCTTCGCCTCGTCCGTCGCGGTCTGCTGCTCCGGATCGGCGGTCGCCTCGGTCACGTCCAGCACGTCGTACTCCCGTCGGATACCCCAGTAGTGCAAGGTAAGGTTAGGCTAACCTTCTGGCCAGGTGTGCACCGGGTCCATGCCCGCGTGCGCCGGTAGGCGACGTCCCCATCGTACGGACACATGGTGAGTGCAACGAGCAGTAGGTCCCCCGTGCGGGACGAACCCGGCCCCGACCGGCCCGGAAGCAGCGGGACGACGGCCCCGGCCGACCGGACCCGGCCCGTCGACCTGGCCAAGCCGGCCGCGTCGGAGAGCGCCCCCGGCCCCGGTGGCCGGGCCGCACCACCGGGCACCGTGCCCGCCCGCCGGTCGCACCGGCCGGCGGTCCTCACCCTCGGCCTCCTGGGCCTGTTGGTCGTCCTCGCGGCCCTCACCTGGGCCAGCCTCGTCAACGGCTCCGGCCCGGCCGGGGCCGCCGACGTGCGCGACGCCCTCTTCGCCAAGGACCTCACCCAGCACGGCCAGCTCATCGTCTGGGAGGTGCGCATCCCGCGCACCATCGCCGGGCTGCTCGCCGGGCTCGCGCTCGGCCTCGCCGGCGCGGTGATGCAGGGCGTCGCGCGCAACCCGCTGGCCGACCCCGGCATCCTCGGCGTCAACGCCGGCGCCGCCGTCGCCGTCGTGCTCGCCATCACCCTGCTCGGCCTCAACTCCGCCAACCAGTACATCTGGTTCGGGTTCCTCGGCGCGCTGCTCGCCTCCGTCATGGTGTACGGCATCGGCTCACTCGGCCGCGACGGCGCCACACCCGTCAAGCTGGCGCTCGCGGGCGCGGCCACCAGTGCCGTCCTCGGATCGATCACCACCGCCGTCCTTCTCACCGACTCGCGGACCTTCGACCACTACCGGTTCTGGCAGGTCGGCTCCCTCACCGCCCGCGACGCCGACGTGCTCTGGCTCGCCGGACCGTTCATCTTCTTCGGCGCCGTCGTCGCCCTCGGCCTCGGCAGCTCTCTCAACGCCCTCGCGCTCGGCGACGACCTGGCGCGCGCACTGGGCCAGCAGGTCGGCCGCGCGCGACTCGGCGCAGCCGCCGCCGTCGTTCTGCTCTGCGGCTCGGCCACTGTCGTCGCCGGGCCCATCGCCTTCCTCGGCCTGATCGTGCCGCACGCCGTCCGCACCTTCACCGGCCCCGACTACCGGTGGGTGCTGCCGTACAGCGCCCTCGCCGCGCCCGCGCTGCTGCTCACCGCCGACCTTGTCGGCAGGTTCCTCGCCTCACCCGGCGAGGTACAGGTGGGCGTCGTCACCGCCGCGATCGGCTGCGTGCCGTTCGTGCTGCTCGTCCGCCGCCACCGGCTGGCCGAGCTGTGACCGCCACCGGCGGCCGGACCGCCGCACCCCAGGACCCCGATCGGGAACGCGAGACCACCGTGCGCGAGACCCCCGCGAACCCCGGCGCAGACCCCGGCGCCACAGCGCGGACCGGCGCCGGTGGCAGCGCCACCCGTGACGACGCCGCCGGCGGCACCACCACCGCCACCGCGGTCACCCCCGCCGGAGGCGTCACGCTCGCCGCCTGGTCCGGGCCCGACGCCGGCGCCGACCGCCGCGCGGACCGGGACGCCGCGCCGATCCGCACCGGGAAGCGCCTCCACCCCGCCGACGAGGCCGCCGCCGTCGCGACCATCCGCGGGGCGCGGCTGCGGGTCAAGGCCCGCACCACCGCCGTCGTCCTCGTGCTGTCGGCCGCCGTGACCGCCGCGTTCGCCCTCGCCGTCGGCTACGGCGACATGGTGGTCCCGCTGCCCGACCTCATCGCCATCCTCACCGGCGGCGGCAGCGGCGGCCCTCGCTTCGTCGTCATGGAACTCCGGCTGCCCCGGGCCCTGCTGGCGCTGACCGTCGGCATCGCCTTCGGGTTGGCCGGAGCCGTCTTCCAGACGCTGCTGCGCAACCCGCTCGCCAGCCCCGACGTCATCGGCATCAGCGCGGGGGCGAGCGCCACGGCGGTCACGGCGACCCTCACCTTCGGCGTCAGCGGCTTCGCGCTCTCGCTCTCCGCCCTCGGCGGTGCCTTCGTCACCGCCGCGCTCATCTACGGGCTGGCGTGGCGGCAAGGCGTCAGCGGCTACCGGCTCGTCCTCGTCGGCATCGGCATCGCCGCCGGGCTCGCCTCCGTCATCAGCTACCAGCTCACCAGCTCCCGCGTCACCGAGGCGCAGAGCGCACTCGTCTGGCTCACCGGCAGCCTCAACGGCCGTTCCTGGGACCAGTTCGTACCGCTCGCGATCTCCCTCGTGGTGCTGCTGCCGCTGACCGCCCTGGTGGCGAGCCGGCTGCGGGCGCTGCAACTCGGCGACGACGCCGCCGGTGGTCTCGGGGTCCGCGTGGAAGCCGCACGGCTCGCGCTCATCGCCTGCGGCGTCGCCCTCGCCGGTGTCGCCACGGCGGCGGCCGGGCCGGTCGCCTTCGTCGCCTTCGTCTCCGCGCCGATCGCCCGCCGACTGCTCCCCGGCCGCGGCGCCGCGCTGGTCCCCGCGGCGCTCGTCGGCGCGCTGATCGTGCTGCTCGCGGACTTCGCCGCGCAGCACCTCATCTCCTCCGTGCAGCTGCCCGTCGGGGTCGCCACCAGCATCATCGGCGCCCCTTACCTGCTCTGGCTGCTGGCCCGCAACAACAAGGAGGGCAGCGGCGGATGACCGCCCGAACCACGCCCCGCCCTGCCGCACACCGCCCTGCCGCACAGTGGCCCACCGCACACCGGCCCACCCCGCTCCGGCCCGCCCCGTCCCGCGTGACGCGGGGAGAGGACAGCAGCCAGCCATGATCCAGGAACGCACCCTCCAGGCACGCGAGGTCAGCCTGGGCTACGAGGGCCGCACCGTCGTCGACCGGCTCAGCCTCGACATCCCGCCCGGCCGCATCACGATGATCGTCGGACCCAACGCCTGCGGTAAGTCGACGCTGCTGCGGTCGATGGCCCGACTTCTGGCGCCCACCGACGGTGCCGTCCTCCTCGACGGCCGCGACCTGAGCGAGACGCCCACCAAGGACGTCGCCCGGGTTGTCGGCATCCTCCCGCAGAACCCCGTCGCCCCCGACGGCGTCACCGTCCAGGACCTCGTCGGCCGCGGCCGGTACCCGCACCAGGGCTGGTTCCGCCGCTGGACCCCCGAGGACGACGAAGCCGTCGCCCGCGCCCTCTCCGACACCGGCATCCTCGACCTCGCCGACCGACCCGTCCACGCGCTATCCGGCGGGCAGCGGCAGCGCGTCTGGATCGCGATGGCGCTCTGCCAGCGCACCGACATTCTGCTGCTCGACGAGCCGACGACCTTCCTCGACGTCACCCACCAGCTCGACGTCCTGGATCTGGTCACCGATCTCAACCACGAGTACGGCACGACTGTCGTCGCCGTCCTCCACGACCTCAACCTCGCCTGCCGCTACGCCGATCACCTCGTCGCGCTGCGCGCCGGCTCGGTCGTCGCCGAAGGCCCGCCCTCGCAGATCATGAACGCCGACCTGGTGCGGGAGGTCTTTGGCCTGGAGTGCACGGTCGCGATCGACCCGGTCTCCGCGACCCCGCTGATCGTGCCCGCCGGCCGCCACCACGGCGCCCGGCCGAGCACCTCCGACACACCGGCCGCCGAAGCCGCCGCCCCACCGGCCGCGCGGGCCGCCGAGCCGCTGCCCGCGGACGCCTGCCACCGGTGCGGCGCCTCGCCCGCCGACCACGCTGACCGCCCCGACTGACCGCCGGGCGCCGACACCCGCCGCCCGCACCGACCTTGCCGTTCCACCCACACGAGAGATTCCGATGCGCCACGCAGCCATAGCCGTCCCCGGCACCCGCACCGCCGACCGGCGGTCCCGCCGCCCGCTCAGCCGCCTCACCCGGCTGACCGCGGCCCTCGCCGCACCGATGCTGTTCATGTCGCTCACCGCCTGCGGCTCCGACGCCGACAGCGACGACACCGCCGGTGACAACGGCGGCGACACCGGCTCCTCGGAGACCACCGACGGCGCGTTCCCCGCCACCGTGCAGACCAAGTTCGGCGAGATCACCATCGAGGAGAAGCCGCAGCGCATCCTCGCCCTCGGCTGGGGTGACGCCGAGACCGTCCTCGCCCTCGGCGAGCAGCCGATCGGCGCCAGCGACTGGCTCGCCTTCGGCGGCGACGGCGTCGGCCCCTGGGCCGAGGGGCTCTACGAGGAGAGCCCGGAGATCATCGGGACGCTGGAGCCGGAGTTCGAGAAGATCGCCGCGCTCGACCCGGACCTGATCATCGACGTCAAGTCCAGCGGCGCACAGGAGCGTTACGACACGCTGTCGAAGATCGCCACCACTGTCGGCGTCCCCGAGGGCGGCGACAACTACCTGACCTCCCACCGGACCCAGACCGAGATGATCTCGGCCGCGCTCGGCATGCCCGAGAAGGGTGCGGAACTGCTCGCCGAGGTCGACGCCGCGTTCGAGGCCGCCGTCGAGGAGTACCCCGAGTTCGAGGGCAAGTCGGTCACCGTCGGCTCCCGCACCTCCAACGGCTACGGCGCCTACGTGCGCGGCACCGGTCGCGTCGACTTCGTCGAGCGCCTCGGGCTCGTCAACAACGAGCAGGTCCAGGAGCAGGCCACCGACGACTTCTCCATCGAGGTCTCCCGCGAGAACCTCAACATGCTCGACGCAGACCTGGTGATCATCGCGCCCATCGGGATCGAGGCCGACGAGATCGCCGACGACTCGCTGTTCCAGGCCATCCCGGCGGTCGAGGACGGCCGTTCGCTGATCATCGACAGCACCGACGGCATCAGCACCGCCTTCGCCACCGAGACGATCCTCTCGGTGCCGTTCGCGCTGGAGAAGGTCGCCCCGCTCTTCGCCGAAGCACTCAACGGCGGCAGCGAGTAACCCGGTCGCACCCGCGGCGCCCGAGCATCCGAGCGGCACCCGAGCTGTGTCCGAGCGGCACCCGCGCGACCCGGCCGCCCGGCGGTGGCCCGGCACAACACGTGCCGGGCCACCGCCGGTTCGCGTGTGTCGCCCCGATGGGCCGCACCGTCCGCTGCCCGCCCCGGCCGGCCACCCGGAGTTGGGGGCCCGCCAGGAGGCGGGACCGGCGAGCGCGACGGCGGCCGGTGAGGCGCGATCCGGGGGGAGGGCCGGCCCCGCGACCCCGGTGCACCCCGTTCGCGCCTGCACCGAGCGAGCCCGGCCGACCAGGCTGTCCGCTGCGAGCCCGCGCGCGGTGCGGGCGGTCACGGCGGAGGTTGCGCATGAGGACTCGATGCTGCGGACGGACGAAGGCGGGCACGCGCTGCCGCCGGTACGTGGTCCCCGGCACCGCCCGGTGCCAGGACCACCAAGGGGCGTGGTCCGCATACGACGTGGCCCGACGACGGCGCAAGAAGAGCTGAGGGAGCCGGGGACGACGCCGGAGCCGCCGCGGTCGAGCCCGCTCCCGGAGCGGGCGGCCGAAACGTGTCGCCGCGCCCCTCGGCGTCGGCCCGCGGGCGGGGCGGGAGAGGGGCCGAGCGGGGGAGGGAGGGCCGCCGGGTGTGGGGCGGCCTCCTGCGGCCGGGGGTGTGGCCTCGTCGCTCACCGCGCGTCCGCCGCGGTTACGGCAGGTTGTGCAGGCGGTTGTCGATGGTGATGACGACCGGGGCGGTGCCGTCGGTGAGGGTGTGGCGCAGCACCTCGGCCGTCGTGCCGTAGACCTGCGCGGCCATCGCCCAGTCGGAGCGCTTGGTCAGGTCCTCGTCGCACCCCGTCTCCAGCGGGGTCACCGCCACCCTGTGCAGGGTGAGCAGCAGCGCCACGAGCGAGCGTCCCGAGAGGTGCGCGGCCACGAGGCCGCTCTCCGTCCCCGTCGTCGTCGGAGTGCGGAAGTGCGGGTGCCCGCCCGTCTTCGACGTCACGAACTCCCAGGTGTCCGGGTGGCAGGTGAGCGTGGCCGACGCCACCTTGCTCGCCCGCAGGATGGCGCGCTGCAGGCCGCCGGTGGTGAAGACGCGCGGTTCGTCGCCGTCCAACTCCCAGCACGGGCGGTCGAGTCGGTCCGTCGCCTGCCGCCGCTCCGCCCCGCCGGGGTCGCGTTCCCCGCCCCGGTCGCGTCCCCCGTCGGCGGCGGTACCGGCGTCGGCCTGGGCACCGGCTTCGGCACCGCCCGACCGGCCGTCGGGGGAGTCCGGTTCGGTGGCGGCGGCGTGGTCGACGTCGGCCGCGCAGGCCGGTTCCGCGTCCGCCGCCTCGGCGTGCCGGACGTCGCGGTCGCCGTTGTGGCCCTCGTCGGCCGTGGCGCGGTCGCTGTCCGCCCCGCCGGGCCGGCCGGCGGGCTCGGCGTCATCGGATGCATCGGCGGCCTCGACCCTCGTCGGTTCCGCACCGCCGCCCTCGGCGTCACCCCCGAGGGCGGCATCGGCCACGGCCTTCGGCAGGGACTCCTCCGGCGGGGCGGCGGCCTGAGCCGGTACCACGGCGAGATGTGCGACGCGGGCGTCGGCGTCCACCTCCGTCGTCGCCCCGCCGACCGGTACCGGCCCGTCCCACCCGGAGGGGCCGCCGACGGGGGCCGCCACGGCGGTGGACAACAGGGATCGCAGCTCCGACACGTCGCGCTGGAGCGACGCGAAGCCGGACCGCAACCGGCCCACGTCGTCGCGGAGTTCGTCGACAGCGGCTGCGGCGTCCCCCGCGCTGCGCCCTGCGTTCCCGGCGATGGTGCGGATCTCGCGCTGGGAGGTCTTCAGATCGGCCAGCGGCCCGCTGCGGAGTTCCGCGATCGCGCCCCGCAGCGTCGTGCGCAGTTCCCGGTCGAGGTCGCCCACCCGGCTGTCGAGGCCGTCGATCGCGCGCTTCATCTCGTTCTTCGTGTCGATCAGGATCGGCACGATGTCGTTGTCCCTACGGGACACATGGACCTCCGTCGGTCGTGGTCGGACAACTGCGATGAGTAGTTTGTCGTGGTGAAGGCCCTACGGGGAGCCAGGGGCGAACTTGGCGGGAACCGCCCGCCAGTTGACCGACACGCACCAGGTGCACCGCCCGTCCCGCACGCCCCGTCGCACATCGTCCGCCGCCTCCTCGGCAGGGGCGCCCCCCTGATCGCGCGTTCTCGCTCCGCCCCGCACCGCCCGTGACCCGGGCCCGTACCCGTCGCGGCGCACTGTCCCGTCCGGCGGTTCCGGCGCCGCGTCGCGCAGGGGGCTGCGGGGCCACGGTTGCTGCGTCGCCGAGGTGCCACGGGTGTGCGACAGGGGCGCGCATGGACGAGCTGAGTGGTCAACCGCGTGGGCAGCGCGTTCGCCTCTCGGGTGGGATGAGCGGTGGTGAGCTGGGGCGCGTCGCAGGGGAGTGGGCCAGGCGCCCCCGAGGGGATCCACCCGGGGCACGAATGTGCGAAAACGCCGTCCGTCGCCGTCGGGAACCGTCGATGCGGGGGGCCTCACCCGCCGTGACCTGCGATGCAATCGCGCGGGATTGCGCACCGCGATCGCGGCCAGCTGGCCGTCCGCGCCGCGAACCGGGCCTTGTCACCCACGCCGGATGGGATCTGCGCATCATGGTGAAGCGGTGTTCGGCCGGATCGTCGAGCCGGTCGGTGTCACCCGCCGAGCGGTGCGTGGACTCCTGTGACCTCGGGGTATTCCGCTGCGGTCGTTCGGCTCGGTGCCGGCGTCACCGGCCCCGGCGTCGGTGGCCGCGGCCGGGATCCGGCAGCGGGCGACCGTGCGCGGGTGGCCGGTCGAAGGTCCCGCTGTCGTTTGCAGCGACAGCCCGACGCATCCGCACCGTGCGGTGTCCCTCCTTCGGCGGTCCTTCGGGCCGCCTCCGCCCCACCCCCACCAGCTTCGTTCCGAGAGGTAACTCCCCCATGCCCATGGCGTTCCACGTGCAGCCGGTCGAGACCAAGGACGGCAGGACCGTGTTCCGGGTCAGCCTCGACCAGCACGGCGTCGCTGCCGCCACCCACCTCGTCGCCGAGCCGACGACGGGGCCCGAGCTGCCGGACGGGTTCGGATTCGGTGCCGAACGGGGCGGACTCCGCGCCGTCCACGGGGTGGCGGAGCGCGCGGCGCGCGAGGAGGCGACCACCGCCCGGGACCACCGCGCCGACGAGAGCCACCCGCCCGTAGCGCGTCGCCGCCCTGCTGCGGCACCGCGCCGGGCCGGCGCCACGGTCCGCCTCGGCCCCGGAGCCACCCGTCACGCGCGCGCCGCCGGCGCCCCGGCGCGGCTGCGGCTGGTGGCCGACCCGGCTGAGAGCGTGACTGAGACCCCACGCCGGGCCCGCGACGCCAGCTACGGCCATCTGCTGAGTTGTCAGGAACGCCCGAGTGTGACCCGGTATGAGGGCGCCCCTCCGCCGTGCAGCTGACCGCATCTGACGCCGCGAGCTGATCCGCGCGGGGTCTCACACGCGCTCTGAGGGAGCCCTCCCCGCCCGTCGGGGCGGGGGTCCGATCCCCTGCCGCCCGAGGGTTGTGACGGCCCCGGGCGGCAGGCGCCCACCTGCGTCACGGGTGACAAGCCACCGCAAATCGCCGTTCCGCCACGGAGATCACCGTGATGTGAACATCCTGTGGTCATGACCGTCCCTTTGCAGGCCCCGGACGGGGCGGGACTGCGCAGCTACGCGTATGAGTGGGCACTCGTCGACGTGGAGACCAGCGGCCTGGTGGCGCGACGCGACCGCGTCCTGTCGCTGGCGGTGATCACGCTCGACCGGGACGGGCGGCGGACCGGGGAGTTCGCCACCCTCCTCGACCCCGGATGCGACCCGGGGGCGGTGGAGATCCACGGGCTGACCTCCGAACGCCTGCGCGGCGCACCGACGTTCGACCTCGTGCTGGACCGCGTGGCGGCGCTGCTGCGCGACCGCGTGATGGTCGCGCACAACGCGCAGTTCGACTACGACTTCCTGGCCCACGAGTTCGCCCGCGCGGGCCAGTTTCTCCCGGTGGCGCAGCGGCTCTGCACCCTGGCTCTCAACCGCCGCGTGGACCCGCCGACCGAGAACCTGAAACTGGGCACGCTCGCCGCCCACTACGGCGTCACCCAGCTCGCCCCGCACGACGCGGGGGACGACACCCGGGTGCTGGAGGGCGTGCTCCGCGCCACCCTCGGCGAGGCCCGCCACCTCGGCCTGGAGCTGCCTCTGGTGGCCTGCCCGCCGCGCCAGGAAGCCCAGTTCGCCCCGCAGCCCCGCAAGCAGCCCTGCGCGTTCCGCAACCCCGGCCCGCTCGCGCCGGGCGGACCGCTGGCACAGGGCATGAAGGTCGCGATCACCGGCGACACCGCGACGCCGCGCGCCGAGTTGGGCGCCCGTGCCGTCGCCGCCGGTCTGAACCTGATGAACTCGGTCAGCCGCCACACCAGCGTCCTGGTCACCAATGACCTCGGCTCGGGGTCCGGCAAGGCCCGGCGTGCCGTCGCCGCCGGGGTCCCCGTCGTGGACGAGCGCACTTTCCTCTCGCTGCTGGCGGACGTTCGGCCAGGGGCCCGCCACGACCTGCAGGTCGCAGCCGTCCCCGCCGCCCGCGTGCCGCCGGCAGCCGCGCCCACCGTCGAACCACCGGCAGCCGAGCCAGCGGCGACCGAGCCTGAGGGAACCGACTCGCCGGTGAGGGCCGCCCCGGTCGCCGTCGTCGTTGCCGACCCCGCCCCAGCCGCTGCGGCCGGTGTCCCCGACCGCGCGGCACCGGAGGCGGCGGCGCCCGTGCCGCGGCCGGGAAGCCGGCAGCCCGGCGGGGGCCGCGTCCCGACCATCGAGCAGCCGCTGATCGGCCGCCGGGTCCTCGTCCTCGGCGGTGTCCACGAGGAGACGGCCCGAGCGCGGGCCCGGGTCACGGCGCTCGGCGGCGGGGCCGCCATCAACCTCTCCGCGAGCGTGAGCGACGTCGTGACGCTGCCCGGCGGCGAGCAGGACCGCCGGATGCGGCGGATCGGCGCCTTGGGGCTGCCGGTGCACGGGCCCCGCTGGCTCGACTCCCCGCCGCCCGCCGCCCTGCCGTCGGAAACCGTCCCGCACACCCCGCACATCCTCTCCCTCGGTGCGGTCATCGACCTCCCCGTCGCCGCCGCGGGCACCGGCTGGGACCTGACCGTCTCCTGGGCGCAGCAGACCCGCTGCGAGATCGACGTCGTCGCCCTCGCCGTCGACGAGGACGAGCAGGTGGGAGCCGACGAGGACTTCGTCTTCTACGGCGCCCCGGAGTGCCCCGACGGCTCCGTCCGACTGCTCGCGGACGGACCCACCGAGCAGACGGTGGCCGTGGAGCTCTCCGCGCTCGCGCCCGCCACCCGCAAGGTGGTGCTGGCCGCCGCGATCGACGGGGACGCCACCTTCGGCGACGTCGGCGCGGTCCACCTGCTCGCCGCGCCCGGTCCGGGCGCCGCGCCGTTGGCGCAGGCCACTCTCGACGCCTCGACCACGGAACGTACGCTGCTGCTGGCCGAGTTGTACCGCCGCGGTCCGGTGTGGCGGCTCCGTGCCGTCGGCCAGGGCTACGACACGGGCCTGGTCTCTCTGGCCCGCGGCTACGGCGTGGAGGTGGCCGACGGCTGAACGGCCCGCCTCGCCCCGACGGGCGGCTCAGTCGGCCCGCAGCGCCTCGGCCACCGTCAGTGTGTCCTCGTAGAGGTGCATGCGGACGATCCTGCCGTCGTCGACGACCAGGTGCATGGCCACCGGCGTCGTGAACTCCTTTCCGTTGGCCAGCACGGTGTGCGTGAAGACGGCCAGCAGGACCACGTCACCGCCGTCGACGATGAACCGCTCCAGGGTGACGGTGCTCCTCCCGGGCGTGAAGTGCGGCCACATCGTGGTGAAGTACGGCGCGACCTCCTCCCGGCGGGTCCGGCGTCCGGTCCAGGGCAGCGCCGCACTGCCGGGGACGTACCAGTCGATCTCCGCCGCGAACAGTCGCTGGATGGCGTCGGCGTCCTGTCGGTCGAGGTGCCGCAGGAACTCCTCGACCACGGCCCGTGGGCTCTGGGTGTCTGCTGTCATCGTTCCCGTCCTCGGTGTGGGCCGACCGTGGCACCGGCCGGCATTGGGTGTAACTGTTGCTGTTACCTTCACGGCCCGACGGAGCGCCCGGCGTCGCATCGAGGGGTGCGGTCAGTCGGCTCGGAGGATGTCACGCAGGACGTCCTCCAGGGTCGTCCGCGCCAACTCCCGCTGCATGGCGGCCTCCACGTCGTCGTACACGGCCTTGATCACCGGTCCGATGCCGCGGCCCACCACGCAGGCGGGGTCCGGGGCCGCCCGGTGCAGGGCGAAGACCGGCCCCGGATCCACCGCCCGGTGGACGTCGAGCAGGGTGATCGTCGCCAGGTCGCGCGTGAGGGTCCAGCCCGCCCCGGCCCCGCGCCGTGAGTCGGCCAGGCCGGCCCCGCGCAGCTCGCCCAACAGGCGCCGGATGACGACGGGGTTGGTGTTGACGCTGGTCGCGATCTGCTCCGAGGTGGCGACCTCGTGGCCGCGTCGCTGGTACAGCCCGATCCAGGTGAGCGAGTGGGCTGCGATGGTCAGCCTGCTGTTGGCGCTCATGCTCGCCCCCGCCTGTCCGTCGCCGCCGTTCGTCGTAACCGTAAAGGTTACGTCCGTGTCCGGCAAGTGTGCTGCCGGGGTACCGTCCCCGGGAGCCGTGGCCCCGGCCCCGGCCCGGGGTCTTGCCCGCGTCCGGGTCTGGCGAGGAACCCTGTCGTCTCGACGGCCCCCGCCTGCGACGATGTCCCGATGACTGCCGAGACCGCCTATCACGGACCGCTGGGTGAACTGTTCGCCGCCCAGGCCACCGACAGTGCGTACAACGCCCACACCGACCGTCCCGCGATGCTCGAACTGGTCGGTGACGTCACGGACTTGCACGTCCTCGACCTCGGCTGCGGGGCAGGGCACTACGCGGCCGAGCTGGTGGCACGCGGTGCTGCGGCCGTCACCGGTGTCGACGGCAGCGCCTCCCTGCTCGACGCCGCCCGGGAGCGCCTGGCGTCCGCGCCCGCCGGGCGGGTCGCGCTCCACCTCCACGACCTCGAACAGCCGCTGGGCTTCCTCTCCGACGGCTCGGCGGACCTCGCCGTAGCGGCACTGGTCCACCACCATCTGGAGCGCCGCACGGAGTTCCTTGCGGAGGTCCACCGGGTGCTGCGCCCCGGTGGGGCGCTCGTACTCTCCACCACCCACCCGACCGGCGACTGGGTGGGTTTCGGCGGTTCCTACTTCGACGAGGAGCGCGTCCGGCTCCCGATGGGGGACGGCGGCCATGCGCTCGTCTACCGGCGGCTCACCTTGGAGACCGTCATCGGGGAGCTGCTGGCTGCCGGCTTCGTGCTGGAGCGGTTGCGGGAGCCCCGCGGTACCGACGCGGCGCGGGTGGCGGACGAGCGCCGGTGGCGGAAGACCCACCAACAGCCGATGTTCCTCGCCCTCCGGCTGCGCCGACCCTGAACCGGCCCGTGCGGGACCGGTGCGGACGGCGGCTCGGACCGGGGTGCCCCCCCGACCCGGGCCGAGCCGCCGTCCGCCGGGCTGCCCGGCCGCCTGCCGGGCGGTCCGTGTCAGGCGGCGACCGGGACGGATGCCGCCTCCGAGGGATACTGGTAGGCGTTGTACGTGAGGTAGCCGTCGTTGCCGCCCTGGTAGAGCGCCGCCATGTCCAACGGTTCGATCGGCAGCTCGGCCCGGAGCCGCTCCACCAGATCCGGGTTGGAGATGAACGCCCGACCGAAGCTGATCAGTTCGGCTCCCAGACCCAGCCAGCGGTCGGCGTCCTCCCGGTTCGTCGGCTTGGAGCCCGTGGGCAGCGACGGGTTCATGATGAGCGCACCCGGCCACACGCGGCGGAGCTCGCGGAGCAACGCGTCTTCGGCGGTGGCCTCGACATGGATGTACGCCGGTTCCAGGGTGGCGAGTTCGGTGAGCAGTGCCGTGTACAGCTCCTTGGTCTCTCCGTCGGTGGCACCCCAGAAGTTGGCGCCGGGGGAGAGCCGGATACCGGTGCGCGCGGCCCCGATCGCGTCCACGGTTCCCGCGACGGACTCCACCGCGAACCGGATGCGGTTGGTGATCGATCCGCCGTAGCGGTCGGTCCGCAGGTTGGCGGTGTCAGACAGGAACTGCGAGATCAGGTAGCCGTTGGCGCCGTGCAGCTCGACCCCGTCGACCCCGTCGAACCCGGCGTCCACCGCCCTGCGACCGGCCTCGGCGTACGAGGCGGCCTGTTCGACCACCTCCGCCGTGGTCAGCGCGCGGGGCACAGGCATCGGCTGCGGGCCGGTCGGGGTGAAGACGTCGCCCTCACCGGCGACGGCCGACGGGCCGACCGGCTGCAACCCCGTGGTGTCGGGGTGGGAGACCCGGCCGCCGTGCATCAACTGGGCGAAGATACGACCGCCGTTGACGTGCACGGCGTCGGTCACCTGCCGCCAGGAGTCGACCTGCTCGTCGTTGTGCAGCCCCGGCGTGCCCGGGTTGGACTGGCCGACCGCGCTGGGCTGCACGCCCTCGGTGATGATCAGCCCCGCAGTCGCCCGCTGGGCGTAGTACGCGGCCATCCGGGAGGTGGCGAGCCCGTCTGCCGTCGCGCGGACCCGGGTCATCGGCGCCATGACGACGCGGTTGGGGAGAGTCAGGCCGGCGAGCTGGAACGGGCTGAGCAGGGAGGTCACAACAGGCTCCTGAGGGTTGGCCGTTGCGCCCGGAGGTGGGCACACCGCTAAGCTAGAACCTGACATTGACGTCAGATGCAAGCCATGTGGTGCGGCTCACTCCGAGCGGCCCCGCCCGAAAGCGGCCGACAGGCCGGAGGAGGACCGCATGCGAATCGGTGAACTGGCAGGTCGGACCGGTGTCAGCGTGCGCTCGCTGCGCTACTACGAAGACCAGCGGCTGCTCGCCAGCTCGCGCAGCGCCGGTGGACAGCGCACCTACGACGAGGAGCAGGTGGAGCGGGTCCACTTCATCCAGCGCCTCTACGCCGCCGGCATCTCCAGCCGCACCATCGCCGAACTGCTGCCCTGCTTGGAGCGGCCGAGCGAGGAGAACAGCGGCAAGGCGCAGGCGCGACTGGCGGAGGAGCGAGAAAAACTCGCGCGTCACATCGCGGAGTTGGGGCGGACCCTCGAATCGCTGGACGCGCTGATCGCCGCCGCCGGCACCTGCCACCATCACCTGCCCGGCACGTCGACCGAGCCGGCCCCCGCCCACCGCGCCCTCGTCCCGGCGGGCTGACGCGCGCCCCGCCCCGCCCCACCGCTGCCGGGTGGGCACCGGCCGGCCTGGCGACCGGGCGCCGTGCCGGACGGCGGAAGCCGCGGCCGGGGGTGTGCGGCCACCCGCGCCGACCGGTGGACGGCGTCGGCGCGGGTGGCTTCGGTGGTGGGGCGGTCAGTGCACGTAGCGGTTCAGGGCCGTGACCGCGGCCATCGGGTCGCCGTCGCGGTACTGGTCGATCGCCAGGTAGTTGGGCTTGGTGCGGGCTGCCGGTGCGCAGAAGCGTTCCGCGCGGTTGAGCACTTTCTCGTTGTCGGTGCGGTAGGTGGGCGCCATCGGCACGTCGCGGAAGTGGTTCATCACGAAGAGCCGTTGGAAGCCGTCCTCCTGGCGGGAGAGCGGGATGTCGTCCCAGCGGCTGTGGCAGCTCCAGTCGCCGGTGCCGAGCCCGCCACCCATGGACCAGTGGTTCTCGACCGTCCAGTCGCGCTGGCTCATGAACCCGAGGACGTTCTTGCCGTTGGTCCGCGAAGACGCCGCGGTGTCGCTGGTGAACAGCAGCAGGCGCCGGTCGGTCTCCCGCAGGGACGCGACGGTGGGCCAGCCGTCCTGCCGCACCCCGGCGGCGTCGGGACGGAACACCCGGTCCGCCAGCGCGCCCCCCTCCCCGAGTACCCCGCCGAGTTCGGCGCGCAACTGGTCGGCGGTGGCGTAGTCCTCCAGGAAGACGGTGACCACCGCGTCGCGGTCCTCCGCCAGGAACGCGGCGATGTCCGCGAAGAAGTCCGCTGCGGGGCGGGCGCGCGAGCAGTTCCCGAGCACCGGGATGTCGTGGCACAGCCGCACCCGGCCCGAGGCGTGATGGGCGTCGAGCATCAAGGCGTGCGCACCGGCCCGCAGTTGCGTGGTGACGGCGTGCGGCTGGTTCGGCGCCACGAGGAACCCTGGCTGGTCCTCGGTGTTGTGCATCGCGTTGTGCGTCGTCAGGAACGTGACCTCGTCGAGGCGGGGCGTCGCCGGCATCGGTGCGCGTGGCGGGGAGACCGGTGTGAGGTACCAGTCCTGTGCGGGGCCGTCGGAGGCGGTGGCCCGCGCTTCGGCGAGCGCGCCGTGCCCCGCCGCGCCGACCAGTCGCCGGCCGGAGTCACGTGCCTGGATTCGGTAGCGGTCCGCGGTCACCTCCCGGACCTCCCAGTCGGTCGCGGCTGCGCCGCAGGGGCCGACGTTCAGTCGGGCGTTTCCGGCTGCGCCGCGCTCCTCGGTGAGGCAGGCGTCCGCCGCTCCGGCGACCCGGAACTTGTGGGTGCCGTCCGCGTTGGCGTCCAACTCCCAGTGCTGGCGGTCCTCGTCGCCGCGTGGCCGGTTGGTCGTCACCCAGGACCCCGAGGACGACAGGTGGTTCCCGCCGGCGACGTTCTGGACGTAGAGCGCCCCGCCGGTCGGCGGCGCGGCCAGGTCGGCGATACCGTCGTCGGCGGCTGCCGGAACGGCGAGTGCGGACAGGGCGAGTGCGGCACACCAGGCGGTGGCCGTGTATCGGGCACGCACAGTGGTTCTCCCTCAGCCGGGGGGTCGGGCGCGGTGGCGCCCGGCGTGAAGGTCGCACACTCCGGCCACGGTCGGGTGAACCACGGATGAGATCCGGTACCGCCGAACGGAGTTCGTCGGGAATCCCGGCCTTGCGGAGCGCGTGGGGAACTGCCGTCCGCGGCTCGGCGGTGGCGGGTGCGACTGCCGTCGGGTTTCGCGACCGCCGTCAGTCGGGCTGCCGCTCCATGTGCGCGAGGACGCGCGCCGAGATGCGGCCCAGGGTGTCGAGTTCCTCCTGGGTGATGGCCTCGACGAACAGCCGGCGGACGTGCTCGACGTGCAGCGGCGCGGCCTCCTCGATGGCCCGGTACCCCTCCGGGGTGACGACGATGTACGCGCCGCGTCCGTCGTCGGGGCACTCCTCCCGCGTCACCAGTCCACGTTTCGCCATTCGGCCGATCTGGTGGGACATCCGACTCTTCTCCCACTCGACCCGCTTGGTCAGGTCGAGGAACCGCATGCGCCCGCCTTCGCTCTCGGTGAGGCCCGCCAGGACGACGAAGTCGGCGGCGGACATGCGGGAGTCGGCCTGGAGGCGGCGGGAGAGCCGCCCGATGAGCGTCTCCTGCATGCGGATGAAGCTGTCCCAGGCCGCCTTCTGCTCGGGGTCGAGCCAGTGAGGCGTTGCGTTCATGGGGGAACGTAACCACATCGCTCGGGTCGCATCCATCCCGAGGGCCCGGCCTTTCGGAGGCGTGCGCGCCGGTCGTGGGCCGGTGGGCGGTACCGGCCGCGCGGGTCGGATGCGTCGGGTGGGGGCGATGGGGCTGTTGCGATGGTCGCGAACCCGGCCCTCGGGGCATTGGTTGACGTGTCAATCATCAGCGCCTAGTTTGGGTGATGCGTCAACCAAATGGTTCGGGGTGGCAGTTGGCCGCTCCCCGCGCGACCCGGGTGCGGCACCGGCAGGCCGGTGCGATGCCCGGGGGCCGTGGACGTGAGGCTCCGGAAGGGAACCCCATGAGCACGGAGAACAAGGCCGGACTCGGCGCGCTGCTGACGCCCGAGGAGAGCGTCCTCGTGCTGATCGACCACCAGCCGTTCCAGTTCGCCAACCTGAACAGCCACGAGCCGACGATGATCATCAACAACACCGTCGGCCTCGCCAAGGCAGCCAAGGTCTTCGACGTCCCGACCATCCTGACGACGGTCCTGGAGGACCGCGGCGGCCTGCTGCTCCAGGCGCTCCAGGATGTGTTCCCGGAGCAGAAGCCGATCGACCGCACCTTCATCAACACCTGGGAGGACCAGCGTGTCGTCGACGCCGTCAAGGCGACCGGCCGCCAGAAGCTGATCATCGCCGGGCTGTGGACGGAGATCTGCGTCGCGATGCCGGCCATCCAGGCCGCGGGCGAGGGGTTCGACGTCCACGTCGTCACCGACGCCTGCGGCGGCGCCTCGGCGGAGGCCCACGACATGGCGGTGCGCCGGATGACTCAGGCCGGCGTGGTGCCGATCACCTGGCTGGCCGTGGCCGCCGAGTGGCAGCGCGACTGGGCCCGCGAGAAGACCCTGGCCGGCACCACGGACGTGCTGACGCACCACGGCGGAGCCACCGGCGTCGCCTTCGCCTGGGAGACCCAGCTCCTCGCCGGGCGCGAGCGCGGCGCCTGAGGCGACCGCTCGCCGGGCCGGGGCAGGAGCCCACGCCGAGAGACGGGCGCCCGCTCCGGGCCGGCAGGGGCGACGCGGGGTCGGCGGCGGTCGGACCGAGTGGCGGAGAGGCGGCCCGGTTCGGACGGCCGGCGGCGGCGCGTGGGTGAGAACGGCACCACGGAGCGACGCCGTCCGGCTCAGCGACGGCGTTGCGCGGTCCGCCCGGGCCGAGCTCACTGCTGAGCTGACGCCGGGCAGGCGCGCCCGCTCACCGGGCCGCGCCTCACGACAACAACCACGCGTGCGGGCGACCGCCCGCAGCGGACGATGGAGAGCACATGTCAGTCGAAGTACGCGACGTACCCGAACTCAAGCGGTACGAGGCGCGTGTGGACGGCCGGACCGAGGTCGCGGGCCGTGCCGAGTACATCCGCACCCCGGAACTCATCGCCTTCACCCACACCGAGGTCGAACCCGGGCACGAAGGCCAGGGCGTCGGCTCCGCCCTGGTCTCTCGCGCCCTCGACGCGGCACGCGCCGACAACCTGCGCGTGCTGGCGACCTGCCCGTTCTTCGCGCAGTGGATCGCACGGCACCCGGACTACCAGGACCTGCTCTACCAGTCGCGCAGCAATGTCAGCGACTGAGCCCGAGGGCACGGCCCCCGCTGCGGCGGCGACCGACCCGGCGCCGGGCGTGCGGACCTACCGGGGCCGGGCCGTGGCGGTGAGCTTCGAGGCCGCGCTCTGCAAGCACGCCGCCGAGTGCGTCGGCGGTCTGCCGCAGGTCTTCGACCCCGGACGACGACCGTGGATCACCCCCGACGCTGCCGGCGCCGACCGCGTCGCCGAAGTCGTCGACCGCTGCCCCTCCGGGGCGCTGCAGTACCGACTCGCCGCCCCCGGCGACACGGAGGAGACACGAGCATGAACGACCACATCGCCTCCGCCGACCCGGCCCGGCGCAACACGGACCTCGTGCTGACCGCCATGCGCGAGCTGTTCGTCGAGGGGGACCTCACCGCCCTCGAACGGTACTGGGCCGAGCCCTACGTGCAGCACAGCCCGCAGATGCGCGGCGGCCTCGACACGCTCCGCACCGTGGTCCCGACGCTCGACGGCTTCTCCTGGGAGCGGCAACGGGTCTCCACCCAGGGCAACTTGGCCTTCACCCACAGCGTCGTCAACGGTTGGGCCGCGAAGCCCGTCGTTGTCGTCGACCTCGTCGCCCCCGAGGCCACTGCTGCGGGCATCTCCATGGTGTGACCGGGCGACGCGGTGGTGCCGGTGCACCGTGCGCCGTCGGCGGTGCACGCGCTGTTGGGGTGTCAGCGGACGATTGTCTGGACTTCTTCGACGGTGATGTCCGTGGTGGTGGCGACGCTGCCGGCGGGGAGCCCCCCGCCGTTGCCGGCGTGGTCAGTCCAGGTGACGTCCCAGGTGAGGGTCGCCTGTAGCTGGTGGGGACCGGTGTTGTGGGTGGCGTGTTGGTACTGGACGCCGCAGGGTGGGTCCTCGCCGGACCGGCCGGGCGACCACGGCTGTCCGACGCTGCCGTCGGTGAGGGTGCAGCGGCCGGAGGCGGGGAAGGCGCGCGCGTCGGCGCCCGGTTGGAGGTGCAGCTCGGTCGGCGTCGCCGTCGTCTCGGCCCAGATGCCGTAGCCGTCCAGCTCGGCGCGCACGGTGACGGGTTCGAACTGCGCCGAGTCGAGCCAGACCCAGGTCGGCAGGTTGACCTTCTGTGTCCCCTCCGGGTTCAGCGACACCTCGGTGTCCGGTACCCGCGTCTGCTCCCAGGCGAGTTCGGCAAGCCCGTCGGTCTGGATCGCCAACTCCTCGACCGGCGGCGGGTCCGAGAAGTCCACCCAGAAGGTGCGGGGTTCGCAGGCAGTGCGTTCCTCAAGGGGGTAGGCATCGTTGCGCACGACCCCCCAGAACGCTCCATTCCCCTGCTCATCCAGGTTGTAGTCCGGAAACTCCTCCAAGAAGCGGTCGTGCGATGCCCAGCCCGACTCGACATCCTCCTGCGGGAATGGCGGGGAGGTCATTCGCGCCATGAAGTCGCTCCAGTAGCCCTCCGCTTCCTCCGGCGTGCGCAGTGGGGCGTAGTAGCAGGCGGGAGGAGTCCATGAGGTCGTCTTCAGTGCCCCTTCGGGGCCCGACGCCCTGGGGGTGAAGGTGACGCGTACATCTTCCGGCGTCCCGGTGCCGACGCCGGCTCCGATGCTCCCGCTGCCGTCCGACTCGCCGCCGGTACCGGGTCTGGCTTCCCCCCAGTCATCAGAAGCTGCTGCGGGCAGGGCTGCGACCAGGGTGACGGCCGCCGCGCCGGCGCACGTTGCCCAGACCCGCTTAGCGCTCAGCACTTTGAGGACGACTCCTCGATCTCGGTGTCGGTGGTCTGCCACACGCCGAGGTCGTTCACCTGCAACCGGGCCTTGTAATAGGTGGCTTCTGCATCGGGGTTGGCCTCCGAGCGTGTCTCTCCGGTCTCGAAGTAGGTTCCGACTACTTGGCTGAAGTCTCTGCAGTACTCGACGAAGGCGACGCTGCCGTCGGACTCGGTGACCCGGTGCTTGTAGAAGCGCATCTCACCCTCCGAAGTCCTGCCCTCGGAGACGAGGAACTCAAGGGCCTCCATGTCCTGCATGTAGGACTCGCCGGTCGTGTAGAAGCCGACCGAGGAGTTCTCCAGGTCGTGCGTGGTCAGGACCTCGAAGACGGACTTGATCTGCCACTGGCTGTCCGTGAGGATCGCGTCGTGCTCCGGGTCCCCGGTGTCGGGCTCCTCGAAGACCATCTCCAGCGAGTCCGCCACCTGGATGTCGGGGCGGTCGACGGCATCCTCTGCGGGCGCGTCGGTCTCGTCGCCGTCGTCCGCGTCCGTGTCCGGCTCGTCGTTCGCCGCGTCGTCGTCCCGGGTCTCACCCCGGTCGACCCCCGCGATCTCCTCGTCGGCGGCGTCACTTCCACAGGCGGAGAGCAGCAAGCCGGCGGCTGCGACCGCGGCGAGTGCTGTGGTGGTGCGGCGGTGGGCGTGGCGAGGTCGGCGGTTCACGCGGGTACCCCCAGGATCGGTTCGAACACAACGGCTCCCCAACCGTATCGTTCGGTATCGACGCCGCTACAGAGTCACCGGTTCCGGCTGACCCGCCTTGCGAGGGTGCTCGGTGTCCGGCTCATACGCGGGCGTCCTGTGCCAGGAGGGGGCCGAGTCGGGCGCAGCGGGCGGCGTAGACGCCGAGGTGTTCCTGGCGGAACGTCTCGGCGTTCCAGGTGTCGTCGCCGCGCAGTTCCTCGCCCCGCCACAGATATGACCAGCTCTCCTCGCCGGAGGCGAGGATGATGCGCCCGAGGTCGTACTCGTCGTCCTCGAAGGCGTCGATGACGAGCCACTCGCGAGCGGTGAGATCCGTGAGGACGTAGCCGTCCGCGGTGACTCCGGGGGCGAGGACGAGGCCCGGGTAGACGCGGCCTTCGAGCGGGGCGGCGCGCCAGCCGGGGGCCGAGGTGGCGGCGAGTTGCGGCAGTCGGCCGAGAAGGCCGATGAGCACGGACTCGAACTGGAGAGTGCCGTAGACGAAGAGGCTTCTCGGTCCTTCGGCCAGTCGTCCCTGCGCTATCTGCTGCGGGCCGGTCGAGTTGTCGGGAGGGAACGCGTCGGGCACGGTGAACTCCACGGTGGTTGTCCGGGGCCGGGCGGGATGGCGGTCTTACGGCTCGGTTACCCCGGCGACGGCGTCCGATTCGGGCGTCCCTCAGCCCAGTTGAGCGTCGCGTGGCCGGACGCCTCCGTCGGACGCCTCCGTCGGACGCCTCGGAGAGATGGCGCGCCGGGGGTGCCCCGCCCGGGAGTGCCGGACGGTCGGGTGGGCGCGGGCCGGAGTGGCCGGAAGGAGATCGATCGCCGAGCTTTCCGGGGTCGGATCGCTACGCTCGGGCCTCGTCAGGCCGCTCGGGGGCGGCAGGTCTTCTGTGGCGGCGGGGGTGGGGAGGGCGGGGGCCCGGTGGGGAGCGTCTATGCGCGAGCCGTTGCAGACGTCTGTGCGTGAGCCGATACCGACGCCGATACAGACGTCATCGCAGAGGACGAAGCGTGAGTCGGTGTGCGGTGTGCGGTGTGCGGTGTGCGGCGGGGACGGCGCCGGCGGCGGGGGCGGGGCCGTGGAAGCGGCGCCCCGCCCTCGGCCGGTGTGCGCGCGGGACGTCGCCACGGTCGTCCGGAGAGGCGGCCCGCATGGCTCTGCTGACGGTGGTGTTGGTGTCACTGCTGGTGCGGTGTCTTCCTGAGGGGGTGTCGAGGCCGCGTGACTACCTCCGGCACGGCGCCGTCGTGAGCGCGGTCGTCGGGGTGCTGGCGCACGCGCTCGCGGCGGTGATCGGTGGCGCGGGCAGTGGCGCGGTCGGGTGGGGGTGTGCTGCCGCGGGGTGTGTGGCGGTCGGCTACGCGGTCGCCCGTCCCGCGGTCCGTGGCAGGTCGGAGCACCGGGACCCGGGGTAGTCGCCGGCCTCGGCCGGGACCGCAGTGCAGCTGCGCCGGGCCCGCCCCACCCGTGGCGGTGGGGCGGGCCCGCATGCGCGCCCGCCCCGACGCTCCGACGCGGTCGGTCCTCGGAGGCAGGGGAGCGCTGTACCACCTGATGGAACACTTGTGCCGCCAGTCGGTTCGATGGTGTGATGGGGGCAGCCGCGCGCCGGTCGGCGGCGCGGACGTACCCAGGACCGAGGAGGGCGACCCCGCTCATGGCCGAGGCAGACTCCGGCGGCGTCCGCAGCGTGCAGCGCGCGATCGACCTGCTGGCCCTCTTCGACACCGACCATCCCAGCCGCTCGGTGCGGGAACTGGTGGACGCCACCGGGCTCCCCAAGACCACGGTCGTCCGCCTCGTCCACACCCTGGAACAGACGGGGCTGTTGTGGGCGAGAGGCGACGGCCGCATCGTGCCCGGGACCGGCCTGCTGCGCTGGGGCGAGCTGGCGAACCGCACCTGGCGCCTCCCTGAGCAGGCGAAGCGGCTCCTCGCCGACCTGAGCGCCGCCAGCAGCGGCGAGACGGTGCACCTCTACGTCCGGCAGCAGGCCGCCCGTGTCTGCATCGCCCGCCACGAGGGCACCCGCTCGCTGCGGCACGTCGTCCACGTGGGCGAGGAGATGCCGCTGTGGTCCGGCGCAGCCAGCCACGTCCTGCTGTCCGACGCCGATGGCGCCGACGTGGCCGCCATCGCCGCCCGCGCGCCGCACGACGACTGGTCCGACGCGCTGTGGCAGCGGGTCCGCCGGGCCGTGGCCGACGGCCACGCCGTCAGCCACGGCGAGCGCGAGCCGGGGGTCTCCGGTGTCGCCGCGCCGGTGTTCACCGGCTCCGGCCGGATGAGTGCCGCCGTCGCGCTCGGCGGGCCCACGATCCGCTTCACCGAGGAGGCGGTGGCCGGCTTCCTGCCTCCGCTGCTGGAGACGGCCCGCGCCCTGACCACGCTCGACTGCATCGGAGGAACCGCCTGATGTCATCCGCCCTGCTCGGAGGGGTCCGCGTCCTCGACCTCACCAACGTGCTCGCCGGCCCGTTCGCGGGCTATCAGCTCGCCCTCCAGGGCGCGGACGTCGTCAAGGTGGAGATCCCCGGCGCCGGTGACCTCGCCCGGCAGCTCGGTGCCGACCGCGGCCTCGCCGACGACCTGCTCGGCGCCTCCTTCCTCGCGCAGAACGCGGGCAAGCGCTCCCTCACCCTCAACCTCAAGTCGCCCGCCGGCCGCGAGGTGCTGCTGCGCGCCGTCCGCGAGTCCGACGTGGTGCTGGAGAACTTCCGCCCCGGCGTCATGGACCGCCTCGGCGTCGGCTGGGAGACGCTGCGCGCCGAGAACCCCGGCCTCGTCTACTGCGCCATATCGGGCTTCGGTCAGAGCGGCCCCATGCGGGACCGCCCCGCCTACGACCAGATCATCCAGGGGCTCAGCGGCATGATGAGCGTCACCGGGACACCGGACACGGCGCCGCTGCGCGCCGGCTACCCGGTCGCCGACACCCTGGGCGGGATGGCCGCCGCCTACGCCATCACCGCCGCACTGGTGCGGCGCGGCCGGACCGGCGAGGGGGCCTTCCTCGACGTCTCCATGCTGGAGTCGGCGCTGACCGCGATGGGTTGGGTGACCTCCAACTACCTGATCACCGGCCGGGAACCGCAGCCGATGGGCAACGAGAACTTCACCGCCGCTCCCTCCGGCACCTTCCGCACCGCCGACGGGCACCTCAACATCGCCGCCAACCGCCAGCAGCAGTTCGCCACGCTCTGCCGACTGATCGGACGGGAGGAACTCGCCACCGACGAAAGGTTCGCCCACCCCGCCGACCGCAAGGCGCGCCGCGAGGAACTGCGGGAGGAGGTAGAGGCGGGTCTCGCCGCCCGCCCGGCGGCGGAGTGGGAGGACGTCCTCTCCGACGCCGGTGTCCCGGCGGCCCGGGTGCTCTCCGTGCCCGACGCGCTCGGTCTGGAGCACCTGGCGGCACGGGAGTTCGTGCAGGAGATCGCCTTCCCCGACGGGCGGGACCGTTCGCTGAGCGTGCTGGGGAGCCCGCTCCGGGTGGACGCCGCACCGGCGCCGGCCCCGGCCCCGCCGCCGCTGCTCGGCGAGCACACCGACGCGTTCCTGACCGACCTGGGCTACGGCCCGGAAGAGATCGCCGAGCTGCGAGAGAGCGGTGCCGTATGAGTGGTCCCACAACGCCGTCCGCCGGTGGCCCGGAAGCAGAGCAGCCGGTGGGTGAACGAACCGTCCCCGAACGGCGGATCACCGACCACTGGTCCACCGCCGTCTCCCGTATCCGGCCCGGCGAGATCCTGCTGCGCGGCTACCCCGTCGAGCAGCTGATCGGCAAGGTCAGCTTCGCGGAGCAGATCTGGCTCATGGTGCGTGGTGAACTCCCCACGCCCGTGCAGGGCCGACTGCTGGAGGCGGCCCTGGTGGCCGCGGTGGACCACGGGCCGCAGGCGCCGTCGATCGCCGCCGCCCGGATGGCCGCCACCTGCGGGGTCGGGCTCAACAGCGCGGTCGCCACCGGAGCCGGGCTGCTCGGCGACGTCCACGGCGGCGCCGGGCAGCAGTGCATGGAGGTACTGGCCCGCGTCGTCGGAGGCGAGGACGCCCGCGAGATCGTCGCCGAGTACCGGCAACGCCGCGCCTACGTACCGGGGTTCGGGCACCGCTTCCACCCGCGCGACCCGCGCCGCGACCCGCTGCTGGAGCTGGTGCGCGAGGCGGTGGCGGCGGGCGAGGTCAGCGGTGACGCCCTGCGGGCAGGCGAGGAGTTGGAAGCCGCGCTGGCGGAGGGCCGCGCCCGGCCGGTGCCGATGAACATCGACGGCGCGACCGCCATAATCTACGCCGAGTTGGGGTTCCCCGCCGAACTCGGCCGCGGCCTGTTCGTGCTCTCCCGCAGCGTGGGCATCCTCTCGCACGCCTGGGAGGAGAGCGAGGGTGGCGCGCGCATCAAGGGCCCGCTGCCCCGCCCGCTGCTCGCCGGCTACCACGGCCCCGCCGAACGGGAGCTGCCCCGGCGCGGGGCGGACGAGGTGCCCGCGGGGGAGTAGCCCTCGCCCGGGCGGCCCCCGCCGCGCCTTCCCTGCGAGCGGGCTGGTCGCGCGGAGGCGCGGCAGGGGCGCTCGCAGGGGAGGGGCAGTACTCGATGAAGCACACCGACGCACGTGCCGCCCGCGCGGCCTCGCGACAGCGGCCGACCGCACTCCGGCCGCCAAGGGGGCCATGCAGTAGCAGCGGAGCACCCGCAGCACGCGCGAGCAGCAAGGTCACGTGCGCTCGCGGAGACTCACCTCGTCACCGGCCGGTGCAGACTCGCACGACTTCCGGGCCGATACATCCCTCAGGGAGCGGTTAGGAGTCGTCCCCGGCCCGCCCGAAACGGCCGGCGCCGCCCGGCCCTCAGCTTGTTCTTTTTCTTTCGGCTTCGAGACACCACTCGAAGCCGAAAGAAAAAGAACAAGCTCAGTGACAGGCGCCGACAGCCCGTCCCCAGCCACCGCGGTCGACACCGACTGCGGCGCTCCACCTCGGTCAACCCAGGACGAAGGAAGAGACACCCCATGCGCGTGAACGCGATCTCCCGCACGCGTGTCACCTGCGGCGCCATCGCCGCGATCGGCGCGGGCGGGCAGGCCTCTTGGTGCTGAGCCCGAGCGCCCACACGTGGGCCGGTGTTGCCGCGAAGGCCGTCGCGGCACCACCGGCCCACGCCGCCCGCGCCGATCAGCCCAGGTGGGCGATGACGTGGTCGGCCGCCTCCAGCGCCACGCGGCGCATCGCCTCCTCCGTCTGCGCCCCCACGTGCGGGGTGATGACGACGCTGGGCTCCGCCCGCAGCGGGTGGTCCGCCGGCAGCGGCTCGACGGCGGTGACGTCCAGACCGGCGCCCGCGAGGTGGCCCTCGCGGATCGCCGTCAGTAGTGCGGCCTCGTCGAGAACCCCGCCCCGCGCGGTGTTGAGGACCACCGCGCCCCGGGGCAGCGCCCTGAGCTGCGGCAGCCCGATGAGCCCGCGTGTCGCCGGTACCAGCGGGACGTGGAGGCTGAGGTTGTCCGAGTCGGTGAGCAGCGTCGGCAGGTCCACCGGTTCGGCGCCGGCGTCCCTGATCCCCGTGTCGCTCAGCCCGGGATCGTGGGCGAGG
This sequence comes from Streptomyces spiramenti, assembly GCF_012034385.1. Lineage (GTDB taxonomy): Bacteria > Actinomycetota > Actinomycetes > Streptomycetales > Streptomycetaceae > Streptomyces > Streptomyces spiramenti. The sequence goes on from NZ_JAAVJB010000016.1 coordinate 38,541, forward strand.
ATCCGCATGCCGAAGCCGTGGGACGCGATGGCCGCGACATCGCGTGCGATCCGGCCGTAGCCGACCAACCCCAGTGTGGCGCCGGACAGTTCCCGGCCGCTGATCGAGGAGCGGACGTCGCCGCCCTCGTTGCGGACGGCGATCCCGATTCCCCGTCTCACCGCCAGCAGGAGCGCGATGGTGTGCTCGGCCACCGAACGGGTGTTGGCGGCGGGCGTGGTGGTGACCGCGATGTCCAGTTCGTGCGCCCGGTCGGTGTCGACGGTGTCCAGACCGACGCCGTGGCGGGCGACGACCCGCAGGTTCGGCGCGCGTAGCATCATGTCGCCGTCGACACGGGCGGTCCGCAGCAGGATCGCGGTGACGCGGTCGCAGACCTCGTCGAAGGTCGCCGCGTCGGGGCCGTGCCCGAGGCTCACCTCGGCGTGCTCCCGCAGTCTGGCGACCGCGTCCTCGTGGACCGGCCGGGGAATCCACACCAGCGGACGGCCGCCGGCACGGTCGGCGCCCGCGGTGCCCTGCTCAGTCACGGGGCACCAACTTCTGGTTGGCCGCACGGCGTTCGGCTTCGCCCTCGATCAGCCGCTCGGCCGCCGCCACGGTCTCCGCCACCCGGGCCCGGGGCACCACGGTGACGCCGTCGTCGTCGCCGACGACCCAGTCCCCGGGGTGGACCGGGACCCCGCCCACGGCGATCGGCTCGCCGACGCGGAACGGGCCGTTCTTCCACGGGCCGGCCGGGGTGACGGCGCGGGCGAAGACCGGGACACCGAGTTCCTCCAGCTCCGCGACGTCCCGCGCGGCGGCGTCGAGGATGATGCCGCCGATCTCCAGGGCCTTGGCCTTCTGGACGATCAACTCGCCGATGACGGCGCGGGTGGTGTCGCCACCGCCGTTCACCACCAGGATCTCGCCGCGGCGGATGGTCTCGAAGGCGGCGTGGAGGCCCTTGTTGTCACCGGGGCGGGTCCAGACGGTGAAGGCCGGTCCCGAGAGGACGGCGCCGCGCCACAGCGGGCGGATGCCCTCGACGGCCCCGAACCGGTTCATCGCGTCGGAGAGTGTGGCGGCCGGCAGGGCGCCGGGGGCGGGGTGGTCGGGCACGGTTCTCCCTGTGGTCGGAGCCGCGGCCGGTCGGTGGCCACGGGCGGGGCGAGGTGCGGGCGGGGCGCCGGGCGTGACGAGGTACCGGGCGTGGTGCGGGCGGTCCTCCCGCCGGGCGGGCGGCGGCAGCCGTCAGTAGAGCGCGGGGGGCAGCCCGGTGCGGGCCACGTCCTCGGCGCACCGGCGGACGGCGTGCACGAAGCCGGGGATCTTGTCCTCGGTGAAGCGGACGGTGGGCCCGCCCAGCGCCAGGACGACGGTGCGGGCGGGGCGGCGGGCGTCGGGGAACCGGACGGGGACGGCCAGGCCGCTGTTCCCCGCCTCGCGCTGCCCGTGGGTCAGGCTCCACCCCTGCGAGGTGGCCAGGGCCACCCCCTCGCGGATCTCCCCTGCGTCCGCCGTGCCGGCGGTGTCACCGGCGTCGGCGTCGGCGACTATGCGGGCGATCAGGCCGTCGAGCTCCGCCTCCGGCTCCATGCCCAGCAGCACGTAGGCCGCCGAGCCGACGGTCATCGGCAGCTCGTCTCCGGGCTGCACCGCGTGCCGGAGGGTGTTGGGGCTCGGCGCCTGGCCGACGACGACCCGGCGGGTGCCCTCCCGCACGTACAGGCTGACGGTCTCGCCCGTCTCGGCGGCCAGGGCGCGCATCCGCGCCAGGGACGCCGCCGGGACCGCCCAGGCGGACTCGGCGAACGCGGCGAACGCGATGAGGCTGGTGCCGACGCGGATCTGCGCGTCCGCGCCCACCTCCAGCAGTCCCTCGCCGGCCAGGGTGTCCACCAGCCGGAGGACGGTGGTCCTCGGCAGGCCGGTCTCCCGGACGAGATCGGCGAGGGAGAGGGACATGCGGTCCGGAGTGAAGGCGCGCAGCACGCGCCACGCCCGGCTCACGGCCCGGATTCCACCGGCGTTGTCGCCGCCGTCTGCGGTAGTTGCGGACACGATCCAGGGCCTCCTCTGAAATCTGTTCGAACTGAAGGGTTGTATACCACCTGGCGGTCATCTATATCTACTAGGCGGACACCCTCGGGTGGCCCAAACCCTCTGCAAACAGGCCAATCAAGGAGTGACCGTGCGGAAGAAACGTCCCGCGCTCGCGGTCCTCGGGGTCGCGGCAACGCTGGTCCTCGCGGGGTTCGCCGCGGTGGACGCCAGCAACTCCACCTCGGGCGCCACACCGCGGTCCAAGCTCACCGTCACGGCGCCGGCGGCGCCCGGCGGCGGCTGGGACCTCGCCTCACGGGAGCTCCAACAGGCGCTTCGCGCCGGCTCGATCGTCAACAACGTCCAGGTCGTCAACGTCCCCGGCGCGGGCGGCACCATCGGGCTCGGCCAGTTCGTCGAGCTCGGCGCCGACCCGACGCGGATGATGATGACGGGAACGGTGATGGAAGGCGCCATTACCGTCAACAACAGCCCGGTCGACCTCGCGGACACCACCCCGATCGCCCGGCTCGCCGAGGACTACGAGGTCCTCATCGTCCCCGCCGACTCGCCGTACGAGACGCTGGACGACTTCATCGAGGCGTGGCGCGAGAACCCCCGCAGCCACGCCATCGGCGGCGGCGGCCTCGGCGGCACCGACCACCTGCTCGCCGGCCTCACCGCCCGCGAGGCGGGCGTCGACCCGGAGCAGATGAACTACATCGCCTTCGCCGGCGGCGGCGAGGTCCTCACCGCGCTGCTCTCCCACACGGTGGAGCTCGGCGTCAGCGGCTACAACGACTTCCGCGACCAGATCGAGGCCGGCAACCTCCGCGCCCTCGCCATCTCGGCCGAGGAGCCCGTCGACGGCATCGACACCCCGACCCTCATCGAGCAGGGCATCGACGTGGCGCTGCCCAACTGGCGTGGTCTGGTGGCCCCGCCCGGGATCACCGACGAACAGCGCCGCGAACTCATCGACATCGTCGAGGAGATGGCGGAGACCCCGGAGTGGCAGGACGCCCTCGACCGCAACAAGTGGGTCGACGCCCTGCTCACCGGTGACGACTTCGCCGCATTCATCAGCGAAGACCAGGCCCGGGTCGACGCCGTCATCGAGGAGTTGGGGCTGTGACCACCGAACCCGTTCCCGACCGTGGGCAGTCGGACTTCCTCGCGCGCCGGACCGGCCTCGTCATTCCGGCGCTGCTGCTGGTCGCCGGGATCGTCCTCGCGATCGGGACGTTCACCATGGACGTGCCGAGCGGGGTCGCCTCGCCCGGCCCGCAAGTGTTCCCCGCGTTCATCTCGGTCGCCTGCCTGGTCTTCGCGGTGCTCCTCGCCGTGGACGTGCTGCGCAACCCGGAGCCGGAGCAGGTCGGTGTCCGCACCGCCGGGCGGGCCGCCACCACGGCCGTGCCCGCCGGTACCTCACCTGCCGGCGCGGGGGCCGGTGACACCCCGCAGGCCGCCGACGCGACCCCGGCCACGACCGCCGCCACCCCTGACCGCGACACCACCGCGATCGGCGGCGCGACCGCCGCCGGTGAACCCCCGGCAGTCGGCGGCGCCGAGGTCGAGGAGCCGGCGCGCATCCGCTCCAACCGGCCCGCCGTGCTCGGCCTGGTCGGCACCGTGATCGTCTTCATCGCGCTGCTCGTGCCGCTCGGCTGGATCATCGCCGGTGCGCTGCTCTTCTGGGGCGTCGCACGCACCCTCGGCAGCCGCCGACCGGTCTTCGACATCTTCGTGGCGGTCGCGATGTCCTCCAGCATCCAGCTGGCCTTCTCCGCGGGGCTGGGCCTCAACCTTCCCCCCGGCATCCTCGCGGGAGTCTTCTGATGAACCAGCTGAGCAACCTCGGGGACGGCTTCCTGACCGTCCTCACCCCCATGAACCTGCTGTGGGTGTTCGTGGGCGCCCTGCTCGGCACCGCCGTCGGCGTGCTCCCGGGGCTCGGCTCCGCGATGGCCGTGGCGCTGCTGCTGCCGGTCACCTTCTCCCTCGACCCCATCGGCGCGTTCATCATGTTCGCCGGTGTGCTCTTCGGCGGACTGTTCGGCGACTCCATCTCCGGCATTCTCATGAACACGCCGGGCAACAGCACCGCCATCGCGAGCACCATCGAGGGCCACAAGATGGCCCAGGACGGCCGGGCCGCGCAGGCGCTGGCCACCTCCGCGATCGCCTCGTTCTTCGGCGGCACCGTCGCCGCGATCCTCGTGGTCTTCTTCGCACCGTCGTTGGCGAGACTCGCCACCCACTTCGGTCCGGCCGAGTACCTGGCCCTCGCGGTCTTCGCGTTCGTCGCCATCTCGGCGGTGGTGGGCGAATCGATTCTGCGGGGTCTGACCTCGCTCGTCATCGGCCTCGCCATCGCCCTGGTCGGCATCGACGGCATGTCCGGCGCCTCCCGGTTCACCGGGGGGATGCCCGAACTCTTCGACGGCATCAACATCGTGGTGATCACCGTCGGCCTGCTGGCCCTCGGCGAGGTCATCGCCGTCGCTGCCCGACGCGGCACCAAGGAGGAGGCGAAGCTCATCACCTCCGCCGGCCGACTGTGGCTCTCCCGCAAGGAGTTCCGCCTCGCGCTCCCGGCGTGGGTGCGCGGCACCACCATCGGTGTCCCGTTCGGCATCATCCCCGTCGGCGGCTCCGAGGTGCCGACCTTCCTCGCCTACGGCACCGAGCGCCGCCTCGCCGCCCGCAAGCCCGGCAACATGTTCGGGCGCGGCGACGGCCGAGGCGTCGCCGGCCCGGAAGCGGCCGGCAACGCCACCGCCAGCACCGCCATGGGCGCGCTGCTCGCGCTGGGCCTGCCGACCTCCGCCACCGCGGCGGTGCTGCTGGCCGCCTTCCGCCAGTACGGGCTGCAGCCCGGCCCGCTGCTCTTCGAGCGCGCCAGCGAACTGGTCTGGGCGCTGCTGGCCAGCTTCTTCATCGGCATGGTCGTGCTGCTGATCCTCAACCTGCCGTTCGCCCCGCTCTGGGCGAAGCTGCTGAAGGTGCCGAGGCACTACCTCTACGCCGGTATCACCGTCTTCGCGATGCTCGGCATCTACGCCACCAGCAGCAAGGTCTTCGACCTGGTCCTGGTGCTCGCCATCGGCCTGCTGGGCTTCGGGATGCGGCGGTACGGGCTGCCGGTCGCCCCCGTGCTGATCGGCGTCATCCTCGGCCCGCTCGCCGAGACCGAGTTCCGGCGCACCATGGCCGTCAGCGAGGGTGACCCGTTCGCCCTGGTCTCCAGCCCCATCTCCGCGACGCTGTACATCGTCCTCGCGCTCGGCGTCACCGGCCTCCTCGTCCAGCGCTCCCGGGCGCGGAAGAAGGAGGAGAGCCGGCTGATGACCCCGGTGGCCTGACCTCCGGCGCACGGCGCACCCCACGGGCCCCGACCTCCGCGACCAGCGGGGGCCGGGGCACGGTGCATGTCGGGGCCGTAGCGCCACGGGCCCGCTCCGCCGGGCCGGACCGGTCATGCACCCGGACCGGTCATGACCGCACACCGGTACGGGGCGCGCATGGAGGGGGGACCGCCGGGGCAGAGGCCGGAGAACGTCGCTGCGGACGGGGCGGCCGGGCACGGCCCTGCTCCGTAGGAGGGGGTGGAAGGCCACCCGCCCCCTCCGGGGTCTTCCACCGCCGCCCGTCGTGACGAACCGATCCGACCGGGAGGCTGCCATGGCATTACGCCGGACCGAGTATCCGATGAGCGACGGTCTGCGCCGTCTCGACCCCGCGCTCCAGTGGGCCGGTGCGGTCCCGTCCGTGGTGGGCGTCGCCTCCGCAGGTCCAGGCGCCGCTCACCGGCCGGGGGCCGGGGCCGTGCTGCGGTTCGCACTGTCGAGCCTGGCGCTGACGCTCGGATGGTTCGGTCGGCGCAGGGTGTTTCGCCGGGACACCGCGGCGCGTGCCGCGGCCGGAACGGGCCGACGCTCCGGGGCGCAGGCGGTCGGTGGCCGAGCGGCGACATCGGGGGGCGCCGAGGCGGGGGAGGCCCGATGAACGGTCGCAGAGTCGTCCTGCTGCCGGGCGTGATCCTGCTGCTCGCGGGGGTGGCCGGGGTGGTACTCGGCGCAACCGGCGCGAGCCGGACCGTCGTTCTTCTCGTCGGCGCCGGGGTGGCGGTCGCCATGGGCGGGGCCGCGGTGCTGTGGCGTCGCAGTCGCTCCGGGGATTGGACGGGCACGACCTATCCGCTGCCACGCGCCGTTCGGCTGATCGCGCGGTTCAACCGCGGACTCTTCACCGTGCTGACGCTGGTCTGGGCGGTGTTGCTGGTGTGGGCAGCGGTTGGAGGTGACGCGCCGTTGAGCGTCCTCTGGACGGTCGGGCAGTTGGCTCTGGCAGCCCAGTTGGCAGCCCTGAACCACACCCTCCTGCGTCGCGACGCCCGCGCGCGCGATGCGGTCGACAGCACAGCGAACGGCGGAGAGCGGCAGCGGGACGACGCCACCGTCGAAGGCCGGACGGCGCCCGGCGGCGACGCCGCGCCGGAGTGACCCCTGGCCGACCCGCGCGGCCACGCCATCGGCAGGCCGACCGCGCGCGGCTCCGCCCCGCCGTTCTGCGCTCAGC
>NZ_JAAVJB010000170.1 GCF_012034385.1 Streptomyces spiramenti
GGCGGTGGGGGCACGACGGGCGGGGCGCGGGGCGGCCGGCGCGCGGGCGGGGGCCGCTCCCGGGCCGGTTCAGCCGGTGGCGGCCTCGCGGGTGAGGTGGACGGTGTCCCGGTACCACTGCCCGCTCGCCTTCACGGTGCGCACCTGCGTGTCGTAGTCGACGTGCACGATGCCGAACCGCTTGTCGTAGCCGAAGGCCCACTCGAAGTTGTCCATCAGCGACCAGGCGAAGTAGCCGCGGACATCCGCGCCCTGGGCGCGGGCGTCCGCGACCGCGCGGATGTGGCCGTCCAGGTAGGCGACGCGGTCGCCGTCCGGGACGGAGCCGTCAGCGGCGGGCAGGTCGTCGAAGGCGGCGCCGTTCTCGGTGACGACGGTCGGCACCCCGTACTCCCGGTCCAGTCGCACCAGCAGCCGGGTCAGCCCCTCGGGCACGATCTCCCAGCCCATGGCGGTGCGCGGGCGGCCGTACGGGACGTCGCGGTCCACCGGACGGCCGTCCGGGCCCGCCGCCCGTCCCTGCTCGTCGGTGCCGGCGTGGCGGTGGCTGGTGTAGTAGTTGACGCCCAGCACGTCCAGCGGCGCGGCGATCGCAGCGAGGTCGCCGTCCCGCACCGGGAGGGTGACGCCCTGTTCGGCGAGGTCGGTGAGGACGTCCTCGGGGTAGTGGCCGCGGAAGAGCGGGTCGAGGTAGAGCCGCCCGCCCATGCCGTCGGCGAGGCGCGCGGCGCGGTGGTCCGCCTCGCTGTCGCCGGCGGGGGCGTGGTCCCCGAGGTTGAGGGTGATGCCCAGTTCGATGTCGGGGTCGCCGGCCTCCCGCAGGCGCTGGGCGGCGAGGCCGTGCCCGAGCAGCAGGTGGTGCGCGGCGTGCATCGCGTCGCCGAGGTCCTTGCGTCCGGGTGCGTGGACGCCGGTGCGGTAGCCGAGCCAGGAGGAGCACCACGGCTCGTTGAGGGTGGTCCAGTGCCGGACCCGGTCCCCCAGGGCGGTGTGGACGGCCGCCGCGTAGTCGGCGAACCGCAGGGCGGTGTCCCGCGCGGGCCAGCCGCCGGCGTCCTCCAGTTCCTGCGGCAGGTCCCAGTGGTACAGCGTCAGCCAGGGGGTGACGCCGTGCTCCAGCAGCCGGTCGACCAGTCGGTCGTAGAAGCCGATGCCCGCGGGGTTGAGGGGGCCTGCGCCGCCGGGCTGTACGCGCGGCCAGGCCACGGAGAACCGGTAGGTGTCGACGCCGAGGCCCGCGATCATCGCGACGTCCTCGGGCATGCGGTGGTAGTGGTCGCAGGCGGTGTCGCCGTCCTCGGCGCGCACGACGGCGCCGGGCACCCGGCAGAAGGTGTCCCAGATCGACGGGGTGCGGCCGTCGACTGCCGCGGCGCCCTCGATCTGGTAGGCGGAGGTGGCCACCCCCCAGCGGAAGTCGGCCGGGAGGCCGGGGACGGCGCGCGCGGTGGGCGCCGACTGGGTGGTGGCGGGCGGGGTGGCGGTCATGATTCTCCCGATCCGTGCTCGGTGTGCAGCCAACAGGCGACCGACCGGTCGCCCGCGTCGGCGGGGGTCAGCGCGGGCACGCGTGTGCCGCAGGGGTCGAACGCCTTGGGGCAGCGGGGGTGGAAGGCGCACCCGCTCGGCATGGACTTGAGGTCGGGCGGCGAGCCGGGGATGCCGGTCAGTTCCCGGCGGGGCCCGTGCAGCGCGGGGAAGGAGTGCAGCAGGCCGTGGCTGTAGGGGTGGTGGGCGTCGCGGTAGATCTCCTTGGCACCGGCCTCCTCGACGATCCGGCCGCCGTACATCACCGCGACGCGGTCGGAGAACTCCAGCAGCAGCGATATGTCGTGGGTGATGAAGACGACGGAGAAGCCCAGTTCCTCGCGGAGCCGCACCAGTTGGCGCAGGATCTGCCGCTGCATCACCACGTCGAGGGCGGTGGTCGGTTCGTCGAGCAGCACGATCTCGGGCTCCAGCGCCAGCGCCATGGCGATCATGACGCGCTGTCGCATGCCGCCGGAGAGCTGGTGCGGGTAGCTGCCGAGCCGGTCGGCGGAGATACCGACGAGGGAGAGCAGCTCCGCGGCTCGGTTGTTGCGGTCGGCGCGGCTCATCCCGGGCCGGTGGGCGACGAGGACGTCGGTGAGCTGACTCCGGACCGTGTGCACCGGGTTGAGGGAGTTCATCGCGCCCTGGAAGACGAGGGAGATCTCCTGCCAGCGGAAGGCGCGCAGCTGTTCGGGGTCGAGGTCGAGTATGTCGACGGACGGACCGCCGCCGCCCGGCCGGTAGTGGACGTGGCCGCCGGTGATGACGCCGGGCGGGGGCAGCAGCCGGGTGACGGCGTAGGCGAGGGTGGACTTGCCGCTGCCGGACTCCCCGGCGAGGCCGAGGATCTCGCCGCGGTGGAGGGTGAGGTTGATGTCGCGGACGGCGCGCACGGCGCTGTCACCGAGGCCGTAGTCCACGTCCAGGCCGCGGATCTCCAGGACGGGTTCGGTCATCGGTGGGTCTCCTTGCCCGTGTCGGTGCCGGGGTTCCCTGCGACGCCGGCGTCGGTGGTCCCGCCCGGGTCGGTGGTCCCGCCGCCGGGAGCGCCGGCGGTGTCGGAGCCGGTGCCCGCGTCGCGCGGGGGGTCGCGGCGCACGACGGGGGTGAAGCCGATGCGCATCCGCACGGCGCGGTCCTCCTTGCCGGGCGACCGCAGCCGGGGGTTGATGAACTCGTCGATGCCGAAGTTGATCAGCGCGAGGGCGGTGCCGAGCAGGGCGATGCAGAGCCCGGCCGGGACGAACCACCACCACGCGCCCTGCGCCAGCGCCTGGTTGGACTGGGCCCAGAACAGCACGGTCCCCCAGTTCCAGTCCGAGATGTCGGCGACGCCGATGAACGCCAGCGTGACGTTGGCGAGCACCGCGAAGATGACGGTGCCGATGAAGCCGGAGGCGATGACGGCGGTCAGATTCGGCAGCAGCTCGAAGACGATGATGCGCGGGGTGGACTCGCCGGTGGCCTTGGCCGCCTGCACGTAGTCGCGGTTGCGCAGCGACAGCGTCTGGGCGCGCAGCACCCGTGCTCCCCAGGCCCAGCCGGTGAGGCCGATGATCGCGGCGATGGCGAGGTCCCCGGTGTCGGGGAGGAAGCTCGCGATGATGATGATCAGCGGCAGGCCGGGGATGACGAGGAAGATGTTGCTGACCGAGGAGAGCAGGTCGTCGCCGAGACCGCCGAGGTAGCCGGCGGTCACCCCGACGACGACGGAGAGCACGCCGGCGATGAGCGCGGCGGTGAAGCCGACGACGAGGACGCCCCGGGCGCCGACCAGGATCTGCGAGAAGATGTCCTGCCCGGTCTGGGTGGTGCCGAACGGGTGCTGCCAGGACGGGGGTTGCAGCAGCTCGGGGCCGCGCGCGGAGGGGTCGTGCGGCGCGATCCACGGTCCGATGACCGCGACCAGCACGAACCCGGCGAGGATCACCAGTCCGGTCAGTGTCTTGGGGTTGCGCAGGAACCGCGTGCGGTCGCGGCGGGCGGGGGCGGGAGAGGGCTCCGCGGTGGCGATCGCCGCGTCGGTGGGCTGTGCCACGTCAGGACTCCCTTCGGGTACGGGGGTCGAGCGCCATGTAGGCGAGGTCTGCCAGGAGGTTGGCGGCGAGCACCGCGAGGGTGATGATCAGGAAGACGCCCTGCATCATCGGGTAGTCCTTGGCCCCGACCGCCTGGAAGAGGCGGTAGCCGATGCCGGGATAGGAGAAGACCATCTCCACCAGCAGCGTGCCGCCGACGATGAAGCCCAGGGAGAGCGCGAAGTTGGAGATGTTCGGGAGGATCGCGTTGCGGGCGGCGTAGGAGAACATCACGCGCCGCTCGGAGAGGCCCTTGGCCTGCGCGACGAGGACGTAGTCCTCGCTGGAGACGCTCACCATCATGTTCCGCATGCCGAGGATCCAGCCGGCGACGGCGCTGACGACGATGGTGATGGCAGGCAGCAGCGCGTGGTACAGCGCGCTGGAGATGAATCCCCAGGTCATCCCGGGTACGACCGAGGCGTCGTGCCCGCCGGAGGCGGGGAACACCCGCCACTGCACGGCGAACACCGAGATGGCGAGGAGACCGAGCCAGAAGTACGGGATGGAGGAGATGAAGGTGGTGACGGGGAGCAGTCCGTCGAGCCACGAACCGCGGCGCCAGCCCGCGTAGATGCCGATCCCGGTGCCGAGGACGAAGCTGATCAGCGTGGTGACGCCCATGAGTGCCAGCGTCCACGGCAGGCTCTCGGCGATGATGTCGCCGACCCCGGTGGGGAAGAAGGCGAACGAGGTGCCGAGGTCGCCGCGGAGCAGGTTCCCCCAGTAGTCGAGGTACTGCTGCCAGAGCGAGCGTTCCTCGTCCAGCCCGAAGAGGGTGTAGAGCGAGTCGATGGCCTTGGTGGAGAGCTGGCCCTGGAACCGGTTGATCAGCGCCTGGACCGGGTCGCCCGGCATCAGGCGCGGGATCACGAAGTTGATGGTGATCGCGGCCCAGGCGGTGACGGCGTAGAAGGCGAGCCGCTGGAGGAGGTACTTCACGCCGCTCCCTCCCCGCGGTCGCCGGTCTTGGCGAGCCGGTCGGCGCGCTGCCGGTCGACGCCCTGCCCGCCGTCGGGTGCCGCGTGGGTGGCGGCGGCCGAGTGGATGCCGGGGCCGTCGGTGAGGTCGGGGGCGAGGGGCCTGCCCTCGTAGAGCCAGCAGGCGGCCCACTGATCGTCGGCGACGGCGAACCGCGGCGGTGCCTCGGTGCGGCACCGCGCCATGGCCTTGGGGCAGCGGGGGTGGAAGCGGCAGCCGGCGGGCGGGGTGATGAGGCTGGGCGGCTCGCCGGGGGCGTCGTTCTCCGCCTCGGCCTCCGCGACGACGGCGGCCTCGTGCTCGGCGACGGCGTGGGCGTCGTCCCCGCCGCCGGCGAGCGCGGCCGGCAGGGCGGCGTCCGGGTCGGCCGGGGGCGCGGCGGTCGGACCGACGCCCTCCGCGATGCGGTCGGGGTCGGGCGCGGAGGCGATGAGCAGCTGGGTGTAGGGGTGCGCGGGCCGCTGCGTGACGGTCTCGCTGTCGCCGCCCTCGACCAGCCGCCCGGCGTACATCACCATCGTCTCGTCCGCGAAGTAGCGGGCGGAGGCGATGTCGTGGGTGATGTAGAGGATCGCCAGCCGCATGCCCTCCTTGAGGTCGCGCAGCAGGTTGAGGATGCCCAGCCGGATGGAGACGTCCAGCATCGAGACGGGTTCGTCGGCGAGGAGGACCCGGGGCTGTGCCGCCATGGCGCGGGCGATGGCGACGCGCTGCCGCTGTCCGCCGGACAGCTCGTGGGGGAAGACGTCGAGGTAGCGCGCGGCCGGGGTGAGGTGGACGCGACCGAGGAGGCCGGTGAGCGCGGTCTCCAGCTCGGCGGCGTTGCTGCCGCCACGGCCGTGGATGCGCAGCGCGCGCGTCAGGTGGTAGCGCACGGTGTGCACGGGGTTCAGCGACCCGAACGGGTCCTGGAAGATCATCTGCACGTCGCGGCAGTACGCGCGGAAGGCGCGTCCGCCCTTGGCCCGCGCGTCCTTCCCGTCCAGCAGCAGTTCGCCGCCGGTCGCGGGGTAGAGCTGGGCCAGCAGCCGGGCGATGGTGGACTTCCCCGAGCCGGACTCGCCGACGACGGCGGTGACGGTGCCGCGGCGCAGCCGCAGCGTGACGTCGTCCACCGCGTGGACGACGGGCCGCGGGCCGCGGCGGGCGAGCCCGCGCAGCCCGGAGCGGACCCGGAAGTGCTTGGTCAGGCCGCGCGCTTCCAGTACCACCTCGTTCCCGGTGGCGGGGGGATCTGCTGCTGGTGAGGACATCGGGACGCGGCTCCTGGGTCTCGGGTCCGGGGCGGGTGGCTCGGGTATTGCCGGCGGCGACGGCAGGCGGCGGCGGTGGCCGCGGCGACGGCCGGACGGGGTGGCGCGGGCACGCCGGAGACCGGGCGGGGCCGGACGACGGCCGCACGGCCCGGTGGCGCGGGTGGCGCGGGTGACGGGTGTGCGCGGGGACGCGGAGGTGCGGGGTGCCCTGTCGTCCCGGCCCGGTGGCGGGCGGAACGGCCGGGCCTGCCGCGGGCGACGCGGCGCGGGCCGGGGCGGCGGTGCCGCCCCGGCACGTCGCTGCTACTCGGCGGCCTTGAGGCGCAGCACGATGTCCAACGCGTTGGGTTGGGTGGGCTGCGGCGGGCCGTAGGGGTCGGACTCGTCCGGCCAGCCGACCCAGTTGGTGGTGTTGTACTGGGCGCCGATCGGTCCGGCGACGGTCGGGACCATCGGGACGTCCTCGACGAGGATGCGCTGCAACTCGTGCAGTGCCTCCTCGCGTTCGCCCTCGTCACTGGTGGTGGCGTAGGTCTCGAGCGCGGCGTCGGCGTCGGGGTTCTGGTAGCGGCCGAAGTTGCCGCCGGGGGAGCCCTCGCCGACGGGGTGGTACATCCCGCCGTCCATGATGTGCTGGTACATGTCGTAGGGGGTGCCGCCGCTGTTGGTCCAGTGCAGGGTGGCGTCGAACTCGCCGTTGTCGACGGAGGTTCGCCAGGACTCGACGGTCTGGGTGTTGAGCGTGGCCTCGATGCCGATCTCGCCGAGGTTGTCCGAGATGATCGACAGCGCGGTGAGGTAGTCGGACCAGCCGGCCGGGCCGATCAGGTCGACGGTGACGGCGTTGCCGTCGGGGTCGAGCAGGGTGTCCCCGGAGGTGTCGTACCCGGCGTCGTCGAGTTCGGCGCGGGCGGCGTCGGCGTCGGCCTCCACCACGGCGTCCTGGTACTCGGGGGCGAGGAACGGCTCCCCGGCGGGGAGCGGCAGCCCGGTGGGGTTCTCCAGCGCGGGGTAGAGCCCGGCGTGGGCCTGGACATGGATGTCGTCGCGGTTGATCACCTGCGAGACCGCGCGGCGCAGGGCCGGGTCGTCGAACGGCTCCTGGTCGGTGTTGAGCCAGAGGCCGTGGACGCCGAGGCTCGTGGGGAACCACAGGTTGTGGTGGTCGGGGTTCTTGGCGATGTAGACGTTCTCGTAGTCCGGCATGAAGACGAACGACCACTCGGAGTCGCCGTTGGCCAGCGCCGTGGTCTGCGCGTTGTTGTCGTTGTACGAGGTGTAGCGCAGTTCCTCGACCTCCGGCAGCCCCTGCCAGTAGCTGTCGCGCCGGGTGAGGGTGACGGTCTGCGGGGTGAAGGTCTCCAGCACGTAGGGGCCGGTGCCGACCGGTTCGCGGTTCTCCCAGGTCTCCGGGGAGTCCTGCTCGGACCAGATGTGCTCGGGGACGACGTAGGTCCCCAGGATGCGGTTCTGGTTGACGAACTGGGACTCGCCGAAGGTCAGCCGGACGGTGTCGCCGTCCTGCTCGACCTCGTCGAAGGGGATGGCCGCGCCGTTGAACGCGGGTGTGTCCTTGACCAGTTGGAAGGTGTAGGCGATGTCGGCGGCGCTGAACGCGGTGCCGTCGGACCACTCCGGGCCGTCCTGCGCGGTGATCACCAGTTCGGTGAAGTCCTCGTTCCACTCCCACTCGGCGGCGAGCCAGGGACGAGCGTCCTCGGCGGGGCGGATGCCGTTGAACATGGCGAGGGGCTCGTAGATCATCGCGCGGTAGCCGAGGGAGACGCTGGCCGAGGTGGCGAGGAACGGGTTGCTGTTGTCGGCCTGCGGGGCGTTGGGCATGCCGACGTTGAGGACGCCGTCACCGCGCGGACCGGCGTTGCTGGTGCCGCCGCCCCCGCCGGAGCAGGCGGCGAGGGTGCTGAGGACGACCGCGGTGGCGACGGCGAGGGTCGCTCGGCGGCGGTTTCCTCTGCGGGGGGTGAGTCTCATGGTGGGCTCCTTGGACGGCGGGTTGCGGGTGCCGGCGCCGCGGATCGCGGCGGGTGCCGGGTGCTGCTCGGTGGTGCCGGGTGCTGCGTGGCGTGCGTGCTCATGTGTGGGGGTGGGCGGTACGAATGCCCGCGAGGTGGTGCGTTCCGGGCGGCCGGCGGGCAGGCCGACGCCCGGACGGTGCCCCCGTAGGGCGTTCACGGCCCGTGGGGAGGGCCCGCCGGTGAGGGTGCGGTAGGGGTGGAGCGGGGCGGGCGAGGCCCGCCGCCGTCAGTTGGGCGCGGAGGCCCGGACCACCAACTCGGTCGGCAGGATCACCGGTTCGGTGGGAAGCGGGGCGCCCTGGAGGTGGTGCAGCAGCATCTGGGCGGCTGCTTCGCCCATGCGGCGGATGGGTTGGCGGATCGTCGTCAGCTGGGGGTCGGAGACGGAGGCCATGGGCACGTCGTCGAAGCCGATGACCGCGACGTCGTCGGGGACGGAGCGACCGCCGGCGCGCAGCGCGGCGAGGGCGCCGACCGCGGTCTGGTCGTTCAACGCGAAGACGGAGTCGAAGGGCCTCCCCTCGGCGAGGACGCCCTCGACGGCGCGCCGACCGGAGGAGACGGTGAAGTCGCTGCCGACCACCAGGGCCCCGGGCTTGGGGAGGTCGCGTTCGCGCAACGCGGCGCGGAAGCCGGTGAGGCGGTCCTGGACGCAGCCGAAGCGCGGGGGCCCGGCGACGACCAGCGGGCGGACCCGCCCGGTGTCGAGCAGGTGGCGTGCGGCGGCGGCGCCGCCCTCGGCGTTGGTGGTGGCGACGAACGGCAGTCGCGGGCGCTGGCCCTGGTCGTCGATGACGACGGCGGGCAGTCCCTGCGCGTGCAGCTTCTCCAGCGTGGGCAGGGCGTCGCCGGGGACGATCGCGAGAAGTCCGTCGAAGGCGCGTGCGGTGACCTGGCTGGTGAACTGGGCCATGGACTGCTCGCCGCGGTTGCAGGTGAAGAGCAGCAGGCCGTACCCGGCGGACTCCACGGTGTCCGAGACGCCCTGGAGGATCTGGCTGATCCACGGCCAGCCGAGGGAGGGCACCAGTATCGCGAGGGTGCGGCTGTTCCCCCGCGCCAGGCTGACCGCGCGGGAGGAGGGCACGTAGCCGAGCTCGTCGATGACGCCCCGGACCCGCTCGGCCGTGGTGCGGTCCACCTCTCCCTTCCCGTTGAGGACACGGGAGACGGTGGTCTTGCTCACGGCCGCGGTACGGGCGACATCGGCGATGGTGACGCGCATTGCGGACTCCCTGGACGAACGACTCGGCCGGTGGCGCGCCCGTGGGGGACGCGGCGTACCGGCACCGGTTCCGGAACCGGTTCCGGTCGGTGTGCGCGGCAGTCAACTCGCCGCGCGATGGGTCGTCAAGACGTGCAGAGAAGATCCGGAACAGTCCGTACCACCTTGCAAAATCCCTTCAGTCGGTGAAGGCGCAGCTCGTCGAAGTCCGTCGAACAGAGAGAGCGCTCTCTGGTTTGGAGAATTGCCGAGCGATCGGCTTCAGAAGTCGGTAACTGCGCTCTCACGCCGTGTTTCAGGCGGTTCAGCCGCTCTCGGAGCTGTCGGGTTCCGGGAATGTTGAGCATGGCTTGACGGTCCCTTAAGGCGCTCTTAGGGTCCCCGCCAGAGAACGCTCTCTGATGTCTTGCGGAACACTCCGGACAGTGCCCCGGCCAGCTATAGCATCCGGCTGTCCAGTGTGCGGCCCACCGTGAACCCCGCCGGCCCACCGGCCGGGGTCCCCCACCGCGGACGAGTCACGCGATCCCCCATCCGAGGAGCCCGGACCATGACCTCACCCCCCACGTCCCGCCGCCGCACCCGCAACCGCCTGCTCACCGTCGCCGTGGCCGGCGCGGCCGTCGCCGCACTCCAGCTGACCGGCATACCCGGCGCGATCGCCGGCGACGACACCGACGCCACGCCCGAGTCGAACGGCGAAGTGTCGGCCCAGAGTTACGGCGTGGCGGAGTTCCTCGCCGAGTGCGAGTTCAGCCACCGGCTGCCGGACGACCCGATCGTCTTCCCCGGCCTGCCGGGCGCCTCCCACATGCACAGCTTCTTCGGCTCGCCCGTCACCGACGCCCACAGCACGGCGGCGGACCTGATCGAG
The DNA here is from genome assembly GCF_012034385.1 of Streptomyces spiramenti. Lineage (GTDB taxonomy): Bacteria > Actinomycetota > Actinomycetes > Streptomycetales > Streptomycetaceae > Streptomyces > Streptomyces spiramenti. Next base: position 9,984 of record NZ_JAAVJB010000170.1, read on the forward strand.
GCGGGGCAGACCACCTGCGACCCGCTGGTGGACCTCTCCTCGTACTGGATGCCGACGCTCTTCGTCGACGGCGAGCCGGTGGAGCCCCAGCAGGCGACGTTTTACTACCTCGGCGAGGGCGTGAACCAGGACGTCACCGAGCGCATCCAGCCCTACCCCGAGGGCCTGTTGATGCTCGCCGGCAACGCGGTGGCCGGGCCGGACGACCCGGTGATCGCCCGCTGGTCGTGCCTGCACGCCGGGGAGGTGGAGCCCTCGAAGGACTTCGTCAACTGCCCCGAGGGCAGCGCGCTGGAGTCCTACCTGGACTTCCCGCAGTGCTGGGACGGGGTCAACCTCGACTCCCCCGACCACCAGAGCCACATGGCCTACCCGGTCGCCAACGAGTGCCCGGAGACCCACCCGGTGCCGGTGCCCAAGATGCGGCAGGTCGTGCGCTACCCGGTCAACGGGGACCCCTCTCGCTTCGAGCTGGCCTCGGGCCCGGGGTACACGATGCACGCGGACTTCATCAACGCCTGGCCGCAGGAGGAGCTGGAGCGCCGCGTGCGTGACTGCCTCAACGCCATCGTGAAGTGCGGCGCCGACGGGAACCCGCTGTGATGCCGCGCCGCGCCCGCCGTGTCGCCACCGCAGCCGCGGCGGCCCTGCTGACGGCGTTGCCGCTGGCGGGCTGCGGGGCGGAGGACGACCGGGGCGCGGCGCCGGCCGTGACACCGGTGGCGGAGGCTCCCGCCGCCGGTGCGACCGACCCGGCGAGCGTCGGCGGCGAGCAGTCCGCCGCCGACGGGCTCAGTGGCACCGACCTCGCCTGGCTCCAGTTGATGGCCCCGATGAACGACCGGACCCTGCTGCTGCTGGAGCTGGTCGAGGAGTCGGGCACGGACGCCGAGTTGGGCGGGTTCGCCGGTGAACTGGCCGTCAGCCACGCCGAGGAGACGACCCGTCTGCGGGAGATCCTCGACGACGCGGGCGTGCCGGACACCAACCCGCACGAGGGACACAACATGACCGGCATGGTCACCGACGACGAACTGTCGGAGATCGCCGGGGCGTCGGACGTGGACGCCGCCGCCCGGGACGCGCTGCACGAGCACCTGGCGCAGTCCGCGATGGTCTCCGGTTCGGCGGCGGAGAACGGCAGCGACGAGGCGACCACCGCGCTGGCGGCGGAACTCGCCGAGACCCGGGAGGGTCAACTCGCCACGCTGGAGGCACTCGCCGGCTGAGCGGCCGGTCGGTGGCGGCAGCCCGGCCGGCTGCCGCCACCGCTCGCACACGGCCCGACCGCCCCCGATCGGGCCGTGTGCGCACCCGCGGCCCCGGACACCGTCCGGGGCCGCGCAGTTGCGTCGGCGGGTTGTTCAGGCGGTGGCGCGCACGGTGAGGGTCGGCGGGAAGATGACGGAGGGGGCGCGTTCCCCCCGGTGGTCGATCTGGCGCAGCAGCAACCGGGCGGTCTCCGCGGCCATCTCCTCGACCGGCTGCCGCACGGTGGTCAGGCCGGGTTCGGCGCACGCGGCGGCCCCGCCGTCGCCGAAGCCCACCACCGCCACGTCCTCCGGGACCCGTCGACCGGCCTGCCGGAGCGCGGCGAGGGCGCCGAGCGCGAGGAGGTCCGAGGTGGCGAACAGCGCGTCGGGCACGGGGCCGTCGTCCAGGAGCCGCCGGGTCGCGGCGGCCCCGGCCGCCGGGGTGTCGGCGGACGCGGCG
>NZ_JAAVJB010000171.1 GCF_012034385.1 Streptomyces spiramenti
GTCGGCCGCAGCGGCGGGGACCGCCGGCGTGGCGGCGCCCTGACCGCCGTCCGGCACGTCGGCGGCGGCCAACCTGCCGAACGGCACCGTCACGCAGGCCACGCGACCGCCCGCCTCCCCTGGGGCGCCGTGCCCCTCGTGGCCGTCGGAGGTCGCGCGCTCGTGCAGCACGACGGAGGCGGCCTCACCGGGCCGGAAGGTCCACTCCTGCACGGCGGTGGAGCGCCCGGTGCCCCGCCCGTCCGCGGTGACGTCGAGCCAGACCTCGTTCTCCGCGTTCGCGAGCGAGGGGTCCTCCCCCTCGATGTTCCGGTAGTGGGGCCCGGAGTCCGCCGGTCGGGCGCCGCAGGCGTCCGTGTGGACGTGGGCGCCGAAGGTGTGGCCGGGCCGGACACCCGAGACGGCCAGCGTGATGGTGGTGCGCCCGTCCGCGACGCGCTGCTCGACCTCGACGCGGGACCCCTGCGGCACCAGCGACGGGTCGTAGGTGACGGCCGCGGCCGGCGGGTCCTCGTCGGGCGAGCTGAACATCGCCCAGGCGCGCAGCCGGTAGCCGTCGTTCCGCTCGTCGGACTCCGTCGCCTCGGCGGCGGGCGGTTGCGCCACCGCGCCGCCGCCCCCCGCGACCACTGCCGCCAGGGCCGCGGCCACCGCTGTCCCCGTCCGCACCGCTACGCCTCGCACAACCCACGCCTCTCGTTCGGGTAACCGATCCGGCGACGCCGCACCGCTTTCCCAGCCTGCGCCCGCCACGCGGTACGACGTGCCCGTGGCGCACCCTGATGCACTCTGCGGGGTACGCAGGCGTACGCTGTATGGCTGAACGGGGGTGTGGTTCCGCCTACCCCCGCCAACGGACGGAACATCAGTGCGGGGCGTGGGGCGTCACTCCCCTGGTTGCCGTACCGGGGCACAGCACGGCCTTTCGGCCGGGACAGGACTCACTGGATGGTGGAAACCCTGGGTGTCCTGCTCTACGCGCCCTGGATCTATGTGATCGTGATGGCCAGCGTCCTGCTGGACGTGTTCGTCCCGGTGCTCCCCAGCGGCGCGGTCGTCGTCACCGCCGCGACGCTCGCCGCCGGCACGGCGGCCGGGACCGCCGGGTTCCCCGCGCCGATGCCCGGCAGCCATCTCCCGGAACTGTTCGTGCTGGTGCTGTGCGCCACCTCGGCCTCGGTGGCGGGCGACCTGTTCGCCTACCGCCTGGCGCGACGTGGCGGTCGACGGTTCGACCACGTGATCGCGCGCTCGCGCCGCCTCTCCACCGCGCAGCACCGCATCGGCAACGCGCTGGCCCGCGGCGGTGGCGCCCTCGTGGTCCTCGCCCGGTTCGCCCCCGCGGGGCGCGCGGTGGTGAGCCTGGGCGCCGGCGCCTCACAACGGCGCACCCGTGACTTCCTGCCCTGGTCGGCGCTGGCGGCCGTGGTCTGGACCGCGTACAGCGTCGGGCTGGGGTGGCTGGGGGCGCAGGTGCTGGGCGCGGGGTGGATCAGCACCGCGCTGTCGCTGCTCGCGCTCATCGGCGCGGGCGCCGGTGCCGCCTACCTGCTGCGACGTCCCACCCCGGCCCGCGCGGCCTGAGACGGCCGTCCGCCCGGTCGGCGCCGCGTGCCGCACGGATGGGCTCGGCACGCCGACACACCACCGGCCGTCGGCATACGGACGGGAACGCACAGACGAGGACGCCGGGACCGGCGACCGGTCCCGGCGTCCTCGGCGGTGGGCACAACAGGGATCGAACCTGTGACATCTTCCTTGTAAGGGAAGCGCTCTACCGCTGAGCTATGCGCCCGGCAAACCCACACCCTACCCGGCCGGGGCCGCTGCGGGGCAACCGCCGTCGGGTCGTGGCCCGCGGGCCGCAGACGCGTCCGGGCAACCCTCGCGACACCGGCGGCGTCCTCGCCGGGGAACCGTGCCGCGCCGTCACTTCACGGCGGAACCGGGCCCGGTGAGCCGACCGGCCGTGGGCGCCGACGCGGCGCCGCGGGAGCCGTCGAGAGCGCAGGAGGACCCCCGTGACCAGATCCCCGCCCGCACCGCCGCGGTGCGAGCGGCCGTCGTCGCCGGCCTGCCGCTGACCTCGCTGCTCACGACCGGCTGCTCGGCGCACCGGGTGGCGGTCACCAGCGAGGAGCGGACGTTCACCGTGGAGGCCGACGAGCTCGTCGTCGACTCCGGCACCGTCGACGCCACCGTGCTCACCCCGGCGGCGGTGCGCACCCAACCGGCAACGGCCCGATGGAACTGCACGCCGCGCACGCCCCGGCGGTGCCGCAGGCGGTGACCCACCACGGCCGCGCACGTCTCCGGGCCCCCGGGGACACCGCGTACCGAGTGGTGGGCGAGACCCGCAACGGGAAGGTCGACACCTCGGCCGCGAGGACGGGCGGCGCCACCGGCGCCGACGCGAGCAGCTGATCTCGGTGCGCCCGCAACGGGAGTGCGACGGCGGCCCCCACGCGGGGTGAGACACCGGGCGTGGCAGTCCCGTCGGCGGCCGGCGGACCCGCCGCGCCGATTCCGGGTGCCGACGGGTGCCAGCGGGTGCCGACGGGCCCCGACCGGTGCCGACCGGTGCCGACCGGTCACGACGGCTGGATCGCGACGTCCATGGCCGGGTTCCCGCCGTCCGGCGAGGGTGGGCGCATCCCCGGGGCAGGTCCGGGCAGGCGGTGGCGCGGGGGCGTCCCGCCCCCGGCGGGAGGCCTCCGCGTCCGGCGGACTCCCGTACCGTCCCGTACTGTCCGCCGCTCGTGCCGCGCCCCGCGCCGGTCGCGGCGACCGAGGCCCGCAGGAGATTCGCATGGCCACCCCCGCACGTCGCACCGCCCCCCGTCTGATGTTCTGCGTCGGCGGGTTCCTGCTGGTGGGGCTCGCCGTCTCCTCATGTTCCGGCGGCGAACCGGCGGCGTCCCCGCCCTGGGACGAGGGGCGCACGACGTTCGCGGTGGACACCGGCGGACTGCGGATAGACGCCCACGACGGGGACGTCCACCTGGTGGTCGACGACTCGCTGGACGGGCAGGTCCGGGTCAGCGGTCACCCCGCGCCGGACGGGGACACGGACGAGGACGGTTGGTACGCCCACGGCGAGAACGGGGACGCCGCCGCGGGGAGCGACCTCTGGGACGTCGACGGGGAGGGCCGCCACCTCACCCTCCGCGAGGACTGCGGCGAGGAGGGCCGGCCGGTCTGCGCGCGGCGCCACGAGATCGCCGTCCCCGCCGACCTCCCGGTGCGGCTGGAGGGCCACAACGGCACGGTCACCGCGAGCGGCCTCGCGGGCGCGCTGGACCTCACCACCCTCGACGGCCCCATCGACGTCTCCCACGTCTCCGGCCCGCTGACGCTCCGCAGCCACAACGGCACGATCACCGCGACCGACGTCACCGCGGAGGAGATCCGCCTGGACTCGCACGACGGAACGATCACGCTGGCCGCCGGCCTCCCGCCCCGCCTGCTGGAAGCCGCGACCCACAACGGCGCCGTCCGTCTCGACCTGCCGGAGGACGCCGCCTACCTGGTGGGGACCGACACCCATCAGGGCCCGCTCGACATCGACGTGGAGACCGGCGGTGACGAGCACCGCGTCGACGTCCGTACCCATGACGGGGAGATCACCCTCCGCGGCGTCCCGTCGGACCGGGAGACCCCGCAGGGTGACGCGTAGCGCGCGGCTCCCCCGCCGGATCCCACGGCCGCCCGCCCCTGCGGCACCCGGGGACCGGGATGGAACAATGGGCGCTGTCGCACCGGACCGGCGGGGAGAGGGACCACGTGAGGGCGAGAGGCACCGCAACGGAGTTGGCACTGCGAGTCGTCCTGCCGTTGCCGCTACTGGCGGTCGCCGTCCTCACCGCGCCCGGCGCCTTCACCGGTGGTGGCACCCGCCGCTGGGGCCGGGGCCGGGCCGAGGAGCTGCGGCTGGAGGCCCAGCAGGCGCGCGACGCGGCGGGCGAGGCGTTCTACGACCTGGACTCCGCCCAGCGCGACCTGCGCATCACCGTGGAGACGATCTCCGCCTCCGACGACTCGCAGCAGGCCCGCCGGGTGGGCGTGGACTTCACGGAGTTCGGGCAGCGCATCGACCAGGTCAGCCACGAGTACATCCAGGTGGTCGACGCGCACGACCTCGACGCCCCCCAACTCGACGCGTCGACCGCGTCCCGCGCCCGGCACGACTTCGGCCGGATGCGGGACCAGCTGGTACAGGCGAAGGTCGATCTGGAGCGGTTCGGCCACGGCCTGGGGCCGCTGCTGGAGAAGGCCGAGAACCAGCTCCGCCAGGTGGCGCCCGCCGTGGAGGCCGCCAAGCGGTCGCTGCTGGCGGCCACGCAGGCGCTGGACGCGGTGCGCGCCGCTCGACTCGAAGCCGACGACCTGGCGCTCTCCCTGGCGCAGTTGGGGCCGGAGCTCCGGCTGCTCAACGAGGGCGCGGCCCAGCACGGGGTGCAGCCCACCGTGCGCCGGGCGGAGGACGTGCGGCGGCGGGCCGACGAGATCACCGCGCAGGCCGAGCGGCTGCCGCAGCGCGCGGCGGAGACCGACCGGCGGCTGACGTCGCTCCGGACGCGCGCGCAGGCCATCGCCACCCGGTCGGAGAAGGTCGCGCCGGTCCTGTCCGAGCTGCGGCGACGGTTCTCCGCCGCCTGCTGGCAGGACCTCCAGCAGGTGCCGCAGCAGGCCGTCGAGTCGGTGCGCCGCGCGGAGCGGACGCTGGCCGACGCACACCGCGCCCGGGACGAGCAGCGGTGGGAGGACGTCGGCGCGAGGCTGACGGAGGCGCAGGAGCTGCTGGCGCGGACGGACACCTCGGTGTCGGCTGCCGGGGAGCGGCTGCGGCGGCTGAACGAGGTGTCGTTCGACCCGAGCAAGGAGATCGAGAAGACCCGGTTCGCGGTGCGGGACGGGCAGCGGATGGCGATGTCGGGCCGCAGCGTGCCGGAGGAGCGGCACGCCAAGCCGCTCGACGAGGCGGTGGAGCGGTTGGACCGCGCGGTGGCCGCACTGGAGGGCGGCGGTCGGAACCCCGACTACTGGATGTTCCTGGTGGAGACGAAAGCGGTCCGCGACATGGTCGGCGCCGTCGTGGAGAACATCCGCAACGGCCGCTGAGCCGCGCCCGCACGGGGCCCGGGGCGGGCGCGGCCCGGGTGCGCGGACGGGCAGTAGGCTGCGGCCATGCCCCGTTACGAGTACCGCTGCCGCGGTTGCGGCGACCAGTTCGAGATGTCCCGTCCGATGGCCCGCTCGGGTGACCCGGCGACCTGCCCGCAGGGGCACACCGACTCGGTGAAGCTGCTGTCCACGGTTGCCCTGGGGAGCGGCACCGGTGGCGCCTCCGGAGCCGCCGCGGGCGGGCCCGCCCCGGCTCCGGCCGGTGGCGGCGGTTGCTGCGGAGGCGGCTGCTGCGGTTGAGAGGTCGGTGCACTGCCGGGATTCTTGGTGAGTGGGCGGTTTCGTCCACTACCGCTAGGAGGCCCCGGACATGTCGACGACTCCGGCCGTGCACGGCCCCAGACACGCGCGCCGCGGCACGGTGCACAACCTGCTGCGGCGCACCGGTGCCCAGTTCAACGAGGAGTTGCCGGTCGACCACCGGCTGAGCACCGTCTACCGGATGGGCGCCGGGGTGATCGGCACGGGGCTGGTGGTGTTCGGCGTGCTCGGCCTGGTCCAGCGGCTCGGGGTCTTCACCACCGAGGACAGCTCCGTGCTGGGGCTGAACACCAACGGCGCTCTCAGCCTGGTCTCGATCTTCTTCGGTGTGGTGCTCTTCTCGGGTGCGCTGCGGGGTGGGAACTTCGCGTCGACGCTGAACATCACGGTGGGGACGCTGTTCCTCGTCAGCGGCTTCATCAATCTGGCGGTGCTGGAGACGGGGCTGAACTTCCTGAACTTCAGGATCCAGAACGTGCTCTTCAGCTTCGTCGCCGGCCTGCTGCTGCTGGTCTTCGGCATGTACGGCCGGGTCGCCGGGCGACTGCCGCGGGACAATCCGTACTGGCGGGCGCGGCACCCGGACGCGGCGCGGGAGGACTCGGCGACGGGGTTGAACCGGCGGGTGCTGGAGGACCGGGCGGGTCGGGGCACCGGCGGGAGCACGCCGGGGCCCAGCGTCGCCGACCCGGGCACCGGCTCCCCGCGGGGGCGAACGGACGACGGCCGCTGACTCGTCCGGCCGCACTGCGGTCGGGGCACGGTCGGCCCCGGGGCCCCGGGCTCCCGCGGTCTCGGGCTCCCGCGGTCTCGGCGCGGGCGCGCTTCGCTCAGCCGCGGTGGCCCTCCCGGTGGGCCCGCACCTCGGCCAGGGCTGCGGCGAGGATCTCCTCGCCGCAGCGCACGCCGCGGGTGGTGAGCGAGGCGACGTGCGGGGCGTGCCAGCCGGTGTCGGCGAGTTCGCCGTGGCCTGGGCGCCAGCCGCGGTCGGCGGCGGTCAGCAGGTCGGCGTCGAGCAGCGAGTCGCCGGCGGCCAGCACCCGGCGCGCGCCGGTACGGCGGACGACCTCGGCGAGCGCCGCGCTCTTGGTCAGCGGACGCGGCACGACGTAGACCTTCCGGCCCTGCACGGAGACGGTCCAGCCGCGCTCCCCCGCCCAGGTGGCGAGTTCGTCCGCCCAGTCGGCGGGGAACCGCTCGCGGTCGACGACCAGGTAGCAGAAGAGGTCCTCGGCGACGCGTTCCTTGAGCAGCCAGCCGGGGTCGGCGGTGGCGCGCAGCCGGTCGCGGACCTCGGCCAGCGGCGCGCAGTCCGTGGCGAGGAGACCGGCGACGTGATCGTCCCACTCCCCGTCCGGTTCGCCGTCGACCAGCAGTCGGCCGCCGTTGGCGGAGATCGCCAGGGCGGGCGCCGGGCCGGGCAGGCGCATGCGGCGGTACTGCTCGGGGGTGCGGGTGGTGACGGGGACGAAGCGCGCCTCGTGCGGTGGGAGCGAGGCGATCTCGGTGAGGGTCGCGGCGGCGGTCTCGGTGAGGAAGGACAGCGGGGCCGAGCGGTAGACCTCGACGCAGAGCAGCCGGGGGGCCTCGGCGTCGGGGACGGTGAGGCCGAGCGCCGCCGCCGAGTAGACGAGCGTGCGGTCGAGGTCGCTGGCGAACAGCACGGGGCCGGTGGGGCGGTCGGTGCCGACCGCTCCGGCGGAGGCGGCGGTCCGCGGATCGGTGCCGGTCGGGGTGCCCGTGGTCTCGGTGGACGTCATGCGGTGGACCTTCCGTCGGCGCCGGTGGCGCCCCTGGTGTAGCGGGGGTGGATCAGGCCGACGCAGCGGTAGGGCAGGTCGTCGGTCCACTCCACCGGGACCTCGCGTGCCCGGGCGAGGTGGAGGATGTGGGCGATGTCCTCGCCGGCGTCGCGGCGGGCGATGACGCGCCAGGGGACGCGGCGCAGCAGCACCCGGGTGGTCTCCCCCACGCCGGGCTTGACCAGGTTGACGTCGTGGATGCCGTACTCCTCGCTGAGCCGCCGCACGGCGGCGAGCCCTGCCCAGTGCGGCTCGCGGTCGGTCCCGTCGGCCACGGGGCCGGGCCGGGCGGCGGCGAACCGTCGCTCCACCGTGTCCAGGAAGAGCGCGGAGACGTCCGCCTCGGCCAGCTCCTGGTAGAACTTCGCACCGTGGTACTGGTCCGGCCCGACGAGGTCGGCGCGGAGGACGGTGCGGGAGACCAGTCCCGACACCGTCGAGTTGAGGCAGGCGGAGGGGACGAGGAAGTCGTCACGCGTGCCGAAGGTACGGACGCAGCCGCCCGGGTCGGCGAGGACCACCAGCGAGGGGTCGAACCCGGGGAAGCCGGCGAGGGCCGCGGTGAGCTCCCCGGTGATGGCGCCCTTGCCGGTCCATCCGTCGACGAACACGACGTCGGCCGGGTCGTGGTCGACCGCCAGCCGGCGCAGCGCCGTGGTGTCGATGCCGCGCCCCCGGACGATGGACAGGGTGTAGTGCGGCAGGTCCACGCCGTGGGCGTACGCCGCCCAGCGCCGCATCAGGACGCCGACCGGGGTGCCGGCGCGGGCGAGGGACACCAGTACGGGGGTGGTGCCCGAGCCGGGCCGGGTGCGCTCGGCGAGCACGGTGTCGGTGACGGTGGCGACGGCCTGGGCGAGCCGGTCGGCGTTGGCGGCGAGCGCCGTGTGGAACAGCCGCTGATACTCCTCGCCCGGCTGGTACTCCACCGGCAGCGACTCGGCGTAGTGCGCGCCGCCCTGCTGGATCGCCTCCTCGCGTTCCTCGGTGGGAGCCTCCAGCGCCACGTCGGAGAGGTCCTGGAGCAGCCAGCCGACCTCGTCGGGGCGGTAGGAGGAGAACGCCGGGCCTCGCAGCGGTGCGGGCAGCGGGGTGTGGGACGGCAGCACGACGAGGCGGAGTGCGGGGGCGTGGCGGGAGAGCACGTCGAGCAGCCCGCCGGGGGCGTGCAGCGCCGGGGTGTCGCCGGTGGAGTCGGTGATCAGCACGACGGCGTCCCAGCCGCCGCCGGCGACGTTGTGGACGTGGCGTACGCCGGGGTCGTCGGCCGTCGGGCCGCCGGCGGGGAGGTCGTGGGCGGGGAAGGTGAGGCGGCTGCGGATGGCGTAGCCGGGGTCGTCCACCGGGAGGACCGGCGAGCGGGTGGTGGAGGAGAAGTGGACGCCGTGGCCGCCGGTGGCCGCGTCCGGCGGCGCCGCCTCACCGTCCCGCAGGGCGGTGTCGAGCGCCCCGGCCAGCCGCAGCGGCGCGTACATGAGCTCCTCGGTCCCCAGCACCAGGACCCGGCGGGCGCCGGGCGGGAGCCCGGCCGCCAGGCGGGCGCCGATCGCGGGCAACGCGGCCTCCAGCCGTGCGCGGTGGGCGGGGGTGAAGCCGTGCCGGCCGCCGTCGGGCAGCCCGGTCGGCCATCCCGGGTCGACCCTGCGGACCTCGGCCCGCCAGGGGCCGGGCGGCGGTCCGGCGGCGTCGGCGGCGTGCTGCTCGGCCACCAGTGCGCGCCCGCGGGCCAGCACGTCCTCGGGCAACGCGACGGTTCCGCTGCCGAGCGCGACGACGTCGATGCGGGTGCCGAGGTCGGCGGCGGTCTTCTCCAGGGCGGCGACGTCCTCGGCGGACCGCAGGTCGCAGAGGGTCACCACCACGTACCGGGAGCGGGGCGCGGTGCGGTGCAGCGCCATCACGGTGTTGCGGACGGTGCGTCCGGTGGAGAGCTCGTCGTCGACCAGGACCAGGGGCCCGCCGCCGACGAGGAGGCGGGGGTCCTCGGGCAGCAGCAGGTGGGAGGTGGCGTGGCTGTGCTCCTCCTCGAAGCCGCCGGCGTGGTGCGCGCCGGTGACAGCGCGACGGGTGGAGTGCAGGCAGCGGGCGCCGAGGCCGTCGGCGACGCTGTGGCCGAGCCCGGTCGCGGTCTCCGCGTAGCCGAGGACGACGGCGTGTTCGGCCTCCGCGCCCAGCAGGGCCCGCGCGCGTCGACCGAGTTCGACGCCGGTGCCGTGGACCAGGTGGGGACGCTGCGGGATGTGCTTGCCCAGGACGCGGGAGACGAGGAGGTGGGCGCGGCGGGGGTTCTCGCGGAGCGCGAGGCCGACGAGCGCCGGCAGCTCGCCGCCGTGCAGGGTGACGCCGAGCCGCCGCGCGACCCAGTTCCCGTCCCAGTCGGCGCCGGGCCCGGTCTCCGGTTTCGGGGTGGCGGGTTCGCCGTCGGTGGTGCGGTGCTCGTTCCGGTCGCTCATCTGATGCCCGCCTCCAGCAGGTCCACGTAGTCGACGCCTTCCTTGGCGACGCCGAAGACCTCCGCGCGCAGCAGGGTCCGTGCGGCCCAGCTGCGGTGGGGTTTCACCTCGTTCATCTTGTTGGTGTACGAGGAGCGCAGCACACCGCCGCCGTTGGGTCCGGCGCCGAGGATGTCGACGGCGTCGCAGTACTCCTCGTGGCTCACCACCGAGAGCGCGTGGACGGCCGCGACGTGCGAGGGGTGGATGCAGGTCTTGCCCTGCAGGCCGTTGGCGCGGTCGAGCTCGATCTCCTGGAGCAGGCCGTCCATGTCGTGCTCGATGAGGCGTTCGCGCAGGTCACCGCGGCCCCGGAAGGGGCTGGCGCGCAACTGGGGCTGGAACATCCGGGGCTGGGTGCGGAAGTACTCCCAGACGGGGCCGCTGATGGTGTAGCCGGTGCCGTCGGCCCTGCCGAACACGTTGACGACGTCGGCGATGACCGAGGCGACCGGGTGCACGTCGTACACCGTCATGTCGGGAGTGCGGCGCAGACCGTAGACGGAGCAGAAGTCGGTGACGCCGATCCGGAGGGCGGGGACCCGCTCGCGGTACTTCTCCAGGAGTCGGGCGGCGTCGGTGAGGCGGGTGGCCCGGGTCTCCAGGTGCATCAGCTCCGGTGACTCGAGCACCGGCATGGCCAGCAGACGTCGTTCGCAGCCCGCCTCGGCCTCGACGACGGCCTCCAGGTAGTCGTAGCCGCAGGCGGCCGTGAACTTGGGGAGGACGAAACCGGCGAGCAGGCGGACCGCCGGACCGAGGCGGTCGGTGAGGTCGGTGATCTGGTCGGGGCGGCGGACGCGGACGAACAGCAGCGGCAGCCCCTCGGGGGCGCTCTCGCGGTGGAGCCGCCGCAGCTGCCGGACGAGGTTGGCCTCACCGCCGGCGACCTCGGCATCGCTGATCGAGTCCTCCAGGCAGAGGACCATGGAGACCACGCCGCGGGCGGTCTGCTTGCGGATGTCCGCCACGAGGCGGGGCCGGGTGGCGGGGCTGTAGAGGGTGGCGCCGAGGGCCACGCCGAGGGTCCGCACCTCCGATTCCAGGTCGAAATCGGCGGGCTCCCGATGGAAGAGCGCCTGCCGTTCCGCTGCTCCCAGCTGCCCGTAGTGCCGCATGCCGTTGTCCCTTGCGCCCCGCTGTCCCACCGGTGCGCGGACAGACTCAGCGGTCAATCGTACGATCTGCTTTGTTTCCGGCATGCGGCGGCAGGCAGGATCTTCGGTATGAAGCATGTGTACGACGCGGGAAGTGTTCTCCCTCTGCGGCTCCCCGTGCTGCGGGCCGCCGTCCACTGGTCGCCGCGCCCCGACTCCCGCGGCCGGCACCGGGGCCCGGTGGACGTGCACACCAGCGCCCTGCTGCTGGATACCCGGGGCCGCCTCGGGACGGAGCGCGACGCGATCGGACCGGAGCGGGCGGGAGACGACTCCGGAGGCGTCCGCAGGCTTCCCAAGCGGCGCCACCGCGAAGGGGTGATGGACGCGGTGGAGGTCCGCCCCGAGCTGCTGCCCGCGGCGGTCCGGCGCGTGATCCTCGCCGTCTCCGCCGATGGGGCGCCGTTCGGCGCGAGCGGATCGCTCCAGCTGACCCTCTGGGACGTCGAGAACGACCTCCCGGTCGCGGTCCGCCCCGTCACCTCCGGCCGTGACGACCACACCACGCTGGTCTGCGGCGAGCTGTGGCGCGGGCTCTCCGGCTGGGAGTTCCGCGACGTGCGGCGCGGTCTGACGGGCGGGCCGGCGGAGTTGGCCGCCGCGCACCGGGGAACGCCCGAGGCGACAGCGCCGCCGCCGCTGCGTTTCGGACCGGGAGGCGTGCCACGGCGCGCCGCCGGTGCGGCTCCCCCACCGCCAGCGGTGCCGCCCCCGCTGGGAC
>NZ_JAAVJB010000172.1 GCF_012034385.1 Streptomyces spiramenti
GTCCGGCCCCGCCCCCGTGGGAGCCGTTTCCCGCCCCGTGCGGTCGGCACGGGCCCTGCCGCGCCCCGCTCCGCCACTGCGCTGCCCCGCCGGCGTACGGCTGCCGACGGCCCCGGGGCGGGTCCGGCGCACCGCCCGGCCGACATCTCGGGCACATGGGCCGGTCCTCTCCGGCCCGGTACGGCCCGGCGCGGTCGGCTCGCGAGGCCGGGCACCTGCTTCCCCAGCCCTGTGCTCCGCCCCGTACCGCCCCAACGGCCCTGTGCGACCGTCGTCGGCGCCACGTGCCCGCCCGCCCCACGCGCCCGCCCCGTGCGGCGGGTGCTGCCGGCAGGGGCCCCGATCCGCTGGAGAGTCCCCCGTGCCCCGTGCGATCCTCGATCCCGTGCGGAGTCATCGAGTCAGCCCAGTCTTCGTCGGTCGCGCCGGCGAACTGACCCAGCTTCGGCAGGGTCTTGCCCGAGCCCAGCAGGGCGAGCCGCAGGCTCTGGTCATCGGCGGCGAGGCCGGCGTCGGAAAGTCCCGGCTGCTGGCCGAGTTCACGGCGCACGCCGCGGGGCTCGGTGCCCTGACCGCCACCGGCGGCTGTGTGGAACTCGGCACCGACGGCCTGCCCTTCGCCCCGGTCGCGGCGATCCTGCGGTCCCTCCACCGCCAACTCGGCGACGCGCTGCCCGGCGCCGCCGCCGGGCAGGAGAACGAACTGGCTCGGCTCCTCCCGGAACTGGGGGACTCCGGCCACGCGCCCCCGGGCGAGGTGGACCGCGCGCTGCTCTTCGAGTTCACCACCCGCCTCCTGGAACGGCTCGCCACCGACCGGACCATCGTCGTCACGGTCGAGGACCTCCACTGGTCCGACCGATCGACCCGGGAACTGCTCGGTTACCTCTTCCGCTCGGTGAACCGCTCTCGTCTGATGGTCCTCGTCACCTACCGCACGGACGACATCCACCGCAGACACCCGCTGCGACCGTTCCTCGCCGAACTCGACCGTCTCCGCAGCGTGCAGCGGATCGAGCTCACCAGGCTCAGCCACCCCGAGGTCTCGGCCCAGATGGCAGGCATCCAGGGGGCGCAGCCCGATCCTGCCGTGGCACGCTCCGTCTTCACCCGCTCCGAGGGCAACCCGTTCTTCGTCGAGGAACTCACGGCCGGCGGCGGCTCCGGCGACATCAGCGACTCCCTGCGTGACCTGCTCCTCGTCCGCGTCGAAGCCCTTCCCGAATCCACCCAGGAGGTGCTGCGCATCGTCGCCGAGGGCGGGTCGTCCGTCGAGCACGTCCTGCTCTCCGCCGTTGCCCGCTGCTCGGAGAACGAGCTGCTGACCGCGCTGCGCGACGCGGTCGGCAACAACCTTCTCGTGCCGACCGACGACGGGGACGGCTACCGCTTCCGGCACGCGCTCATGCGGGAGGCGGTCGTCGACGACCTGCTGCCCGGGGAACGCGCCCGGCTCAACCGACGCTACGCGGAGGCGCTGGAGGAGAGCGGCCATCTCGTGCCCGACGACCAACTGGCCGCCCGGAAGGCGCGCTACTGGCACCTCGCCGGTGAGCCCTCGCGCGCCCTGCCCGCTGTGCTGGATGCGGCGGTGCAGGCCCGGCGCCGCTACGCCTATGCCGAGCAACTGCGGCTACTGGAGCGGGCAGTGGAACTCTGGGACGGTGTTCCCAAGGAAGTCCGGCGCACGCTGCGCCCGGCCGACCACATCGAGAGCTTCCCGGCCACGGACCCGGAACAGCCACTGCGATTCCGGGACCTCCTCGCGGAGGCGGTGCAGGCCGCCCGCCAGTCGGGCCAGCCCGACCTCGCCTGGGCCCTCACCAAGCAGGCACTGCGGCTGCTCGACGAGCAGGAGGACCCCCTGCGCGCCGCGTGGTTCTGGGTGAACCGTTCCCGCGCGCGCGACCAGCTGGGTCGCGGCAACGGCCTGGAGGAGCTGGAACGGGCCCGCGCCCTGATCAGCGGCCTGCCGCCGTCCCTCGGCCATGCCCACGTGCTGGCCGCCGTCGCGTCCTGGCAGGCGGTCAACCACCCAGGGCCGGATAGCTTCGGGTTCGCGGAGCGCGCGATCGAGATGGCGCGGGTGACCGGCGCGGTCTCCGTCGAGCTGCACGCCCGGTTCACGCTCGCCAACCTCAAGGCCGACGCCGGCGACGTGGACGGCGGCCTCGCCGAGATGCGCGCCGTCCGCGACCAGATGCTCCAGGTCCGGATACCGCCCTCCAGCAACAACATCGGGCGCGCTCTGGTGAACTTCGCCGGCGCGCTGGCCCGCTACGGCTGGCTGCGGGAGGCCCGCGACGCCGCGGACGAGGGGCTCGAACTCTGCGACCGCTTCGGCCTCTCCGAGGCCAAGCCGTGGCTCCAGGCCAACCGGGGCAGCGTTCTGACCGACCTCGGGGAGTGGACGGCCGCGGAGGAGGCGCTCACCTACGCGGCCGACACCGGGGCCGAACCCAGGCCCCGCTCCAGCGCCCACGCCCAGCTGGGACTCCTCCGGCTGAGCAGGGGCGACGTGGAAGGAGCCGAACGGGCGTTGGCGGAGGTCCGCGCCCTCATCGACAGCGGGGAGGTACCGCCCCAGTACCGGCTGCCGGAGGCATGGCTCGCCATGGAGGTGTCCGCGGCGACCGGCCGTACCGCCGAGGCACGGGCGCACCTGGCCCGTGCGTTGGAGGGCGAGCCGCCGCCCTACCTCACCACGCTCATGTGGCGGTTGCTGCCCGCCGCAGCCGCCGTCGAGGCCGACGCCCGCGGAGCCGCCCCGTCCTCCGACGGTGCCGGGGAGGTAC
The DNA here is from genome assembly GCF_012034385.1 of Streptomyces spiramenti. Lineage (GTDB taxonomy): Bacteria > Actinomycetota > Actinomycetes > Streptomycetales > Streptomycetaceae > Streptomyces > Streptomyces spiramenti. The sequence continues at coordinate 2,796 of NZ_JAAVJB010000172.1, forward strand.
TGGGTCGCATCCAGGCGGCGGCCTCACGCCTGCCCACGAACATCGAGCCGTGGGCCACCGGCGAGATCCACCTGCGGGCGGAGCGGGCACGCGCGGAGGGCGAGGACCGCCCCGAGCACTGGGAGCGGCTGATCGAGGCACTCGAAGCGCCCCGCGCCACCTCAGTTCTCACCCTCGCCTACGCCCGGCGCCGACTCGCCGAGGCACTGATCGCGCGGGGCGGGAGCCGCCGAGCGGCGGCGGAGCAGCTCCGGTCCGCCCGAGCCGCAGCGGACCGGCTCGGCGCCACCCCGCTGCGCGCCGACATCGACAGACTGGCCAAGCGAGCCCGGCTCGACGTGACGGGGACGGGCGGCAGCCGCCGTCCCGGCCGCGCCGGGGGCGGAGCCGGGACGGACGCGGGACCCGACGGCACCATGGGGCTCACGGCCCGGGAACGCGACGTCCTCTCCCTCGTCGCCGAAGGCCGCAGCAACCGGCAGATAGCGGAAGCGCTCTACATCGCGCCGAAGACGGCGAGCGTCCACGTCTCCAACATCCTGGCCAAGCTGGAGGTCTCCAGCCGAGGGGAGGCAGCGGCGTTGGCGCACCGTCTCCGCCTCGTGCAGGTGTCCTCCGACCAGGGCGTGTCTGGGGAACGGCGCCGGTAAGGCCCGCCGTGCCTGGTGCGGCGGATCGCAAGGCGGAGCATCGCAGATGCTACGTGGGCGCCGTCGCGGATTCGGTGACGCAGGGGTGCGCGGTGCCAGGCGTTGCGGCCCCGCGTACGGTCCGAGCGACATGCCCTGGCCTCCCGGTCTGGCACGCCCGGCGCCGCGCACCCGTGCCCCGTCCGGTGCGCGGGGCACGGGGCGGGGCGGGGTCACCGTGCGATCGGCGGTCGGCCGGCGATCAGCCGGCCACCGCGTGGCCCAGTTCCTCGGCCGCCACGGACCAGAAGGTGTTCCCGTCGGCCACTGCGGGCGCATCGATCTCGCGGAAGCGAGCGACCAGAGCCTCCGTCAGCTGCTCGCCGGCCTCATGCTCCGGCCCCGGGACAGCGGCCTCGCCGGCTGCCGCGATCCGTACCGACGCCTCACGGTAGGCCCGCGAACAGGCCACGAGTTCCGGCAGCCCCGTGTTGACCAGGTTCGGGTCGCCGCCCTCGGGCACGCCCCACACTCCGCCCTCGGCGCGATCCACGCCGATGAAGCTCAGCCCTTCGTCGCGGGCGACGACGGCGAGTTTGCGGTCACCCGCCTCGCGGTTGGCGAAGGGGGCCGCGAGCCAGGTCCCCGGGTACGGGAACGCCTCCCGCTGGTCGAGGAGTTCGGCGAGTTCGACATCGTCCATGCGCCGAGTCTAGATAACCGCGGGCCCGCCGCGTCCCATCCGGCCCGCCCTGCAGCCGCTCCGTCCGGAAACCGCTCCCCACCGCAACCCGGCGCGGGGCCGCCGCGCGTCACGCGTGCGACCGGAACGGGACCCGCCCCGTGCGTCCGCCTCCCGCCGCCCCGTGCGCCGGTTCCTCACCGCACGGGGCGGTGGTGACGTCGGTGCGTCAGCTGACGGTGAGTCGCAGCAGCCGGTCGTCCCCCTCCTCCGGTGTTCCCCGGGTGTCGGTCTCGTTGGTGGCGAGGAGCAGTTCGCCCGGCCCCACGGCCAGCACCGCCCGCAGCCGGCCGTACTCACCCTCCAGGAACGCCTCCGGTTCGCCGGCGTCGCCGGACTCGTCGAGCGGGACCCGCCAGAGACGCTCCCCGCGGAGCGTCGCCATCCACAGGGCGCCGTCGGTGTAGGCCAGCCCGCTGGGGGAGGCCTGGTCGGTGGGCCATTCCGCGACCGGGTCGACGAATCCGGCGTCCTCGCCGCCGCTGCCCTCGAACTCCGGCCAGCCGTAGTTGCCGCCCGGCTCGATCAGGTTCAGCTCGTCCAGGTCCCGCGCGCCGAACTCCGAGGCCCACAGGCGGTCGCGGTCGTCCCAGGCCAGTCCCTGCACGTTGCGGTGGCCGAGCGAGTACACCAGCGAATCCGGATCAGGGTTGTCCTCCGGGATCCCACCCTCCGGCGTCATCCGCAGAATCTTCCCGGCCGGTGAGTCGGGATCCTGCGCGAGGTCGGGCTCCGCGGCGTCGCCTGTGGCGGCGTAGAGCATGCCGTCCGGCCCGAAGGCGAGCCCACCGCCGTGGTGGATCCGGGTGTCCTTGGGAATGCCGTCGAGAACGACCTCGGGTGCGCCCAGCGCGCCGTCCGCGTAGTCCATCCGCACGACCCTGTTGTCCGACGCGGCCGTCAGGTAGGCGTACAACCGACCCCCGTCGTCGAGGGCCAGACCCAGCAGTCCTCCTTCACCACCCGGGGCCACCCCGTCGATCGTGCCGACCTCCGAGGTCTCGCCCGAGGAGGGGTCCACCCGCAGCACGGTCGCCTCGTCGCGGGAGCCGACCAGCAGGTCGCCGTCGGGCAGTTCCACCAGCCCCCAGGGCGAGGGAAGGTCCTCGGCGACCGTTCCGGCGACCTCCACCGTGCCTTGAGCGGGGGCCGCACCCCCGCCACCCGGCTCTTCGGTGGAACCGTCGGTCGAGCCCTCCTCCGGGGTCCCCTCCGCCGAACCGCCGGTATCGGAGGCGGAGTCGTCCGCGTCCTCTCCCGAGCAGCCGACGGCGAGCACCGCGAGCGCGGTGAGAGCGGCGGCCAGTGAGCGTTGTGAGCGGGGCCGTGCGGACATCGGTGACGCCTCCCAGCGTGAACGGTGCGGTCGGTTCCGCACGTCTACCCGCAAGCTACGTCCCGACCCGTCGCTCGGCCGGTTCGCCACGGCAGCTCCCGCGCCCCGGCGACGAGGCCTGCCGCCGTGCACCCACGCCGTCGCGCGGGGCCCGCACGGGGCGGCGGGCGGGCGGTCGAGGCGGCGCGGCTTGGCCGGGCCCTGGGAGTCCCCGCGCGGTGCGCCCCGTGCGGGGTGCGTCCGGTGCGCACGGAGCCGGCGCACGCGGGCGGGCCGACGCGGCTCAGCCCCAGGCGTCCAACGCCTCCGGCAGTCCCCTCAGCTCCACCAGGTCCGACGGGGTCAGGACGACCCCGGCCGCCGCGCAGTTCTCCCTCACCCAGCGCTCCTTCTTCGTCCCCGGCACCGGTATCACCTGGTCGCCCAGGGCCAGCAACCAGGCCAGCGCCACCTGGGCGGTCGTCACACCGCCGTGCCGCGCCGCCACGCGGCGGAGGGCGGCGACCACCGGCTGGTGCTCCGCCATCATCGCGGCCGTGAACCTCGGATGCCTCGCGCGGGCGTCGTCGGGCTCGAACCCTCGCCCGGCGGTCAGGGTGCCTGTCAGGTAACCGCTCCCGAGCGGCATGGCGGCGAGGAGCGTCACGCCCCGTGCCCGGCACCACGGCAGCAGCTCGGTCGCGGCACGGGGAGCCCAGACCGACAGCTCCGCCTGCACGGCGCCCACCGGGAAGACCTGCTGCACCCGGTCGAGCAGCCGCAACGCCGCCCCGTAGCCCCCGGTGGGGACGGCCCCCGCCGCACGACCTGTCGCCGACGGTCGGCGCGGCCCCTGTCCGATGACATCGAGCGCCGACAGGCCGAGCGAGCGGACCTTGCCCGCACGCACCAGCTCCGCCATGGCGCCCCAGCTCTCCTCCACCGGCACGTCCGGGTCCGGCCGGTGCAACTGGTAGAGGTCGATCCAGTCGGTCCGCAGCCTCCGCAGGGACGCGTCGCACGCCCGCCGGATGTAGTCGGGGCGGCCGTTGGTCACCAGGTGCCCCTCGCTCGCCAGCAGCCCGCCCTTGGTGGCGACGAAGGCCGTCTCACGTCGGCCCAGGAGGGCTCGGCCGAGCAGCAGCTCGTTGGTGAACGGTCCGTAGCTGTCGGCGGTGTCGAGCAGCGTCGCGCCGAGGTCCAGAGCCGCGTGGACGGTCCGCACCGACTCCTGCCCGTCGCGCTCCGAAGCGGTGTAGGCCCAGCTCATGGGCATGCAGCCGAGCCCGATGGCCCCCACCCGCAAGGCTCCCGCGCCCACCGTGGTGTTCCGCACCCCTGTCGTTCCTCCCCGCGTGCCCACTGGCGGTGTCCGACGCTCCGCGACACCCGCCGTCGTCGCCCGTGGCCCGATACGTCCCGCGCTCCCGTTCACGCGCCGTGGCGCACGGGGTGTTGTGTGTCTCCGTCCTCCGCGCGCCTGAGCGAGGCGTTCAACGTAACCGCTTCCGGCCCCTGACTCGCGCGCCGCCTGCTCGATACGCTTTCGTCCATGACCACCGGTGACGCTTGGCTTCCGCTCCCGATCGACCAGCTCGGGCCACTGCCCACTTCGTTGAGCTACCACTTCTGGGACGGCGACGGGGAGTTCCCGGCCGACCCGGCCGACTGTGTCTTCTACGGTGTGCCCTACATGCGCCCGCCCTCCGTCGTGACCGCGCCGCTGCCCACGATGGGCCGCGTCCGCGTGGTGCAGACGCTGACCGCCGGCTACGACCACATGCTGCCCTCCCTGCCCTTCCTCGACGCGGGCGCCGTGTTGTGCAACGCCGGTGATCTCCACAACACGAGCACGGCCGAACTCGCGCTCACCCTGACGCTCTCGGCGCTGCGCGGTGTGCCCGAGGCGGTGCGCAACCAGCTCGACGGCCGATGGGCCGGCCGTGTCCTGCCCTCGCTTGCGGACCGCAGCGTGCTGATCCTCGGGTACGGGGGCATCGGTGCCGCGGTCGAGGAGCGGTTGCTGCCCTTCGAGCCGCGCGGCATCGTGCGGGTCGCCGGCTCCGCCCGGCAGGCGGCCCGCGGGCCGGTGCACGCCGCGGCGGATCTGCCGCGGCTGCTGCCCGACGCCGAGGTGGTGATCGTCTGCGTGCCGCTCAACGACACGACGCGCGGTCTCGTCGACTCCGCGTTCCTGTCCCGCATGGGGCGGGGCGCGTTGCTGGTCAACGTGGCGCGCGGCGCGGTCGTGGACACGGACGCGCTGCTGACGGAGACCTTGTCCGGCAGGCTCCTCGCGGCGCTCGACGTGACCGACCCCGAACCGCTCCCGGCGGACCATCCGCTGTGGCGGTCGCCCGGTGTGCTGATCACCCCGCACGTGGGCGGTGCCTCCTCCGCCTTTCTGCCCCGCGCCGTCCGCATGCTGCACGGTCAGCTGTCCCGATTCGCGGTGGGCGAGCCGCTGCGGAGTGTCGTGGCCACGGGCGGCTGACGTGCTCACCCGGTGCTCCGAATACCACATAACCGGCCGCGAAGGGAGGAAATTCGCGCAGTAGTTACCCTGTGTCGTGAATGGATGCCATTCTGTGACCGACTGGTGTATCGTCCCACAGGGGCGTGCCCAGGACGCAGGGGGCGATACGCGAATGCACTGTCCACGAGAAGCAGTTGACGGCCGGGCCGGGGAACCCGCAGTGGCCGAATGCGCCGCCGGGGCGGCGCCGAGAAGCGGCCTGGTACGACAGGTCGCCCTCGCCGCCGTGTGCGCGGCCTACGCGGTGGGCGCCGCCCTCGGGTGGGGTTCCGAGGAGCTGGCGCTGATCATGGGCGACTTCGGCCTCAGCGTCGCGGCCCTCCTGGCCAGCGGTTCCTGCCTCTGGTACGCCCGTACCCGAGCCGGTGAGTTCCGGGCGGCCTGGGTCCTCTTCGGTCTCTCCTCCCTCATGGTCGGCCTCGGCAACGCGGTGTGGGGCTGGTACGAGGTCGTCCTCGGCGAGCCGGTGCCGCGGACCTCCGTCGCCGACCTCTGTTTCCTCCTCTTCGCACCGCTGGCGATCGTCGGGTTGCTGCTGCTCGCCAAGCGACCGGTCTCGCGGGCCGGCTGGCTGTGCCTGGGGCTCGACGCCTCGCTGATCGCCGGGTCGTTGCTGGCGCTGTCGTGGTCCGTCGCCCTCACCCACACCGCGCAGTCCCAGGGGGAGACGGTGATCCGCGCCGCGCTCGCGCTCGCGTACCCCCTGCTGGACATCGTCCTGGTCACGATGGTCCTGGTGCTGCACTTCCGGCGCACCGCGGCCCACCGGGCCGCGGTCAACACCGCGCTCGGCGCGCTCAGTCTCACGGTCCTGTGCGACGCCCTGTTCACCTCCCCCCTGCTGCGCGACCAGTACAGCTCGGGGCAGCTCCTGGACGCCGGCTGGTTCGCCGGCTCGCTGTTACTGGCCTGCGCCCCCTGGACACCGAGTGCGACCGCTCCCGTCGGGCGGCCCGCCGACGGCCCCGTTGAGGCGGGCTCACCGTCCCCGGAAGCCGACGCCGCGGCGCAACCCGACGGCTCGCAGCCCACGCCCGCGACGGAGATCTCCGCACGTCACGCCCCCGACCCCCCTCTCGCCCAACCGCTGTCGGGGCCGATCGCCGCGCTGACGCCCTACCTCGCGGCGGCCGTCTGCACCCTCTCGATCCTCATCACCGTGACCAAGGGCCGCGCCGTCGACCCCGTGGTCGTCGGCACCGCCTGCGCGGTGGTCCTCGCCCTGCTGGTACGTCAGGGCATCACCCTGCGCGACAACATCATCCTCGCCGGGGAACTGGCGCAGCAGGAGAGCCACTTCCGCTCCCTGGTCCAGGGCTCCAGCGACGTCATCATGATCGCCGCGCCGGACGGCGTGCTGCGTTACGTGAGCCCGGCAGCCGCCGGTGTCTACGGGCTGCCGGCCGAGGAACTGGTCGGCAGACGCCTGTCCGACCTCATCCACGCCGACGACCTCGGCCGCGTCGAGTTCGAGCTCCGGCGTTTCCTCTCCGTGCCGCCTGCGCGTGAATCAGTGACGCGCGTTGAATGCCGCGTCCTCCACGGTGGCGGCCGGTGGCTGAACGTCGAGTCCTCGGTCAACCGGCACCACAGCGGTCTCATCTTCAACAGCCGCGACGTGACCGAACGGGTACGCCTCCAGGCCCAGCTCCAGCACAGCGCCTCCCACGACGCGCTCACGGACCTGCCCAACCGCGCGCTCTTCACCGAACGCCTGCGACAGGCCATCGACAGCCGGCGCACCGGCGAGGGCACTCCGGCGGTCTTCTACATCGACCTCGACGGCTTCAAGGCCGTCAACGACACCGCGGGCCACCAGGCGGGCGACGAACTGCTGATCCAGGCCGCCCGGCGGCTGCGCGACTCCGTACGGTCGGGGGACACCACCGCACGGCTCGGCGGAGACGAGTTCGCCGCGCTGCTCAGCCCCTGCCCGGCGGCGAGCTCCGGCGACCCCGGCACCCCCACCGCCGTCACCGGAGGCGCGGCAGGTGACGACTGCCACGCCGGCGGCGAGCCCTGCCGGTCCGGCCAGGTCCGCACCGACCAGGTCCTCGACATCGCCGAGCGGGTGCGGACCGCGCTCTCCCGGCCCTACCTCGTGGAGGGGCGGGAGGTCCGGGTCGCCGCCAGCATCGGGATCGCGTTCGCCACCCCCGGCTGCACCCCCGCCGTGCTGCTCCGCGAAGCGGACGTCGCGATGTACCGCGCGAAGCAGGCGGGCAAGGGCCGCGTCGAGCTCTACGATCCGGAGTCCCACGGTCAGGGGCCCGCACCCGCGACGCCGGTCACGCCCTCCGCCGGCGGCCACCACGCCGCCCGGACGAGGCCCCCGAGGGGCGTCGCCCGCACTGCGGCGCAGGCCGTGGGGGAGGACGCCCCCGCCGAACGCACCCGAGCCCAGGGCGTGCCCTGCCCGCTCATCCCCGCCGCCCGCAGCGGCGAGAGCCCCCCGCCGGCCCTGCGGCTCACCCACCAGCCGCAGGTGTCACTGGAGGACGGGGCGGTCCACGGACTGGCGTTGCGGCTCATCAGCTCCGCGGGCAGCGACTGGTCCGCGGTCGCCGCCCAGGGCGCGACCCGGGCGGTGCGCTCCGCAACGGGACGCGAGGCCCCCGAGGCCCGGGGCGGGGAGCCCCTCGAAGACGGTCGCCCCTCGGATGCACCACCGCCCCCTTCCGCGCGGGCAGGCGGACCCGGGGCCGCCGAGACCGGACCGGGCAGGCTGCCGTCGTCGTCGCCGCAGCGGGTGGGCCGGTCCGGGGGGCTCGCACGTGCGGCGCCCCCGGTCCGGTGGCTCGCCGTCCGGTCCGCGCGTGTCGGGGGCCGCGGGACCGGCCGGGGAAACACGGGCACCGCTCCCCGTCGCCCCGAGGCCGTCGACCCCGTGGAGGAACCGACCCGTCCCGCTCGCGCCGGTGGTCCCCGGCCCGTTCCCCGCGAGCGGACCGACGCCCCGTCGCACCGTCCGGGAGGCATCCTGGTAGACCTCGCCGCCGCAGGCGCCGCCGAGCGGCGGCGCCGGGGGCACGAGCTGCCCGTCACCGTCCCGCTGCGCCCCGAGGCCGTGCTGAGCGCGACCGTCTCGGCGGAGACCGTGGCCGCGACCCTGGCCAGGTACGACCTGCCGGCCCGCGCCCTCACTCTCGCGCTCACCGACGCTGGTCCGCTCCTCGACGACGCGGACTACCGTCGGTGCCTGGACCGCCTCGGCGCCCTCGGGGTCGGTATCGCGGTCGACCTCGGCGACGGCGCGGTGCCGCCGGCGGCGCTCCGGCGGCTGCCGATCACCGAGATGCTGCTGGCGCGAACGCTGGTCGCTGGGCTCCCCGACTCCGCCCGTGCCCGCACCACGGTCACGGCACTGGTCGCCCTGGGCGGTGAGCTGGGTCTCGTGGTCGTCGCGGACGGGGTGGACCGGCCCGACCAGGCCGCGGTTCTCCGCTCGCTCGGTTGCCGACGCGGACAGGGCGCCGCGCTTGGTGGACCGCTCGACGAGGTGGCCCTCGCCGCGGCGCTGCGGGCCGGGGACCTGCGGCGCACGCCGTCCCGGCGCGCCGCGGCGGACCCCGGCCCACTGCGGTGGCTGCGCGAGGCC
>NZ_JAAVJB010000173.1 GCF_012034385.1 Streptomyces spiramenti
CCCCCAGGGGCCGGACCACAGCGCCACCTCGGCGACGAGCCCCGGCCCGCCCCCGGCCGACGGCTGCGACACCCCGGCGACCAGGGCGACCACCCACAGCGCGGCGAGCACCCCGCCCGCAGCGCGCCTGCCGCCTGGTCCGGCGGCTGGCCTCCCCGCACCCCGCTGCACCCGGGCGGCGAGCGCCGTACCGGCCAACCCCACCGCTGCCCCGCAGAACGCGCCGGCGGGCACCATCAACGCCGGAACGCCGACGCCGAACGCGTGCCACAGGAACCCGCCGGCAGCGCCCGCCACCGCCCCCAGCACGCCGGTGACCACCCAGGAGGCGACGAGGCGCGGCAGCAGCAACGCCCGCCGCGACACGGGGTGAGCCACGAGCCAGCTCAACGCGGCCTGCTCCACCTGCACCGGGCCGTGCCACCGGCCACGCGCGCCGAGCAGCACCACCACCGTCGCGACCAGCGCGGGAAGGACGAGCGGCAGCAGATCCGGCAGCCGACCGGCGGCGGTTCCGTCGAACTGCCCGTCCGCGGCGGCCCCGGCCAGCGCGATCAGCGGCGGCAGCCCCCAGATCGCCGCGAGCAGCGCCACGCAGTACCAGCCGTAGAGCGCGCTCCGGCGCCGCCGGCGACGTTCCCCGGCACGCGCCGCGTGCAGCAGACCGAGGACGGCGCCGGTGGGGTCGGCGGCGGGCGGGGAGTCCGGGGAGTTCGGAGCGGCGCACTGCGGGCGGCTCCCCGCTTCCGTCCTCGCGATGGGCTCAGCCATCGGCGGTGTCCGCGTCGCTGACCGGGCGCAGCTGCGGGCTGCCGTCCTCCGTGAAGGTCAGGACGACGTCGGCGACCTCGTGGGCGAGCTGCCGGTCGTGCGTCGCGAACAGCACCGCGCCGCCGGCGGCACGCGCCGACGCGATCCGTGCGGCGATCCGCCCTCGCCCGGCCGTGTCGATCCGCTGTTCCGGCTCGTCCAGCAGCAGCAGTTCGGCGGGCGGTCGCACGAACGCCTGCGACAGCATCAGCAGTTGCGTCTGCCCGGCGGACAACTCCTTGGGAAGGGCCTCCGCTCGCGCCGCGATGTGGAGTTCGGCGAGGACCTCGTCCACCCGGTCGGCGGCGTCCTCACCGAGTCCGTGGGCCAGCGCGACCAGCAGCAGGTGCTCGCGCACGGTCAGGTCGGGGTAGCCGATGCCGCTGTCCAGGACGGCGGCGACGGCGCGGCGTTGCGCGGGGTCGTCCTCGTCGGCGGTCCGGCCCAGGACCGTCACGGTTCCCTCGTCCGGGGTCTCGCGGCCCGCGACCAGCCGCAGCAGGGTGGACTTGCCGGAGCCGTTCTCCCCGAGGAGGGCGACGCACCGGCCGCGCTCCACCGTCAGATCCACGTCGCGCAGCACGGTCGGGCCGTCGTAGCCGTGGCTGACGCCGGTCAGCACCACCGCGGGCGCCACTGTCGGCACCAGGGGCGCAGGGCGATCCGCCCCACCCGTCAGCCGCCGCAGGCGCTGCCCGATCCCCATCCGCGTCCCCTCCTCGCACCGGCCGACCGAACGACGGCCCCGCTTCATCCTGGCACCGCCTCGCGCGCGCCGAGGAAGGGCCTCAACGGAGGGAACGCGACCGGGGCTCCACCGCACCGAGCGCGGTGGAGCCCCAGGGGGTGCGGGCAGGACAGGGCTCAGCCGTCGAGCGCGCCCGACCTCACCCCGGCGACGAACGCGGCGAACGCACCGACCGGGACGGTCAGCGAGGGCCCGGCCGGGGCCTTGGAATCGCGCAGCGGGACCGTGGAGTACGACGCGGCAAGGTTGGTGGCGACCTCTACGCAGGCGCCGCCGTTGCCGCTGTAGGAGGATGCGAACCAGCGGGGGGAGTCGGCAGTCACAGGGTGGCCTTTCGTAGCTTCTCGATCATGTCGACAGACGCAGCTTGGGGCAGAGCTTCTGCTTGTAGTTGATGGTAAGCGGTCAACATCCGCACCACGGAGGCACTTTCTCGCTCCAATTGACCGTGTTGTGCGGACTCCGCGTAGCTCATCAGCGAGCGGTCCGGCATGGTCAGGATGTAGAGCGGCAGACTGAAGGGGCGTCGAGGCCCCATGGCAAAGGGCGCTACCTGCAGCAGTGTGTGCGGCTCCTCCGCGAAGGCCAATAGTCGGTCGAACTGCGCCCTCATCTCCTGCGGGGTCCCCATCGGACGATAAATACACCCTTCGTCGATGACCACATGGATGAGAGGTAACGGAGTTCGGTCGAGCGTCGCCTGCCGCCGTGCCACGATCTCCACTCGCTCGGCGGCCTGCTCCGCCGTGATCGCTCGTCGCCGTACCGCATCCGCTTCGAGGGTCGTTGCGTAGTCGGACGTCTGCAGCAGACCGGGGACGACTCCCACCTCGAACAGCCTGATCTCAGCGGCTCGCGCCTCATGGGTCAGGTACTCCGGAAACCCCTCGATGAAGGCACTGCGTCGCACACTCCGACCCTGACGCGCGAACCTGTCCCCCGTGCCGAACACCGCATCACAACGTGCGGAGAAGCGTTGAGTCGGTGTGCGGCGACCAGTTTCCACTGCAGAGACGTGGCTCCCCGTGCACCCGACTCGGGCGCCCAGCTCCTCCTGCGTCCACCCACGTTCGTCCCGCATGCTGCGCAGACGTTGCCCGAAGGCCGCCGCAGCGGACGCATCGGGGTCAATGTCCTTCCGGTTCATTACTCTCCCGTGCACTCATCAATCAGAAGGCGCAAGTTGATGGGACGGTCGACTCTAGGCCACGCTGAAGGCGTCCGGTAGTGGAAGAGCTACGGAACGGAGTGGTCGTGCGTGGTGACCGCGAGAACCCTGGTACGAACACCTATGAGCACGGGCCCGGGAAGCCGAAGTCGATCAACGAGGGCACGGATATTGAACAGATGTCCCTTGATGACCTCCGTCGCATAGTGGCCACGCTGAGACGGTCCATCGACGCCCACTTCAGGGAGTTGGACAACCAGTGACCGCCAGTTCCCATGACCCTGCACAGCGGACTTTGCGGACCCGCAGTCGGCCTCCTCAACACCCCGATGACACCCGGGTCGTACGGGGTGAGGCACAACCCGGCAGCAGACAACCGGATGACGTCCCCACCGCTACCGAACGGGTCATGGCATGACGGCTGAACAACTGGTCGACGGGTACTGGGCGGAGGCCGTGGTGCGTTCGTCGGAGCTCGGTCGCGACTGGTACCTGGCGGGGGCGTGGCTCGACACCCCGGACCGCGCCGTGGACTGGCTCCACGACCGTGCCGCCCGCCTGGCATGCGCCCTCGAAGCACCCGACACCGGCGACAGCGGTCACACCCCGCACCCCGTCGCCGCCGTCTTCCGGGAGTGGTCGGCGGACACCGCGTTCCGCTCCGTGCAGTGCGCCGCGCTGGCGGACCGGCACCCGATCAGCGCCAACGCCCGAGGACGGGACCGTGTGCACAGCTCTGTCGAGGCGGACGTCCTCTACTCGCTCTCCGCCCGCCCGATCCTGCGGCCCGTACCGCGCGGGTGACCCCGATCCCCGCCCCTGCCGGGACGAACCCGCTGGTTCCCCCACCCGCAAGGCCCCGGCAGGGGCGGTGCCCGCCGTCCGGCGCGGACATGGCGGCTCAGCCGTCGAGCGCGCCGGACCTCACCCCGGCGACGAACGCGGCGAACGCACCGACCGGGACGGTCAGCGACGGCCCGGCCGGGTCCTTCGAGTCGCGCAGCGGGACCGTGCCGGTTCGGGCCGCGGCGCGCGGAGCCCACTCGACGCAGTTGCCGCCGTTACTGCTGTAGCTGGAGCTGACCCACTGCTGCGGAAGTTCGATGGTCACGGTGTATCCCTTTCGTGGCTGGTGAAGCATGTCCGAAGGGGCTGTCCGGGAGGTGCATGGTCGGCCGTGTCAGCGTCGCGCGAACCGGCTCAGCGCGTCGAGCACCGGCGGAGCGAGGGTGTCCGGGTGGTCGGCGTCGTGCAGCAGGTGGTCCACTCCGGGCAGCACCACGCGGCCCGGCTTGCCGGCATGGGCCTGGCGTAGAGCCTTCGTCAGGGCGTCCGTCGTGGAACAGGGGATCTGCGCGTCGTTGGTGCCGCAGGTCAGCAGCACCCTGGTGCCGGGGCGGAGTGCGGCGGCGGTGTCCGGCGGGTAGACGGCGTCGTCGCTCTCCACGAACCGGGCGCTGGGGCCCTGGAACGCCTCGAAGAGGGCGGCGATCACCTGGGGCAGGTCGGTGGTGTCGACCGGCCGGCCGTCACGGAGGGAGGTGACGGCGGCATCGATGGCCGCGTTGATGGTGCGTTGCTCCTTCCGCGTGAACTGGCCCTGCCGGGTCGCTTCGGCGACCTGGTCCTTGAGCTGGAACGCGACCAGGTCGAGCATGCGGATCGCCTGCGGCTGGAGGAGGGCCAGACCGGCCGGGCGCGGGTGGGCGGTACCGCCCAGCAGCAGTGCCGTCATCGCGCCTTCACTGTGGCCGACGACCGTCAGCGCGCGCGGGTCCGTCTCCGGCTGGTCCCGCAGCGTCTCGTAGGCGGCCTGCGCCTGGCGGACGAACGCCGGGTAGTCGAGCTCTTCCGGGCGGCCCTCGTAGGCACCGAGTCCGGTGCGTCCGGTGCCGTACTTGTCGAACCTGAGCGTGGCGACCCCGTCGTCGCCGAGGGCATCCGCCAGGTGCGCCAGGGTGTTCGGTGTGGTCACGGGCGGCTGGTTGCCGTCACGGTCAGTGGGTCCGCTGCCGGGCAGCAGCAGTGCCGCCCGCAGCCGCTTCCCCGTGCGGTGCTCGGGCACGTGCAGGGTGCCGTACACGGTCGTGCCGTCGGCTGTGAAGACGACCTCGCGGTCGACGGCGGGCGTCAGGCGGGGGGAGGCCGCCACTGCCGGGGTGGCGGAGACGAGCGCCAGCGCCATGAGCGCGGCGGCGATGTGTCGAAGCATCAGCCTGACTCCTTCAGACGAGGGCGTTCTCGACCAGGGCAACGGTCGCGCGGGGGTCGGAGACCTGGAGGACCAGGCGTGCGTACTTCTCGTCGGCGAGTTCGATCACGACGGTCTTCGTGGCGTCCTTGACGTCCCAGAAGACCTTCTCGCCGTCCTGGTGGAACGTTCCGGCGATGATCACACCGGGGACGTGAGCGCCCGGTGCGCGAACTCCCTTCGGCTCGGCGGCGATACCGGGGTCGGCGGTCGCGCCTCGGACGTTGGCCAGCGGGATGCTCATCCCGCCCTTGAAGGCCCAGAGCTTGCTGAGCCCCTCGATCACGACGACGAGCCTGTCGCCTTCTATCCGTACCAGTGCCATACCGGATCCCTTTTTCAGCTGAGAAGGCCGACGTATCGAGTCAGCGCGGTGGCCGCGTTGTCGGGGTTGCCGCGCAGGAGGATGCCGAGCGCGGCAGCGGTGAGGGCGGCGGCCAGGTCGTCGGGAACCCCCAGCGCGCCGGCGATCGCCCGGTCGACGGCGGCCAACGCCGCCGTCACCTCGGAGGCGACCTCCTCGTCGACCGGAGCGCGTTCGACCGCCGCCAGCAGGAGCAGTGCGAGGTCGGCCGACGCGACGAGCCGCAGCGCGTCCGTTGCGTCCGACGCGTCGGCGAGCGCGTCGCACAGCGGGTTCACGTCGTCGACGAGATGGCGACGCAGCGCGATCAGGTAGAGGCCGCGCTTGCTGCCGAACGTCTTGTAGAGGCTGTTGCGGTGCACGCCGAGGTGATGGACGAGATCGTCGACGGACACCCCGTCGTACGCACGACCACCGAACAATCGCACGGCGGCACGCACCGCTTCGTCCTCGTCGAATGCCCTCGGCCTACCCACGAGCACCACCCTAGGTAGTTGAGGAACGATCAGTCAAGAACGTTCGTTCCTTAATCACGGACCGTGCCGTCGAGGCACGGAGTTCCGGCAACCACCCCCGCCCGCGCGCCTCGCCGCGCGCGCCTCGCGCCACGCGAACCCGGTCGCGCGCGCCGAGACCACCCCCGATGTCAGCCGTGGCTGCCACGATGCGCAGCGAACAGCACGCGCGGAGGACATCATGGGTACGTGGGACGTCGGGCCCTTCGACAACGACACCGCCGGTGACTTCGCCTTCTCTCTCGACAACGCTCTATCGGAGGAACACGCCGGCATCATCGGCCGCGCACTGGCACGGGCGGTAGACGCCGTCGGTTGCCTGGACGCGCCCGAGGCCGAAGAGGCCGTCGCGGCGGCTGCCCTTGTCGCCGGGCAGTGCCCCGGCGGTGAACCGGTCGATTCCTGCTACGGCCCTTAAGCGCCGCTTCCCGACCTCACCGCGCTCCGCGAGCCGGCGGCCCGAGCGCTGCACCGTGTCGTGATCGACCCGTCCGCGCTCATGGCTCTGTGGAGCGCTTCAGGCGAGGACGGCAGCTGGCGCACGCAGATCCAAGGCCTGCGGCACGTGCTCAAGCCACACCTTCAGGGAGAGCAGGGCAGCCTGTTCTGATCAGCCGACGCACGCCACGTCCGGCGACCGGGCCCGAGCTTCGGTCGCTCCCCGACCACCGCCACGCACCGATCCCGATGCGCAGCGCCCGGGGCTCCTCGCGCCCGTACCCCTAAGGCCGGGGGATGTTGCGGAGGTTGGAGCGGGCGATCTGGGCCATGCGGCCGACGCCGCCGTCCAGCACCATGCGGGAGGCGGAGAGGGCGAAGCCCTTCACCATCTCGGCCTGGATCTTCGGCGGGATGGACAGCGCGTTGGGGTCGGTGACCACGTCGACCAGCGCCGGGCCGTCGTGGCGGAACGCCTCCCGGAGTGCGTCGCGCAGGTGCTTGGGCTTCTCGACCCGGACGCCGTGGGCTCCGCAGGCGCGGGCGACGGCCGCGAAGTCGGGGTTGTGGTTGTCGGTCCCGTAGGCCGGGAGACCGCCGACCATCATCTCCAACTCGACCATCGAGAGAGCGGAGTTGTTGAAGACGACGACCTTCACCGGCAGGCCGTACTGGACCAGCGTGAGGAAGTCGCCCATCAGCATGGAGAACCCGCCGTCACCGGAGAGGGTGACGACCTGCCGCCGCCGGTCGGTGAGTTGGGCGCCGATGGCCTGCGGGACCGCGTTGGCCATCGAGCCGTGGCTGAACGAACCGATGACGCGGCGGCGGCCGTTGGGGGTGATGTAGCGCGCCGCCCAGACGTTGCACATGCCGGTGTCGACGGTGAAGATCGCGTCGTCGGCGGCCTCCTCGTCCAGCACCGAGGCGACGTACTCGGGGTGGATGGGGACGTGCTTCTCCACCTTGCGGGTGTACGCCTTGACCACGCCCTCCAGGGCGTCGGCGTGCTTCTTCAGCATCCGGTCCAGGAAACGCCGGTCGGTGCGCGGCCGGACGCGGTCGGTCAGGCAGCGCAGCGTCTCGCGCACGTCGCCCCAGACGGCGAGGTCGAGACGGCAGCGGCGGCCCAGGTGCTCGGGACGGACGTCCACCTGGACGATCCGCACGCCGGGGCGGTCGTCGGGGAGGAAGGCGTTGTAGGGGAAGTCGGTGCCGAGCAGGATCAGCAGGTCGCACTCGTGGGTCGCCTGGTAGGCGGCGCCGTAGCCGAGCAGGCCGCTCATGCCGACGTCGAACGGGTTGTCGTACTGGATCCACTCCTTGCCGCGCAGCGCGTGGCCGACGGGGGCGTGGACGCGGCCGGCGAACCGCATCACCTCGTCATGGGCCCCCGCCGCACCGGCTCCGCAGAACAGGGTGATGCGCTCCGCCTGCTCGACCAGGTGGGCGAGCTGGTCGATCTGGTCGTCGGCCGGGCGGACGGTGGGCCGTCCGGTGACCAGGGCGTGCCGCTCGGGTTTGTCGGCGGCGTCCTGTCCGGCGATGTCGCCCGGGAGGGTGACGACACCGACGCCGCCCTGCCCGATGGCGTGCTGGATGGCGCTCTGCGCGACGCGCGGCATCTGCTCGCGGGTGGAGACCAGCTCGCAGTAGTGGCTGCACTCCTGGAAGAGCCGGTCGGGGTGGGTCTCCTGGAAGTAGCTGCTGCCGATCTCGGCGCTGGGGATGTGGGAGGCCAGCGCGAAGACCGGCGCCATCGACCGGTGCGCGTCGTACAGCCCGTTGATCAGGTGCAGGTTGCCGGGGCCGCAGGAACCGGCGCAGGCGGCGAGCCTGCCGGTGATCTGGGCCTCGGCGCCCGCCGCGAAGGCGGCGGTCTCCTCATGCCTCACCTGCACCCAGTCGACACGGTCGGTGCGGCGGACGGCGTCCACGACGGGGTTGAGGCTGTCGCCGACGACGCCGTAGATCCGCCGCACGCCGCTGTCGGCGAGCGTCTCCACCAGCTGGTCGGCCACGGTCTGCTTGGCCATCGGGGGCCCGCCTCTCGGTAGTCCGCCCGGCGCCGGCGCGCAGGGGCAGGGACGCGCGGGGGTTCCCGCGAGCGGCCGTCGCCGGGCGGCGACGACCCACCCCGTCATCGTCGGTTCCGCCCGGCGCGCTCGCATCCGCTGTGACCCGTGGCGGGGACCCACGCCCGCCCCGGCCGGGCTCCGGCGTCGCGGGCACCCGGCGGGCGGCCCACGGGGCGAGCCCGCGGGCCGGCAGGAGACTGCCTACGCCTCGGGCGGGCGTTCCGTCTCGATCACGGTCACCTCCGTGCCCGCCTCCGACTCGCAGGTGACCAGGAGCCGCTGCCCCGGTCGGTCCAGCAGCAGATCGCGGTCCCCCGTGCACCGGCCCGCCGCTCCGGGGAGTTCCGCGTAGCGGGTGAACTCCGACGGACCGTCGTGGTCGGGGCGGATCAGCGCCGTCACGGTGCCCGACACCCCGACGGTGTACACCAGCTCGTGGTCGTCACGGCGGCCGTCGACGGTGCGTGGCGCCGTGTCGACCAGCGCCGCCTCGATCGCTTCGTCACCGGCGTACAGCAGCTCGCGCCCCACATCAAGGACGCTCAACGGCCAGTCCGTCTCGTGGAAGATCCGTTCACTCATGGGTCCGACGCGGTGAAGCTCGCCGCCGCTGATCCAGGCGACGCGCGAGCCCGTGTACCCGACCACCCGCAACGGCAGCTCCGTGTCCGCCGGCAGCTCCGTCGCCTCGACCAGCCTCCGGTCGGAGCGGTACTGCAGGATGATCGGCCCCTCGAACCGGTCGCACCACCGGCCGACGAGGGACAGCCGGGACAGCTGTTGCGGCGGCAGCAGCTGGCTGATGCGGGGCGCTGCCTCGCACCCCAGAACGGGGACGTGGTCCGCCCCGGACGGAACGACCGGCCTGAGCAGGTGGGCGGCGCCCGACCCGGAGGGGTCCCGCGGTGCGGGCGGAACCGCGACGAAGTCGACGTGGAACCCGGGGCAGTCCTGCGACAGCAGTACCGCGTCCGCGACGCCTCGCACGAAAGGATCGCCCTGGGGGGCCGCCAGCACCGCGCAGTCGGGGAGATCGCCGTACCCGAGCAGCTCCCCCGTTTCGGTGAACTCCGCGAGGGCGGAGGGCGAGCGGAGGTAGACGTGCGTGGTCCGCGGCAGGGCGACCACGGGCCGCCGATCGGACGTGGCCTCCTCGTCGGGGCCGTCGGTCCCCGGTTCCGTGCCCGCGTCGGTCACGAACGTCCATCCCGGGCCGCCGCCCGGCAGCGGGGTCTCCTGCAGCACCTTCCCGCTGCTCCCGTCCAGGGTGACCAGCGTCAGCGGCTCGATGACCACGTGGACCGCGCAGAGCGGGGAGACGGCGACGTGGCCCAGGTGCACCGCGACCCGGCCCCCTCGCCCTCCTCCCTCCGCCGGGACGGCCACCTGGCCGTGGCGGACGGTGTAGCGCCAGCGTTCCATGCCGTTGGCCGGGTCGACACCGATCACCGCGTCGGCACCGTCCTGCTGCTCGACCGTGACGAGCGTGCTGCCGGCGATCCGTTGCCCGTGCGCGGTACTGCCGTCCTCTCCAAGTGACGGCTGTCCCAGGAGGCAGGTGGTCAGCTCCGCCGGGCCGGGCAGCGAACCCTGCCATCCGACACCGGTCGGTTCGAGGTGGGGCAGGCGTTCTTGGTGTTCCCCGAGGGTGACCTCGTACCCGTACCGAAGCCAGGGATCGAGGGGGTCGGACACCGCGTCGTAGTAGGGCCCGCCCGCCACGGCACGCTGCGCCCGGTCCACGCCGGCGACCGCCCCCGCGCCGAGCAGGCCGCCGACCAGCGCGGCGGCGGTGCCCACCGCCAGCAGACGGCGGCCCCGCGCCCGTCGGCCACCTTCCGCGGGAAGCCACGCGCCCGGGCGGGCGGCCAGGGCCAGGCAGACCGCGGCTGCCGCCGCCGCGACCAGCGCGAGCGTGAGGGCTGCCGCCGGACGCTCGGCCGGGTACGCGAGCGCGGAGAGCCATGACGGGGCATCGGCGGCATCCGGGGTGCGGAGGTAGGCGACCGACGCCAGCACGGCGGTGAGCGTCGCCGCGGCCGCCGCGGCGTGCAGGGTCCATCGGAGGCCGAGGCCACCGGCCAGCAGTCCGGCCGCCGCCAGCGCGGTGACCGCGGCCCACCCCGGGATTCCCTCGCCGGGCCCGACCAACGGCCCCGACCACGGCGGCAGCGCGGTGAGCACCAGGAGGACGGCCACCGCCACCAGCGCCCCCGTCCGCGCCCACCACGGCGCCGAGCCCACCGCGTCCAGCGCGACGGCGACCCGTTTCCTGCCGCCGGGCTCGTGCTCCGGCCTCGTCCGCATTCCGGTCATCGTTCCCCCCACTCGCGGGTCCCCACCCGCGGTCGTCGGTTCCGCCGCTACGCGGAGTCCGGCCCCGGTCACTCGACGCCGGGCCGCTCCACCGTAGCGCCCGGGTCACGGCGAGCCGACGGCGGCGGGAGCAGCCGGATTCCGGCCGCGCCGGTCAGGGGCCGGCGGTGTGGTGGGGGTGGCCGTGGGTGCGGCGGTCCTCCTTCATCTCCGCCTCGTACAGGTGGTCGCGGCCGTCGACCAGCTGATCGCGGACCTGCTGCTCGACGGCGGTGAAGGGGCGGTGGTAGGTGGCGTTGTAGGACTCCACGATCTGGAAGGTCCAGTGCCCGGGGATGACGTTGCGGCCGACGATCTCGCGCTCGACGAGGTCGGCCTGGTCGGGGTGGCCGGCCTCGCGCAGCGCGTCGGCGGCCTCGCCGAGGAGCAGGTCCGCCTTGCCGGTGAGCTGATGGAAGGCATAGAGGTTGCCGCGGGCCTGCTCGGCGGTCTCCAGGGCCTCGGAGAGTTTGCCGACGGCGGCGACCGTGGCGTCGTCCACCCCGGGAGGCCGGGCGTGGGCGGTGGTGGGCCGGTCGTCGGGGCCACCGGGGCGGATCTGGTCGGTGTGCTCGCTCATCCCGCCCGTCTACCCGGGCGGCGTGGGCCGCCACCCGGTCCGTGGCGGCGGGGCGCCGGATCTCACTCCAACGCCGCGCGCCCGCCCCCCTTGGACTGCGCGGCCACCGACCCCGGACGCACCGCGCCCGGCACCGCGGAGGCGGTACCGGACGGGTGCCCCGCCCACCTCGCCGGGCCGCGGCCGTCCAAGGAGTTCCCGCTCCACCTCGCGCTGTACCACCGCGACCCCGAAGCCACCGCCGTCGTGCACCTCCACAGCGCGCACGCCGCCGCCTA
>NZ_JAAVJB010000174.1 GCF_012034385.1 Streptomyces spiramenti
GGCCCTTCGGGGCCCGGCCGGCTGCGCCCGGCGGCGGGTGGTGCGCGCAGCGCCGACGACCGGCCGTACCGATCGCGGGCGCCGCGCGGTTCAGGGTGCCGACCCGCGGGCCGGCTCGGCGGCGGTCAGGTCACCAGCATGAACAGCAGCAGCCCGATGCCACCGACGAAGAGCAGCAGCAGGGTGGCGAGGAGGCCGTACCCGGACTTGGTGCTCGCCTGGGAGCGGGAGTCCGCCTGCGAACCGGCGCGCGAGGCAGCGGCGTTGTGGACGTGGACCTCGGTGCGCTGGGTGTGCTGGGACTGCGAACGGCGGTTGGTCACCCGGTTGTCCTGGGACCGCTGGTCCTGGAACCGCCGGTCCTGGGTGCGTTGGTCCCGCTGGTCCTGGAACCGCCGGTCCTGGGTCCGCTGGTCCCGCTGATCGCGGTTGTCGTGCCGTTCGGCGCGCTCGCGGCGGGTCGATCGGTCCTGCGGGCGGGCAGCGCCGGACCCCTGGCTGTGGCGCGGCTGCTTTGCCATGGCGGACCCCTTCGTCGGTCTGTGCTTCTCCACATCGTGGGGCAGCGGACCGGCGGAAGCGAGGGAATCGGGGGTCACAGGCGGTGCACGACAGAGCACTCGGGGCGCACGGTGGTGGCGACTCAGCGCACGACGAACTCCGTGTCACCCACAGGCTGTTCGTCGTTCACCGTCATGTGGTCGACCGCCGCCGACTCCGGGCCGCGCTGCGCCCACTCCAGCAGACCGTCCACAGCCTGTGGATCACCTTCGAAGGTCGCCTCGACGCGACCGTCCGGCAGATTGCGCACCCAGCCGGTGACGCCCGCCGCGCACGCCTCCCGACGGCAGGTGTCCCGGTAGAACACACCCTGCACGCGACCGGTCACGAGTACGTGTCTGCGGATCATGGGGACCTCCCTCGCCGTCGGTACGCACAGCATGCCAGCGCGCACGGGGACACGCCCGGCAGCGCGGGGTGGGCGCCGTGCACCGGGCCGGGAGCACGCCGCCCCCGTCCCGCAAGCGGCGGGACGGGGGCGGTGGGAGGCAGGGCCTCGTGGCTGGATCCTGTCTGGTGAACGGCGCCGGCAACGCCCGCGGCGTCCGGTTCGGTGGATCGCATTGCGGAGCGTCGCAGCTCGTACCCGTCGTACTCGCGCGAGGCTCCACCGTGGCGAGATACCGGGCCAAGCGCCGCGGGCCAGGCGGATTCGTCAGACAGGGCCTAGCGCTCCCGGTACCAGCGCTCCGCGGCACGGCGTCGTGCGGGGTCCTCGCGGCGGCGACGGGAGGACGAGCCGCTGGGCCTGCTGCTGCTCGGGGCCGAGGGCATCACGTGTTCGTACATGCCCGCGGCACCCGCGTACGTCGACTCCTCCACCGGCGGCCCGGTCAGGTCCATGGTGCTGTTCAGCGAGTCCATGTCCAGCAGACCGCGCCCGATCTGGAGGTAGTCCTTTCCGTCCGGCGCCAGTTCCTGGGCGTCGGGGTTGATCCGACCGTTCCTGTCGAGGAACTGGAAGTGGGTGAACTCGGTTGCCGGGACCGCACGGCTGTTGCGCTGCCAAGGGTCGATCACGACTATCTGCTCGGGCCGGTCGCGCGGGCCGACGGCGACGAAGACGTGGTCGGTCGTCGACAACGGCACGTACCAGATCGAGCTGCCCCCGGGCAGGGGGCTCCTGTTGAGCAGGCAGAAGCTCATCGCGGCGTTCTCACCGCAGTTGCCCGCCCCGATCGCCTCCGCGGCGGCGGCGTCCTGCCCCAGCCTCTCCCGCAGGCCGCTGACCGGCTGCCGGAAGTCGGGGTTCCGGGTGGCGGCGAGCATGAGATGGGCCTGCCCACCGGCTGCGGAGGCTGAGCTGATCTGGTTCGGGGTGTAGGGGATGCGGGACTGGACGTCGGCGAGGATCGAGTTCCCGAGACTCAGCAGGGTCGGCAGCACGTTGGAGGGCGCCGGCGCCCGGCCGCTGGGCCGCTCGCCGTGGATGCTCGGGATCGACGGGCCACGCCGTCCCACCGGGTACTGCTCGCGGCTGCTGCGGCTGCTGCGGCTGCTGCGCCCGCTGCGTCGCTCCCGTGGGTCTCGCGAGCTGCGTGGTCCGACGGTGACCACGTGCGCCCCGGAGCTGTGACGCCCCGCCTCCATGTCGACGTCCTCGTCGTACGGCGAGGGTGCGTACGGCGAGGGTGCGTACGGCGACGGCGCGAAGGGTGAGGGTGCCTGGCCGTACGGCGAGGGGGCCTGCCCGTACGGCGCCTGACCGTAGGGGGCGGGCGCCTGACCGTACGGCGAGGGCGCCTGCCCGTACGGCGCCTGGCCGTAGGGCGAGGGCGCCTGGCCGTAGGGCGAGGAGCCACTGATCGCCGGTGGCCCGTAGGAGCTGTAGGACGGACGGTACGGGGCGTCCACGATGTCGATGTCCATGTCGTCGGGGTAGCGCGAGGAACGCTGCACGGTGACCCCGGTGGTGGAGCGCTGGACCGCCGGAGCGTCGTGGCCGCAGCCCGCCCCGTGCTGGTGCCGGGCCGCGGCGACGGAACTCGTGGCCGCCTGGTTGCCGGCGAGTCGCTGGATCGCCAGCATCTCGGCCTCCGGCCCCCGCATCTGCTGCGCGCTCCGCTGGGTGACTGCCGACCGTGGCAGCGGCCTGCCCGTCCGGGCCGAAGCGTCTCTGTCTCGCTCACGCACGCTGGGTGTCTCCTGACTCGCCCACGGACCTGGTGACGCCCCCGCCGTGACCTCCCCGGTGCCACGTGGCCTCAGGGCGCCTGCGACAGTCCCCGCCGGTGCCTGCTCCCGGAGGGCGAGGGCGGAAGACCGCCCGGCGCCGTCGCGTCGGCAACGCGGCGGACACCGCCGGGGATCGCCCCAGACGGTCACATCTCCACTGCGCCGGCGCACGCCCCGTCATCGAATATCCGTGCGAGCCTCTGCGATGGTCGCATCGTACCGCCCCCCGCGCCCGCGAATCCGGCGCGCCGGCTGCGGAAAGCTCTGCCGAAGAACAGCTGTTGAGGTTCCGTCGGGCCCTGGCGATCGCCGGCCCGGCGGGACGTCAGACGACGCGGAGGACGTGCTTGCCGCGGACGCCACCCGCCTCCAGGGCGCGGTGTGCGTCGGCCACGCCGGCGAGGGGGTGGACGGTATCGACCACCGGCCGCAGCGCGCCCCGCTCGGCCAGTTCCGCGGCGCGCACCAGCAGCGCGGTGTCGGGGGCACCGCTGAAGAAGCGAACCCGGCGCCGCCCGTGCACGGTGGAGGCCAGCAGGTAGCCGAGGGCGGCGGGCAGCCTGGCGTAGTCGAGGGCGATCGCCACCATGCGTCCGCCCGGCGCCAGCAGACGCCGGAACGCGCGGTGTTCGGTGCCGACGGTGTCCAGCACGACATCGAACTCCCCCAGGTCGGCGTGGCCGTGGCGTCTCCGGTCAACCACCTCGTCGGCGCCGAGACCGGTCAGGAACTCCCGCGCGCCCTCACTTGCCAGCGCGGTGACACGGGCGCCGAGATGCTTGCCGACCTGCACGGCGACGCTGCCGACGCCGCCTGCCGCGCCGCGCACCAGCAGCCGCTCCCCCGGACGCAGCCCGGCCTTCGCGCTCAGCGCGGTGAGGGAGGTGGTCGCCCCGGCGACCAGCGACGCGCTCTCCGTCGCGGAGAGCGCGGCCGGCGCGGGCGCCGTCCGGTCCGTCGGGACCGCCACGTACGCGGCGGCGGAGGCCATGGTGCGGCCGAGCACGCCCCAGACGAGCTCCCCCGGCTTGCTGCCGACCACGCCGGACCCCACCGCGACCACCTCGCCGACGAAGTCGATGCCGAGCCGCTGCGGGAACCGGCGTCCGGTGATCAGCCTGATGCGGCCGGACCGCGCGGCGAGTTCGCCACCGTTGACACCCAACGCGTGAACGCGGACGAGGAGTTCACCCGCCCCGGCGGTCGGGCGGGCGACCCGGCCGACGCGGAGCACCTCAGGCGGTCCGTAGCGGTCGAAGAGCACTGCGTCCATGTCGGTCACGGTCGGTCCCGTCTCGTGGCGCCGCGCCGGTCGGTTCGGACCGGCGGCTGCTGCGCACGGCCCCCGGCGGGGCCGCTCCGCCACGCTAACCAGCGAAACGGACGGCACCTTCCGCTTTCGCTAAAGTGAGAGTCATGGCTGATCAGCGCTCTCGGACACCGGACGACACGGCGGCGGACGGCACGACGGCGGGCCGGACCGGTGGGTCGACCGACGAACAGGGGAGCGACACGCGGGTGGGCGACGGGCTCCGGTCGGACGCCCGCCGGAACCGGGAACGCATCCTCGCCGCCGCGCGCAAGACCTTCGACGCCCAGGGCATCGACGCACCGCTCACGGCGGTCGCCCGCCGCGCCGGAGTCGGTCCGGCGACGCTCTACCGGCACTTCCCCACCCGCGCCGCGCTGGTGACCGAGGCGTTCCGTCAGCAGCTCGACCACTGCCACCAGCTGATCGAGGAGGCGGTCGCCGACCCCGACCCGTGGCGCGGCCTGTGCACCGTCGTCCACACGGTGACCGACATGCAGGCGGTCCACCGCGGTTGCGCGGCGGCGTTCCACACCCGGTTCCCCGGCGCGGTGGACGTCAACGCAGAACGGGACCGGGCGGAGGCACACCTCGCGGAGCTGGTCTCCCGCTGCCGCCAGGCCGGGGTGCTGCGCCCGGATTTCGACCTCTCGGACCTCAGCCTGCTCTTCCTCGCGCAGCACGGTGTCGCGGCAGGACCGCCAGAGGTCGCGCTGGCGGCCACCCGGCGGCTCGTCGGCTACCTGCTCCAGGGCTTCCGCACCGAGGGCGCCCCTGCCCTGCCGCCGCCCGCGCCGCTGCGGCTGGACCAGGTGCACGGCGTCGCCGCACCGGGCTGAACCCGCCCGGCCCGGGGCTCCGCCCGCGCGTCAGCCGGCGCGGCGGGTGAACCTCTCGGCGCGGACGGCGGTGACGAAGCCGGTCCAGGCGGCAGCCGGGATCACCAGGAACGCGCCGTGCGGAACCTTGGAGTCCCGCACCGGCAGCACCCCCGGCACACCATCCGCCACCTCGACACAGGAACCGCCGTTACCGTTGCTGTGGCTCGATGTACGCCACGAGGCACTGCTCAGGTCGAAGCGTGCGAGCATCGCTGCACTCTCCCTTCCAGTCGGCGCCCGACCGCCCGCCCCCGGGGGCCGGGCCGACGTGGCGCACCACGGGGTCAGCGCGGAAGCTCACCGGCGCGGACGGCGGTGACAAAGCCGGACCAGGCAGCGGCCGGGATCACCAGGAACGCGCCGTGCGGAACCTTGGAATCCCGCACCGGCAACACCCCCGGCACACCATCCGCCACCTCGACGCAGTCTCCGCCGTTACCGTTGCTGTGGCTCGATGCGCGCCAGCATGCGCGGCTCGGGTCGAACGGAGTCGTCATGACGTCGGTACTCCTCCACGATGGATCCCAACAGGCTCAGAGACGCCGCCGGCGGCAGCGCCGCAGCTTTGGCCAGATCGTACGCGTCACGACATTCGCGGACCAGATCCGGCGTATCGGCGTCGGCCACCCGTCCAGTCCCCACGCCTTCCTCGTAGGCGAGATCCGGCTGTTCGGCGAAGCTCATCAGCTTCATCATCGACCCCATGGCGGCGTGAGAGCCGTGGCTGAACGGGACCACTTGGAAGGTGACCCGGTGCCGCCGCACCAGCGCCGCGATGTGCGCCAGTTGGGCTGCCATCAGGTCAGGACTGCCGACGACGATCCGCAGCACCGCCTCGGAGAGGATGAACCACGCCTCGGGCAGCTCCTTCTCCAACAGCCGCTGCCTCGCCATGCGGTTGGAGATCTGCTCTTCGAACTCCTCCTCTCGCCACGAGAAACGAGCGGTCCGAAAGACGACGCGGGCGTATGCCTCGGTCTGCAACAGCCCGGGTACGAGCGCGGGAGCGAACTCCTCGATACGTTTCGCTCCCTGCTCGGCCAAGGCGACCCGCTCGAAGTACTCGGCGAACGGCCGACGCTTGAGGAACCGGCGGAAGGTCCCGCCGGTGTCGAAGATCTCGTCGAGGCGTTCGGCATCCTGCGGGCACGGCTTGCGTCGCCCGGCCTCCCAGTGCGCGACCAACGAGCAGTGGACCCGCAGCCTTTCTCCGACCTCCGTCTGCGTCAGCGCGGCCCGTTCGCGGTGGGCGCGGAGTTCTTCGGCGTACGGCTCTCGCAATGCCACGACGGACCCCTCCCGATGACGCTGACGGTCCCCTCAGCGGGGTGACCGTCAGCCTAGGAGGACTCTCAGCACTCCGTGTCCGATCCGCTGCGGGAGGTCACCGCGCGGCGTCGAATGGGAGCCCTCCCATCGCATGTCGAACTCCAACTGGGCGATTGCACAGCCGAGTTGACCTTGCGGGCGCATCCGGGCACACGACAGCGCGAAGGGCCCCGGTGCACCACCCTCGCGGGTGCCGCGCCCCGCGATCGCCATTGACCGTGGCGAGAGGGCTGTTGCCCGAGGCCGTTCAGTCCACCACCGCTCGCCCGACACCGGCCGCTCGACTACAGGGGCTTCGCAATCTGCGCCGGATGATCCGATCGAGGTGCGGGCCGACGTCGCCTGACCGGTTGTGCCCCGGTGCCCGTCTCGCACTCTTCGAGCCGGGACGCCACGAGGGCCCGGTGCAGGTAAGTACCGCTAGAACCCAAGCCGAGCCTGAGTCGCGACGGCCTTCACCAGGTGACGTCTTGGCGGCACAGCACTCCGCACGCGGCCATCTGCGGAGCGAGGTGGGCATCCACTGAGGCAGAAGCCCCTCGCCGTCGCAGCCTGACTGAGGTGAGGGAGCCGGCCGTGCCCGGATGGGGAGATCAGGCAGCGGACAGGCGCTTCGCCAGGACCCGCTCCCTGCCGACGCCATCGGCCAGAAGATCGCCGGGCTCGCCGGTGTCGGTGAAACCGTGCCGCTCATAGAGCGCGGTCGCCTTGCGGTTGTCCGGCATGACGGACAACCGCAAGGTCGTGGCGCCGCGCCCCGTCGCCCACCGCTCGACCGCCTGGATCAGGTAGTCCCCGACGCCCTCGCCCCGAGCCGTGGGGCTGACCCACATCGAGATCAACTCCGTGTTCGCTGCTCCCTCACCGGGTACTCCGCTGGCCATGCCCACCGGAAGGCCGTCGCGGAGCGCGACGAGGTCGCATGCGCCAGGAATCGCCAGACGGGCACGCCAGCGCTCCTCTCGGTCACCGGAGCCCTGCCACTGAGCCAGCGTCGACCCGAACGCGTAGGGCGCCTCCGCAAGCGCGGCCAGGCGCAAATCCCGCCACAGGGGCCAGTCGTCCGCTTCCACGGTGCGTAGTTCAAGCATGATCCAGACCCTGCCCGCACGCCGGGGCGGACAGCAAGTGGGTTCCAACCATGCAAGCGAGGTCGCTCAGCCCTGCGACCAGCCGAAGCCGGGGAGCACCGGTGACTCACGCACTCGCACCCGGGCACGCGGCAACGCGAAGGGCGCCGGGGCGCCACCCTGACGGGTGGTGCCCCGGCGCCCCGGGCGCGGTCGGCCGGCGGCCGACCTCAGCCGAACAGCTCCGGCAGGGTCCGCTCGTTGGCCTCGCGCAGCTCGGCCAGCGTCAGCGTGAACTCACCCTGCACCTCGACGGCGTCGCCGTCGACGACGCCGATGCGGGTCACGGGCAGGCCGCGGGCGCCGCACATGTCGTTGAACCGCACCTCCTCACTGCGCGGAACGGCGACGACAGCGCGGCCGGCCGACTCCGAGAAGAGGAAGGTGAACGCCGACAGGCCGTCGGGAACGACCAGACGGGCGCCCTTGCCGCCCTTGAGGCAGGACTCCACCACGGCCTGGACGAGACCGCCGTCGGAGAGGTCGTGCGCGGCGTCGATCATGCCGTCGCGCGAGGCGTTGACGAGGATCTCGCCGAGCAGCCGCTCGCGCTCCAGGTCGACCTGGGGCGGCAGTCCGCCCAGGTGGTCGTGGACCACCTGGGACCACGCCGAGCCGCCGAACTCCTCGCGGGTGTCGCCGAGGAGGTAGAGCAGCTGGCCGTCCTCGGTGAACGCCATGGGCGTGCGGCGGGTGACGTCGTCGATGACGCCGAGCACGCCGACCACCGGGGTGGGGTGGATGGCCTGCTCGCCGGTCTGGTTGTACAGCGAGACGTTGCCGCCGGTCACCGGGGTGCCGAGCGTCTGGCAGCCGTCGGCCAGACCGCGGCAGGCCTCGGCGAACTGCCACATGACCGCCGGGTCCTCCGGCGAACCGAAGTTGAGGCAGTCGGTGACGGCGAGCGGGGTCGCGCCGGTGGCGGCGACGTTGCGGTACGCCTCGGCCAGCGCCAGCTGGGCACCGGTGTACGGGTCGAGCTTGGCGTACCGGCCGTTGCCGTCGGTGGCGACCGCGACGCCGAGGTTGGTCTCCTCGTCGACGCGGATCATGCCGGAGTCCTCGGGCTGCGCCAGCACGGTGTTGCCGAGGACGTAGCGGTCGTACTGGGAGGTGACCCAGGTCTTCGCCGCCTGGTTGGGCGACGAGACCAGCGCCAGCACCTGCTCGCGCAGCGCGTCGGCGTTCGCGGGCCGCGCCAGCCGGGCGGCGTCGTCGGCCTGGAGCGCGTCCAGCCAGTCGGGACGGGCGAACGGCCGCTCGTAGACGGGGCCCTCGTGGGCGACAGTGCCGGGGATCACGTCCACGATCTGCTCGCCGCGCCAGAAGATCTCCAGGCGGTCGCCCTCGGTCACCTCACCGATGACGGTGGCGATGACGTCCCACTTCTCGCAGATCTCCAGGAACCGCTCGGTGTTCTCCGGGGTCACGATCGCGCACATGCGCTCCTGCGACTCGCTCATGAGGATTTCCTCGGGCGAGAGCGTCGCGTCGCGCAGCGGGACGGTGTCGAGCTCGACCCGCATGCCGCCGGAACCGGCCGAGGCCAGCTCGGAGGTGGCGCAGGAGAGCCCGGCGCCGCCGAGGTCCTGGATGCCGACGACGAGGTCCTCGGCGAAGACCTCCAGGGTGCACTCGATGAGGAGCTTCTCCTGGAAGGGGTCGCCGACCTGGACGGCCGGGCGCCGCGAGGGGCCCTCGGCGTCGAAGGTCTCCGAGGCCAGCACGGAGACGCCGCCGATGCCGTCGCCGCCGGTGCGGGCGCCGTAGAGGATGACCTTGTTGCCGGTACCGGACGCCTTGGCGAGGTGGATGTCCTCGTGCTTCATCACGCCGACGCACAGGGCGTTGACCAGCGGGTTGCCCTGGTAGCAGGAGTCGAAGACGATCTCGCCGCCGATGTTGGGCAGGCCCAGGCAGTTGCCGTAGCCGCCGATGCCCGCGACGACGCCGGGCAGCACCCGGCGGGTGTCGGGGTGGTCGGCGGCGCCGAAGCGCAGCGGGTCCATCACCGCGACCGGGCGGGCGCCCATGGCAAGGATGTCGCGGACGATGCCGCCGATTCCGGTCGCCGCGCCCTGGTAGGGCTCGATGTACGAGGGGTGGTTGTGCGACTCGACCTTGAAGGTGACCGCGTAGCCCTGGCCGACGTCGACAACGCCGGCGTTCTCACCGATGCCGACGAGCATGGCGTCGTTCTCGGGCGCCTTCTCGCCGAACTGGCGCAGGTGCACCTTGCTCGACTTGTAGGAGCAGTGCTCGGACCACATGACGGAGTACATCGCGAGTTCGGCACCGGTCGGGCGGCGGCCGAGGATCTCGCGGATTCGCGCGTACTCGTCTTCTTTCAGGCCGAGTTCGGCCCAGGGCTGCTCGACGTCCGGGGTCTTCGCGGCGTGCTCGGTGGTGTCGACGCTCATGCCTGAACCAGCTTCTTCAGAACGGAGGTGAAGAACCCGAGACCGTCCGTCGTCGGGCCG
Source organism: Streptomyces spiramenti (assembly GCF_012034385.1). Taxonomy (GTDB): domain Bacteria; phylum Actinomycetota; class Actinomycetes; order Streptomycetales; family Streptomycetaceae; genus Streptomyces; species Streptomyces spiramenti. The sequence goes on from NZ_JAAVJB010000174.1 coordinate 9,866, forward strand.
GTCAGCGGCTCCACGGCGTGCTCGGGATGCGGCATCAGGCCGACGACATTGCCGGCCGCGTTGGTGATGCCGGCGATGTCGCGGCGGGAACCGTTGGGATTGGAACCGAGGTAGCGGAAGACGACCCGGCCCTCCGACTCCAGTTCGTCGAGGGTGCGCTCGTCGGCGACGAAGCCGCCCTCGCCGTTCTTCAGCGGAACGGTGATCTCCTGGCCCTCGGTGTAGTCGGAGGTCCAGGCGGTGCCGGCGTTCTCCACCTTCAGCCGCTGGTCGCGGCAGATGAAGTGCAGGTGGTCGTTGCGGGTCAGCGCGCCGGGCAGCAGGTGCGACTCGCACAGCACCTGAAAGCCGTTGCAGATCCCGAGCACCGGCATGCCGCCGCGCGCCTGCTCCACGACGGACTCCATGACCGGCGAGAACCGGGCGATGGCGCCGCAGCGCAGGTAGTCGCCGTAGGAGAAGCCGCCGGGGAGCACGACCGCGTCGACCTGCTTGAGGTCGCGGTCGCGGTGCCACAGGGCGACGGGCTCGCCGCCGGCCAGCCGCACCGCGCGGCGGGCGTCGTGATCGTCGAGCGATCCCGGAAAGGTGACCACTCCGATGCGGGTGGTCACGAAGCGGCTCCGGCGGTGGTGCCTTCGGCGGACTCCTCCACGCGGACGGTGAAGTCCTCGATCACGGTGTTGGCGAGAAAACTCTCCGCCATCTCACGGATACGGGCGAGCGCGGCGTCATCGACCGGGCCCTCCAGTTCCAGTTCGAAACGCTTGCCCTGCCGCACATCGGTGATCCCGTCGAAGCCGAGCCGCGGCAGCGCGCGCTGCACCGCCTGGCCCTGGGGGTCGAGGATCTCCGGCTTGAGCATGACGTCGACTACGACGCGAGCCACAGGTACTCCCGGTGGTGTTGGTGCTTGACGCTGCTTCGCTCAGCGTACCCGGGATGAAAATCTACCCGGGTAGATATGTGGGGCACCGGGTCACGGTCGGGTATCGGAACCGCGTTCCGACGGGCGATAATGGTAAAAGGAAGGTAGCCCCGACAACTCGGCGGGCAACACAGTGGGCAGCACGGCGCAGCGGTATTTCCCAGGTACCGCGCGGCAGGCCCGAAATAACGCCGCAGTCCCACCGAGGACGCCGGGAACGAGCAGCGAAGAATGTTTATGTCCGCCTCTCGTGCGCGACGGCCGGGCACCCGGGCGGGTGCGTGCGAGCGACGCGGAGCAGCCGAAAGGACCGGTACACGTGGCACAGCAGGTAGTGGTCACACTTTCCGACGACATCGACGGGGGCGCCGCCACCGAGACGGTCACGTTCGGCCTTGACGGCCGGTCCTACGAGATCGACCTCAACGCGGAGAACGCCGAGCGACTGCGGGCCGCCCTGGAGCCGTTCGTCGTGGCCGGCCGCAAGCAGACGCGGTCCGGTAAGTCGTACCGGCACACCGCTGTCGACCCCGCGCCGCGGGCGGTCCGCGCCTGGGCGGACTCCAACGGGATGGACGTTCCCGCACGTGGCCGCATCCCCAAGAAGGTCTACGACGCCTTCAACGCGGCGCACTGACGCAACACCGCGCCCCGGCACCGCCGTCGGCGGTGCGCCACCGACGGCAC
>NZ_JAAVJB010000175.1 GCF_012034385.1 Streptomyces spiramenti
GGGTACGGCAGCCGCCACCGGACAGCTGCTGACGCCGCAGCGGGCGGCCAGCTCGCGCAGCTCCGCCCACGGCCGCCGGAGCGTCGCCCCGTGGAGTTCGGGCGGCAGCGGGGCGACGGCGGTGGTGAAGCGCTCGGCGAAGGGCCGCCAGCCGCCGCGCACGGCGGCGCGGTCCACGCCCAACTGCTCCCAGAACGCGGCCCAGCCTTCCGCCGCCAGCGCCTCGATCTCGAACCAGACGCCGTCCGCGCTGCGGAAGGGCGGACCGCCGGGCGCGTCGGCGGGCGGGCCCGCGTCGCTCCCGGCGACGGCGAGATGGTGGGCCACCAGCGCCAGGGCGGCCCGGTCGACGCCGGTGGTCGAGACCGTGCGCCCGGCCGACCGGCCGCCGGCGTACAGCTGCGCCAGCAGGGCGGTGGTGGCGAGGACCCCGGCGGCGGTGGTGGCGACGTCGGGACGCAGGGATCTGGGCCGGCCGTGGCGGCGGCCGTGGACGTGCATGAGGCCGCAGACGGCCTGTGCCGAGGTCTCGTCGTGCACCGTCCCGGCGGGGAGGGCGTCGGCCCAGCGGACGATCACCCCGGGGACGATCACCCCGGGGGCGCGCCCCGCCCCGGCCGTCCGGACCCGGACTGCCGGGGCGGGGGCGTCCCCGGCGCCCTCCTCGCCGACGTCCTCTGCGCCGCCGCCCGGGTCGCCCGGCGCGGTGCGGACCGTCGCGCCCAGTCGCCGCAGGTGGTCGGTGACGACCCGGGCGGCGGTCCCGGTGCCCGTGACCGCGCACCGGCGCCCGGACAGCGGGGTGAGTACCTCGACCACGGGGTGGATCATGCGGTCCTGCCTCCGACGGGCGGCCACGGGCGGCGCCCGGTGGCGGGTGTCCCAGGTTCGGGCCGTGCACGGCCGATGTCACCGCGGGCCCTGCACGGCCATGTCACCGCGGAGCGCCCGCGCTGTCCATCCCCGACCGTGGGAAAGCCCGTCGCGGTCAACTGCCCGGCGCCCCCGTGCGCCCGGCGTTGCAGGGGCCTGCTTGTTCGCCTCGTCCTCGGCCTCCGCGCCGGGCGCGAACCTAGGGTGCTGCTGACCGGCGCGCCCGCCGCGGCGGGCGCCGGGCCCAGAGGAGGGGGAACCCCGTGGACGCACCGCACGAGACCCACAGCTGTCCGGTGTGCAGGGAGCCCTGGCTGGTGCTGGCGGACCCCACCGGGCTGCCGGACCGGATGGCGGAGCTGTCGGCGGCGGCGGAGCGGTTCGACGGGGAGGCCGCCTCGCGTCGGGCCGCCGACCCCGCGGTCGTGCCCCGCCCCGGCGCCCACCCGGGGGACGAACGCGACGAGCACGACGCCTTCTTCGGGGTGGCCCGCGCCACCGACCTCTCCGCCGGGGCGTTCCTGCTCGGGGGCGCGCACACCCACCACGTGCTCGCGGTCCACCGGGCGCGCTGCGGCTGCGGAGACCCCCGGGACCTCGACGTCCTGATGTCCGGCTGGCGCTGCCTGCGGGACCACGCGTCGGGTGCGACGGGGGTCGCGACCTGTCCCGACGACACCGCGGACGACGACGCCGACCTGGTGGACTGCCCGCGGCCCCACGAACACTGGCGGGTGGGTCACCAGGTGTTCTTCGTCCTCATCCAGGGGGTGGTGACCGGACTGCGCTGCTTTGTCTCCGCGACCGGGGCGGGTGACGCCCGGACGGCGTCGCGGGCGCTGGGGTTGGCGGCGGAGATGTGCCGCCACTCGGCGGTGGCCATGAAGTTCGCCGGCGGTCTGAGCCTGGCCGAGTACGAGCGGGAGGTACGCCCGTCGATGCTGCCGCCCGCCGTGAGGCCGGGGTTCAGCGGGTTCCAGACCCGTGACCATGCACTCCTGGTGCGGACGCTGCGCGCGACGCGACCCGCGCTGGCCTCGCTGGGGTTCCACCACCCGGCGGTGACGGCATTGGAGCGTGCGCTTCAACGGGTCTACGCGGCGCACCGGTTGGTCTGCTCCCGCTTCGACGGCACCCGGGTGCCCAGCCTGCTGATGGAGGCCACCGGCCCGGAGACCGCCCGGCGTGCCGGGGTGGAGGTGGTGGACGAACTGACCGAACGCCGGTTGGCACTGGTCCGAGAGGCCGCCGCACGCTCGGACCGGCGGTGACGGGTGGGAGGTACCGGCGGTTCGGCCCCGGCGCCGCCTGGTCCGGGCCGCCGCGGGCCGGTCCGGCCCGCGGCGGAGCGCCGGCTCGGCTCGGCTGCCGGGAGGTCAGAGGAAGTACTGGACGGTCCGGGTGGCACGCTCCGCGGCGCGGCGCGAGAGCGGCCGGGACTGCCACCGGTCCCGGTCCACGAGGAGGCTGTGTCCGCGGTCGCGCTCGAAGTCGCTGTCCAGCGCGGCTGTGACGTCGCGGTCGAGGACGGCCATCATGACCTCCTCGTCGTGGTCGAGCGACCGCCGGTTGAGGTTGGTCGACCCGACGAGCGACGCGACACCGTCGACCGTGACGATCTTGCAGTGCAGCATGGTGCGCTGGTACTCCAGGATCCGCACGCCGCACGCGAGCATCCGGTCGTAGTGGTAGCGGCCGGCGTGCCGGCTGATCTGCTTGTCCGTGTGGGGCCCGGGGACGAGCAGTTCGACCTCGACCCCGCGTGCCGCCGCCCCGCAGAGCAGGTCGACGAAGTAGTCGTCGGGCGAGAAGTAGGCGGTGGCGAGCCGCAGTCGGCTCTCCGCCGACTCGATGACCACACGCAGCAGCGTCTGCATGTCCTGCCAGCCGATGCTGGCAGAGCCGCGCACCACCTGCACGACCGCGCCGCCCGGCGCTTCCTGCTCGACGAACCGGTCGCGCTCGTCGAAGAGATCGGGGTGGCACTCGGCCCAGTTCTGCGCGAAGGCGGCGCAGATGCCGTCCACGGCGGGGCCGCGTACCTCGACGTGGGTGTCACGCCACTCGGTGGCGTCCCGGGCGTCGCCGCACCACTCCTCGGCGATGCCCACTCCCCCGGTGTAGGCGACGATCTCGTCGACGACCAGCACCTTCCGATGGCAGCGGTGGTTCTGCTTGAACGGCGAGAGCCGGACCGGGCGGCGGAACCACGTGACGCAGACCCCCGCCTCCTCCATGGCGTCCAGCAGCTCCCGTTCGATGTTGCGGCTGCCGAACCCGTCCAGCAGCAGCCGCACCCGCACCCCGGCGCGAGCGCGTTCGGCCAGCGCCTCGGCGAACTCGCGCGCGATGTCGCCCTGCCAGTAGACGAAGGTCATCAGGTCGATGGTGTGGCGGGCGCCGCGGACGGTGGCGAGCATCGCCGGGAAGATCTCGTCGCCGTTGCGCAGCACCCGCAGGGCGTTGCCCTCGGTCGCCGCGACCCCGATCAGCCGCTCCAGTCGCCGGCGGAGCCGCTGTGCGGCGTGGTCGGGCGAGCCGGCCGGAGCGGGAGCGGGGGTCGGGGAGGCCGGAACGGCGGGCGCGGTCATGGTGTGGTCGATCTCCTCGGCGGCACGGGGAACGGCCGGGCGGTCGCTCATCACCCGTCTGCCCGTTCGAACCGGATGCACTCCACAACCCCCGCTGCTCGTCCCACCCCTGGTGGGACGGACGCTCCCGGGAGACACGCCGCCACATCCGGGCGGGTGGGTGGCTGTGACACCTTGTGGGTACTCCGGGGAGCGGACAGGCCCTCCCCCGCCCCGTCGAAGGTTGTGACCATGGCGCGTTGGACCGCGAGCGACATCCCCCGGCTGACCGGCACCACGGCCGTGGTGACCGGGGCCAACAGCGGGATCGGCGCGGTGACCGCCCTGCTGCTCGCGCGGGCCGGGGCCCGGACGGTCCTGGCCTGCCGGAACCCGGCCCGCGCCGACGCGACCGTCGAGCGCGTCCGCCGCGCCGCGCCGGGTGCCGACGTCCGGTCGGTGGTGCTGGACCTGGCCGATCTGGCATCCGTGCGCGAGGCGGCGCCCGCACTCGCCGCCGCGGGCGGCGGGAGGCTGGAGCTGCTGGTCAACAACGCCGGGGTGATGGCCCTCCCGCTGCGCCGCACCGCGGACGGGTTCGAGATGCAGTTCGGGACCAACCACCTCGGGCACTTCGCACTGACCGGGCTGCTCGTCCCGGCGCTGGTCGCCGGGTCGGGCCGGGTGGTGAACGTCTCCTCGCTGGCCCATCGCATCGGGGGGCTGGACCTCACCGACCCCAACGCCGAGCACGGCGGCTACGACCGGTGGCGGGCCTACGGTGCCTCCAAGCTCGCGAACCTGCTCTTCACCGACGAGCTGGACCGGCGGGCCGCCGCGGCCGGGGCGCCGCTGACGGTGGCCGCGGCCCACCCGGGGCTGTCCTCGACCGAGCTGGGGCAGGCGGCACCGCTGATGGAGGGGCGGCGCGGCGTGGCGAGGCTGGAGCGCGCCACCCGCGTGTTCACCCAGCCGGCGGCGCGGGGAGCGCTTCCCGTGCTCCGTGCGGCGACCGATCCCGCCGTCGCGGGCGGCGAGTACTTCGGACCGGACGGCCCGCTGGAGGTCCGGGGGGTCGGCGCCGCGCGGGCACGCCGGTCGACGGCGGCGCGCGACCCGCTGACCGCTGCCGCGCTGTGGGAGACCTCGGTCACGCTGACCGGGGTCGACCCGGCGGCGGCGCTGACCGCCACGACCTGACACCCGCACCCCGGACGATGCGCCGGAACGGCCCCGGGGACCGGCCGTGGGCGTCGGCGCGGGCCCGTGACCGGCAGCGGACGACAGCGGGCGCGTGCCGCCGACCGCAGTCCGGGCGGGCGGTCAACCGGTGGCCACCATGCGGGCCCGGCACTCACAACCCGGACGAACGTGCGAGGATCGGCCATATGGTGGCGCTGAAAGAACTGCTCCCGCTCGACGCGATCCGACTGGACGTATCCGTCCCGAACTGGGCGAAGGCCGTACGGGCCTCCGGTGACCTGCTGGTCTCGACCGGCACGGCCACGGACGGCTACACGGCGGAGATGATCGCGAACGTGGCCGAGAACGGCCCCTACATCGTGCTGGCGCCGGGGTTCGCCTTCGCGCACGCCCGGCCCTCACCGGCCGTGCTGCGCACCGGCATGTCCTGGGTGCGCCTGGCCGAGCCCGTGGAGTTCGGGCACGAGGCCAACGACCCGGTGACCCTGGTGGTGGCGCTCGCGGCGACGGACGCGGGCTCGCACACCGACGCCATGGCGACCCTCGCCCGGCTGCTGGCGGACCCGGAGACCTCCCGGGCGCTGGCGGAGGCCCGGACCTCGGAGGACGTCTGGACCCTGGTCACGGGCGCGGAGCTGTCCGAGGCGCGTACCGGCGCCCCGGCCGCCGCCGCACCGGAGGCACCGGAGGCACCGGCGGCACCGGCGGCACCGGCGCCGGACGCGACCACCGGGGCACCGGCCCGCTCGGGGGGCGCAGACCGCCACACGATCCTGACGGTCTGCGGTAACGGCCTGGGCACCAGCCTGTTCCTGAAGAACACCCTGGAGCAGGTGCTGGAGCGCTGGGGATGGTCCTCCTTCGTCACCGTCGAGGCGACCGACACCATCTCCGCCAAGGGCAAGGCGTCCGAGGCGGCGGCCATCCTCACCTCCGGGGAGATCGCCCGCACCCTCGGCGACGTGGGCACCCCCGTCCGGGTCGTGGAGAACTTCACCGACACCGGCGAGGTCGACCGCGTCCTCCGGGAGACCTACGAGGTGTGAGCCCCGCGCGGGCCCCGGCCCGCGGGGTCCCGCACCCCCTCCCCGCCCCACCGGGCGCCGGGCACCACGCCGGCGCCCCACGCACCACCCCTGCGGCAGATACGGAAGACGTCCCCATGAACTGGCTCGTGTCCTTCGCCGAGTTCGTCGTCAACGAGATCCTCAGCGAACCGGCGTACCTCATCGGCCTGATCACCGCGGCCGGCCTCATCGCGCTCCGGCGCTCCACGGGCCAGATCCTCGGCGGCGCCATCAAGGCCACCCTCGGGTTCCTGCTGATCGGCGCCGGCGCCACGCTCGTCGTCGGCTCGCTCGCCCCGCTCGGCGAGATGATCCAGGGCGCCACCGGCGCCCACGGGGTCATCCCCACCAACGAGGCGATCGTCGGCATCGCCCAGGAGCAGTACGGCGCGCGGGTCGCCTGGCTGATGATCCTCGGCTTCGGTGTCAGCCTGCTGCTGGCGAGGTTCACCCCGCTGCGGTACGTGTTCCTCACCGGCCACCACATGCTGTTCATGGCGACGCTGCTCACCATCGTGCTCGCCACCGCGGGGCACACCTCGTGGGTCGTGGTGGTCGTCGGCGGCGTGCTGCTCGGCATCATGCTGGTCGCCATGCCCGCCTTCGCGCACCCGTGGACCAAGCGGATCACCGGCAACAACACGGTGGCCATCGGGCACTTCGGGACGGCGGGATACGTCGTCGCCGGCGCCACCGGGCAGCTGGTCGGGAAGAAGAGCCGCTCCACCGAGGACATGAACCTCCCCGAGGGGCTGCGGTTCCTGCGGGACTCCATGGTGGCCACCGCGCTGTCGATGCTGGTGATCTACCTGGCGATGGCGCTGCTGTTCCTGGGCCGCGCGGGCCAGGAGGAGGCGTTCGCCGCGTTCGCCGTCGACGGCGGCGAGCCCGCCGCGAACCTCGGCAACTACCTGATGCAGTCCGTGATGCAGGGCCTCCAGTTCGGCATCGCGGTCGCGGTGATCCTCTTCGGTGTCCGCACCATCCTCGGTGAGCTGGTGCCCGCGTTCCAGGGCATCGCCGAGCGGCTGGTGCCGGGCGCCGTGCCCTCGCTGGACGCGCCGATCGTCTTCCCGTACGCGCAGAACGCGGTGCTGGTGGGCTTCCTCTCCAGCTTCACCGGCGGCCTGGTCACCCTCGCGATGCTGTCGTGGGTGCTGGGCCCGGCCTTCGGGCTGGCCCTGGTGCTGCCCGGGCTCGTCCCCCACTTCTTCACCGGTGGCGCGGCCGGCGTCTACGGCAACGCGACCGGCGGGCGCCGCGGGGCGGTGCTCGGCGCGTTCCTCAACGGCGTGCTGATCACGATCCTGCCCGCGCTGCTGCTGAAGGTGCTGGGCGCCTTCGGCGAGGAGAACACCACGTTCGGCGACGCCGACTTCGGCTGGTTCGGCGTCCTCGTGGGCAACGCCGCCGAAGCGGGCGAGGTCGGCGGCATCGTGCTGATGGTGCTGCTGGGCGCGGCGATCCTCATCGGCGCGATCGTGATGCAGAAGAAGGTCGTCGACACCGGCTGGGACCCGGGTGCCCGCCGCGTGCCGCATGGCGCGAGCACAGCGCACCCCCGCGCCGCGCCTTCCCCCCAGCGAGCCCCTGCGGCCTGCGGTTCCGGGTAGCCCCCAGGGGTATCCCGGAAGTGACGCGCCACGGCAGGGGGGACCGTGGCGGCGTCCGCCGCACCGGGCGCGCCACCTCCCCCCGAACAGGATCGGACTCATGCAGCGGGAGGTCCCGAGATGACCGCAGCCTCGTACCTGACCGGCTCGGCGCTCGACGCCGACTTCCTCGACCGCCTGCCGGAGCTGATCTCGGCGGTCTCACCGCAGACCGCCGACCTGCCCGAGGCCGGCCGCACCTGGGTGGTGCACGGCAGCGCCCCGCTGGGGCAGGCACGGCCCGGCGGCGACATCGACGTCCTGCTGCTGCTCCCGGGGCCGCTGGACGCCCCCACCCCGCACCGCAGGATCGCCCGTCGGGGCCGTACCCCCGTCACCGTCCACGTCCTGACCTTCGGCGACCTCGCCGACGACGGCTCGGCGCGCCGGTTCGGGGGGTACTTCTCACTGCGGCTGTTCACGCCGTTCGTCGCGGACGGGGCCATACCCGTGCCCGCGCTGGCGATGGCGACCGCCCGGTTCCTCGGCCCGCTGGCGCGGGCGGTGACCGTCCGCGGTGTTCCCGGCCCGTGGAACAGCGACCAGGTACTCGCCCACGGGTACCTGGCCTTCCTCGACCTCTACCCGGACTACGCCGGCTACCTGGCCCGGTTGGCGGCGGACCGCGGCCGGTGGCGGGAGGTGTGGTCCCACCAACGGGACGTCTACGTGGAGGCGCTGCGACGCACCGGCCACACGGCGCCGGTGGCGGGTGGCGGGTGGCGCTACACCGGGCTGTCCCCGGTGACCGACCCGCTGCGTGAACGGGCCCGCTGCGTGGCCCGGTTCTGGGCGCTGGGCGCGACCTGCCACGGCGCCGACGCCGGTTTCCCCGACGCGTACTTCCGCTCCGTCGACGAGCGGGCGACCCGGCGCGAGCAGGCAGCCGCGGTCCTCCTCGTCCACGACATCGCCGCGAGTGGCCGCTGTCCGTGACCTGCCGGCCCAGCGACGGCCGGTGGGGCGCGGGGCGGGGCGGCCCGGTTCCCGCTCGGGGGCGCTCCCCGGCTGCCGGGGCGAAGTGGCGTGCACCGGGGCGCTCTTCGACTCCCCGACGGCCGGTCGCGTCACCGGGGCCGGTGCCGGGGCGTCGGCGTGCCGCCTCCCGTGCGCATCGGGCCGGAGGCTGCGGACGACCGGACACCCCGGGACTCGGCGAGCCGGCGGGGGCGGCGAGCCGCCGAGGTGGAGCCGGGGAGTCGACCGGTCACGATCGAGGACGGCGGGAGCGCCGGTACGAGTCCCCTCGGGAGTGCGCCGGGCGCGTCCCACACCCGATCGTGGATGACGCACGCCCTCCGATGGGTGGATATGCGGCATTTGGGGCGCTGGGGTTCGCAAGCCGGTTCTACGCTGGACTCAGCCGAGCTACCACCGGACGATGCGACGGGGGAGACATGGCAGCGCACAGCGACGACACCGCCCGGGAGGGCGGCACCCGGGACGAGGGGCCGTGGGGCAGCGGCGGGCAGCACCCCGTCGCGGAGCCGGAGAACGGCAGCGCTCCGGGGGACACCGGGGGCATCAACGTCTCCGCCCTCAGCGGCGCCATCAACGTCGGCAGCCAGAGCAACGTCTACATCGGGCACGACGTCTCGGCCGCCGCCGGACAGTCCCCGCCGCAGCCCGGGAGCGAGGGCCGCCGCAACCTGGCCGAGCAGCGGCAGCGCTTCTTCTTCGACTTCCTGGACCACTCGCTGCGGCAGGCGGAGTGGACCTTCCGGCTCAGCGTCTGGTTCATGTCCGGGGGCGCGGCGGTCCTGTTGGCGGGCGGCGTCCTGGCACTGGTCCACGCGCAGGCCGCCGATCTGAGCTACCTGCCGGTGGTGACCAGCCTGACGGGCACGCTGATCACGGTCGGCGGCGGAGCTCTCGCGGTTCAGGCGCGCCGGGCCCGCTCCCATGTGACGGAGCAGGCCGACCGGATGGACGTGAAGATCGACCTGGACCACAAGCTGGACATGGCCATCGCGTTGATCGAACGCGTCAACGACCCCGGTGCCCGCGACCGGTTGCACGCGGCGGCGGCCATCCGGGCGCTGGACATGCAGTCCAGCCCCGAGGTGATGGTGGACCGGCTGCTGCCGGGGCGGTCCGACCGCCGTCCGGAACTGGACGACGCCGGCGGCCCGTCGGGGTCGTGACCGGTCGGGGTCGTGACCGGTCGGCGGCCTGCCTGCGCCGGTCCACGCGACCGCCCAGGGACGGCCGGTGCGGGACGAGACCTCCGGACCGGACCGGTCGGGTCAGGTCGGGTCAGGTCAGGTCAGGTCAGGTCGGGTCAGGTCGGGGGTAGGCTGCCCGCAGCGTCGCGTGCCGGTGGCGGACCGCGTCAGGCATGGAGGCGCCGAACCGGAGAGACGGTCCACATGACCTTTTCCCCGTTCCTCACCCGTGAGTGAGGGAGAACGGACCAGGCTGATCGCCTGGAACAGGGAGATGCAGCGCGTCCACGGGCGGCTGCGCGAGGCGTTGCTGGTCGTGGAGGAGTCCCTCGACGACCACCGGCCCGGGACGACGTCCGGGGTACGCGACCTGCTGCTGTACTGCCGCGGGTTCTGCGGCGCGCTCAGCGGGCACCACCGCGCAGAGGACACCACGCTGTTCCCGGAACTGTCGGCACGTCATCCGGAGTTGCGGGAGACGCTCACCAAGCTGGCGCAGGACCACAGCATGATCGAGTACCTGCTGACCGGGTTCGAGCGAGCGGCACGCGACTCGGCCTCGGCCGCCGAGCTGTCCCGCCACCTGGCGGGTGTCTCGGCGGTGATGGAGACCCACTTCCGCTACGAGGAACGTCGACTGCTGGGCGTCCTGAGCGCACTGGAGCTGGATGCCGACCCCGGGGAGGTGTTCGGCCCCCTCTGAGCGCCGCACCGCGACCGCCGGTGCCGGGTACCCGAACCGCGGGGGCGGTTCGGGCACCGGGCACGGTGCGGCGGCGGCCGGTCAGCGGCGGCCGTACTTGCCCGACGGGCCGAAGAGCTCGATCTCGGCGATGGCCACCTGCTTGTCGGGGTCGGCGCCGTAGGCGGAGAGGATGATGAAGCGGATACTCCGGACCTCGTGGGCCCGGAAGGGCACCTGCTGAGGACCCGCGCCCTGGCTCAGCTCGATCTCCCGCGAGAACGACTTGCCGTCCACGGTCGTCACCAGCACCTCGATCCGACGCGGCTGGGCGGAGTTCTTCAGGTCCCGGGCGCGCGTCGACTCTCCGGGGGTGATGACCAGGTCCAGGACGCTGGTCGGCCGGTCGAAGTCGACCTGGAGCCACTCCCCCGCGCCGGAGTCCGACACCCCCGGACCCCACCAGCTGTCGCTGACCAGGTCGAAAGCGTGCTCCGGCGGGTTCCCCTCGTACGACCGGGAGGCGCCGACCTGGTCGTGGGTGACGGGTGTGCGGACGGCGAAGTGGTCCTTGGTGGCGCTGATCGCGGTCGGCAGCTTGAAGAGACCGATGACGATCAGCAGACCGATCCCGGCGATGGCGATCCAACGCACCAGATGGGCGTAGGTGCGACGGACCCGGGGGCGTTCCCCCGCCCAGTGCAGTCGCTTGTCGTCCCCGCCGAGCAGCCGCCGCCACCACGGGAGCGGGGCGGGCTCGTCGTCCCGGTCGACGGCGTCCAGATCCATGGCGCAGCGGGCGCAGTAGTGACGGTCGGGCCGGTTGGGGGTGCCGCACCAGCCGCAGGGGTCGCCGCCCTCGACGCCGGACTCCGCGCCCGGTCCCTTGCTCCGCAACGGCACCGACGAGGGCTTGCCGGGCAGCGCGGGCTGGACGCCCTCGTGGACCGGGGCGGGGGGTTCCGCCACCGGGACCAGGAGGTTGCGGGCGCGGTCGGCCATCTCCGGCGGCGGGGCGCCCTGTTCGGGCGGGGCCGCGGCCGACCGGGCGGGGTAGGAGCCGCTGTCCGGTCCGGGGCGGCGCACCGGGACCGTCGTCGCGGTGGTGGCGGGGTCGGACGCCGGGTCGGCCGGTGCGGTGGGTCGGCGCGGCGCCCCCGTGGTGCGGTGGACGCCGCTCTTGCCCAGCTGGACGCTGCCGGTGGCGGGTCGGCCGCTGCGGTCCGTGGCCGGGGCGGCCCGTCCGGCGGGCGGGTTCGCGG
>NZ_JAAVJB010000176.1 GCF_012034385.1 Streptomyces spiramenti
CGCTCGGCCCCGGCTGCCGCCGGGGGGTCGGCGGGGGCGGCGCGCGCGTACGCGGGCGGGGTGGGGGGTGCTTCCCCCGGGCCCGGCTCCGGTCGGCTGGTGCCCGGCACCCATCCGAAGCCGTTCCAGAACCGGATGTAGCCGGGGATCGACGGGTCCGCGTACCAGTTGGGCTCCGGGCTGCTGCCGGCGCCTCCTACGGGTGGGGAGCTCATGAGCGGGTCCGACTCTCCTCGTCCGTGCTCAGTGGTGTCCGCGCGTGTGGCTCGGCGTCAGGCTCTGCATGGTACGTCGCCGTGAGGGGCGCCCGATGTCATCCGTGCGCGCGGGCCGCCGCTCCGGGCGGCGACGGGCCCGGCGGCGCGCGACGCGGTGGCGGCCGGAGCCGGTTGTGGCACAGCCCACGCGCCTCCGGTGAAATTTCCTCGCGAACCAGCGTAACGATCCGCGTCCCGCGCCCTCTAACCGGACGGACCCACCCGATCGTCCGAAGGAGCGCACACGTGCACGCCATGACCGTTCAACGAGAGCTGGAACTCGACCTGGTGCTGTCGCCGGGACGATCCCTGGCGGTGCCCGCCCGGTTGGTCTACCGGTCGGATGACCCGTTCGCCGTCCATCTCACCTTCCATGTGGGTTCGCACGCCCCGGTGCTCTGGACGTTCGCCCGGGAGCTGATGGTGGAGGGCTGCTTCCGTCCGGCCGGCCACGGGGACGTCCGCGTCTGGCCGACGCTGAGCGCCGGCAGGAACGTGGTCTGCATGGCGCTGAGTTCCCCGGACGGCGAGGCCCTGCTGATGGCACCGGCGCTCCCGGTCTCCGCCTGGCTGGAGCGGACCCTCCGTGCCGTGCCGCCGGGAACGGAGCACGAACGGATGGGTATGGATGAGGAGTTGACGGGCCTCTTCGCCGCCGCACCCGGTGACGACCTCTACCTGTCCGACCCCTGGCCTTCCGACGAGTCCAGCGGTGACACGGCCTGAGGACGGCCCGGTCGCGACGGGGCCGGCACCGGCACGGGGGCGCGGGGGCGCCCCGTGCCGGCCCGCCCGTCAGCCGCGCCTCTCCCCGGCGGCCGTGAGCCCCGCCGCCTCCCGCACCAGCGGCACGATCCGCAGCGGCACGGGGTTCTCCATCACGATCGCCGTGGCGGCACGCACGATCCCGTCGAAGCCGACGACCCGGTCGATGACCCGCTGGAGGTCGGCGTTGGACCGGGCGACGAGCCGGCAGAGCATGTCGCCCTGACCGGTGATGGTGTGGAGCTCCAGCACCTCGGGCACGCCGGCCAGGTGCTCCCGGACCTCCAGCCCCTGTCCCTGCTTGATCTCCAGGGTGGCGAAAGCCGTCACGGGGAACCCGATCGCCGCCGGGTCGACCTCGGGGCCGAAGCCGCGGATCACCCCGCCGGTCCGGAGTTTCTCCAGCCGTGCCTGGGCGGTGCCGCGTGCCACGCCCAGCCGCCGGGCCGCCTCCTGGACCCCGATACGGGGCTCGCGCGCCAGCAGCTCCAGCAGTCGTCCGTCCAACTCGTCGATGCTCACGGTGGTCATCGTGCACACATCGACCGGGTGAATCCAAGAGTCGCTGTACAGATTGCACAGCACAGGCGGGAACTATTGCACACGATGTCGATGGAGAGGACGCTGCTCGCATGACTGGTATCACGGCTGACACCCCCGAGACCCCCGCCCCGTCCACCGGCGCGAGCCGCGAAGCGGACTCGTTCCCCGTCAAGGGCATGGACGCGATCGTCTTCGCCGTGGGCAACGCCAAGCAGGCCGCGCACTTCTACTCGACCGCTTTCGGCATGCGGCTGGTCGCCTACTCCGGCCCCGAGAACGGCTCGCGCGAGACGGCCTCCTACGTCCTGGAGTCGGGCTCGGCGAGGTTCGTCCTGACCTCCGTGATCCGGGCCGCCTCCGAGCACGGCAAGTTCCTGGAGCAGCACGTCGCCGAGCACGGCGACGGCGTGGTGGACCTGGCGCTGGAGGTGCCGGACGCCCGCGCGGCGTACGCGGAGGCGGTCCGGCAGGGCGCCACCGGCCTGCGCGAGCCGTTCGAGCTGAGCGACGAGCACGGCACCGTGGTGATGGCGGCGATCGCCACCTACGGGGAGACCCGTCACACCCTGGTCGAACGCCACGGCTACCGCGGCCCCTACCTCCCTGGGTTCGCCGCCGCCGAGCCGATCACGGCCCCGCCCGCGAAGCGGTTCTTCCAGGCCGTCGACCACTGCGTCGGCAACGTGGAGCTCGGCCGGATGAACGAGTGGGTGCAGTTCTACAACCGCGTCATGGGCTTCACCAACATGAAGGAGTTCGTGGGCGACGACATCGCGACCGAGTACTCGGCGCTGATGTCCAAGGTCGTCGCGGACGGCACCCGCAAGGTGAAGTTCCCGATCAACGAGCCCGCGATCGCCAAGAAGAAGTCGCAGATCGACGAGTACCTGGAGTTCTACGGCGGCCCGGGGGTCCAGCACATCGCGCTGGCCACCAACGACATCGTCAACACCGTCCGCTCGATGCGGGCCGCGGGCGTCAGCTTCCTCGACGTGCCGGACTCCTACTACGACACCCTCGGCGAGTGGGTGGGCGACACCCGGGTCCCGGTGGACACCCTGCGGGAGCTGAAGATCCTCGCCGACCGCGACGAGGACGGCTACCTGCTGCAGATCTTCACCAAGCCGGTCCAGGACCGGCCGACGGTCTTCTTCGAGATGATCGAGCGGCACGGCTCGCTCGGCTTCGGCAAGGGCAACTTCAAGGCGCTCTTCGAGGCCATCGAGCGCGAGCAGGACAAGCGCGGCAACCTCTGACCGCGCCCCCGGCCCGGTCCGACCGGGACGCCGACGGCCCGCCACGGTCACCCCGGGGCGGGCCGTCGGCGTCCACGTCCGGCGGCCCCGGGGCTCGCGGACGCCAGACCCCGGCACGGGCGCGGCACCGGTCAGCAGGAGGGGACGGTCCCGCCGTCGTTCAGCGCGCGCAGCCCGGACAGCGCGTCGTCCAGCGTCGCCACCGGAATCAGCCGCAGCCCCTCCGGGCGGTTCCCGGCGGCGTCGGCGCACTCGGCCGCCGGCACGAGGAAGACGTCCGCGCCGTCGCGGCGGGCGGCGTGCGTCTTGAGCGGCACCCCGCCGACCGAGCCGACGGTGCCGTCGGGGGCGATGGTGCCGGTGCCGGCGACCACCAGACCACCCGTGAGGTCACCGCCCTCCCCGTCGCCCCGGAGCAGGTCGATGATGCCGAGGGAGAACAGCAGCCCCGCGCTGGGCCCGCCCACGTCCTCCAGCCGCAGGCCGATCTCGACGGTGGCGGGATCGATCTCCAGCAGCGCCAGCGCGGCGTCGACCGCGGCACCCTGCGAGGCGGTCATCTGCGCCGAGTTGTGCTCGCGGATCTCCTCACTGGTGTCCCCCACCGGGTAGACCGAGCTGCGCGGCAGCACCGCGCGCTGGTCGGAGAGGTAGCCCCGGACCACCTCGGGCAGCCGCACGGCGGCGTCGGGCCCGGTGGCCATGATCGTCGTCATCCGCAACTCCCCCTCGGGGGTCCGTGTCCCGGCGCCCTCGACCGAGATGACGGGCTCGCCGCCGTCCTCACCCAGTACGTCCACCGTGGCCCCGGGGTGCGCCACCGAGAACGGCAGCGGGGCGAGCGCGGCGACCGCGAGCAGGAGAGTGACGGCCGCCGCGCAGGCGATCAGCACGACGCGGTTGCGGGAGGCGGGGAGGGACGGCGACATGGCAGCGAATCTAACGCACCGCCGTCGGCGGCCGTCGGCCGCGCACCCGCCGGGGCGCTCCCGGCAGCGGTCGCGCCGTGCCACCGCTGTCGGGACCGGCCCGGCGGCACGGTCCGCGTCAGCGCAGGGCGTCGGCGATCTCCCGCGCGGCGCGCACCACGCGCGGCCCGACCATGGGCGGCACACTGTCGTTGAGCATGACGACGCCGACGCTGCCCTCGATACCGCACCCCGGGGGCAGCGGCGCCGCGGCGCCGCTGGCTCCGGCCTCCAACTCCCCGTGGGTGAGGACGAAGCCGTCCTCGTCGTCGATGTCCTTGCACCGCCCGGTGAGGATGGCCCGGCCGGCGGCTCCCCGGTCGAGCGGATGGCGGAAGCCCGTGCGGTACGCGACGTGGTAGTCGGTCCAGCTGGGCTCCACGACGGCGACCGCGAGGGCGTCCTCGCCGTCCACGACCGTCAGGTGGGCGGTGGCGCCGATCTCCTCTGCCAGCGCGCGGAGCGCGGGCAGCGCCGCCTCCCGCACCAGCGGGTGCACCTGGCGCCCGAGCCCGAGGACGCCCACGCCGACGCGGGCCCGGCCACCGGCGTCGCGGCGCACCAGCGCGTGCTGCTCCAACGTGGCGAGCAGCCGGTAGACGACGGTGCGGTTGACGCCGAGCTGCCGCGACAACTCGGTCACGGTCAGCCCGTGATCGGTGTCGGCGAGGAGCTTGAGGACGCGAAGCCCACGGTCGAGCGTCTGCGAGGTCTCCGCGGTCACGCCGCCCCCTTCGGATGGGACCGACGGCTCCCGCGGTCGTGGAGTACCGGCGCCGCGGGAGTCGCGGGCGGGCACGCACGAGGGCCGCCGGGTGCAGTGGTTTCAGTGCCGGGCCGGCTGCGCGCCGGACCGCCGGCCCGGCTTGCGCGTGCCGGAAAACCTATACAGACGCACCGCTGAGCGGAAGGGCCTGTTCACAATCCGATCACACCAAAAGCAGGTGTTCGTCCCGCTCCGCCGGAAATCTCCGGCGAGGTCGTCGGATGCCCCACATCACGGGGAACCCCACGCAATCCGCGTATACCACCGGCCTCCCCGTCACCTCCGCACCGGCGCCGACCACCGTTCGTCCGGCACCGCCCCGCGCCCCGGTGTCGGAACCCACGAGGGCCCGCCGGGCGGTGATCGCCCCGGCGGGCCCTGCGGCTCGGTACGTGAACCTCACTTCATCCGCGTGGCCCACTCCCGGACCTTGGCCATGCGCTGCCGCAGCTGGTTGGGCGTGGCCTCGGCCGTGGGCGGGCCGCCGCAGCTGCGGCGCAGTTCGTTGTGGATCGACCCGTGCGGCTTACCCGTCTGGTGGGCGTAGGCGCCCACCAGGCCGTGCAGTTCGCGGCGCAGCTCGCGCAGCTCCTGGTGGGTGACGACCGGCCGCCGCTCGGCGGGGAGTTCGACGAGGTCGGCCTCCTCGTCCGGCTTCTTCCGGCTGTGGGCGATCTGCCGGGACTGGCGCTTCTGGAGCAGCATCTGCACCTGGTCCGGTTCGAGCAGGCCGGGGATGCCGAGGTAGTCCTGCTCCTCCTCGCTTCCCGGGTGGGCCTGCATGCCGAACTCGGCGCCGTCGTACATGACCCGGTCGAAGACCGCGTCGGAGCCCAGCGCCTCCCACTTCAGCTGCTCGTCCTCGCCGGTGTCCTCGTCCTGCTGCTTCTCGGCCTCCTTCAGCAGGTCGGCCTCCTCGGCGTAGGGGTCGTCGTCCCCCTTCTTCGGCCGGTCCAGGACGTGGTCGC
The DNA here is from genome assembly GCF_012034385.1 of Streptomyces spiramenti. Lineage (GTDB taxonomy): Bacteria > Actinomycetota > Actinomycetes > Streptomycetales > Streptomycetaceae > Streptomyces > Streptomyces spiramenti. The sequence goes on from NZ_JAAVJB010000176.1 coordinate 5,524, forward strand.
GCTCCACCTCCATCTCGTGGGCGAAGGTGAGCAGCGAGGGGACGGTCGGCAGGAAGACGGAGGCCGTCTCACCACGCCGCCGGGACCGCACGAAACGGCCGACCGCCTGCGCGAAGAACAGCGGGGTGGAGATCGTCGTGGCGTAGACGCCCACCGCCAGTCGCGGCACGTCGACACCCTCGGAGACCATGCGGACCGCCACCATCCACCGGCTGTCGCCCAGGCGGAACTCGTCGATGCGCTCGGAGGCCCCGGTGTCGTCGGAGAGGACGACCGTGGCGGCCTCTCCGGTGATCTCGCGGATCAGCTTGGCGTAGGCGCGTGCGGAGTCCTGGTCGGTGGCGATGACGAGGGCGCCGGCGTCGGGGATCGCCCGCCGCACCTCGGTGAGCCGCCGGTCGGCCGCACCGAGCACCTGCGGCATCCACTCGCCCCGCGGGTCGAGCGCGGTGCGCCACGCCTGCGAGTTGGCGTCCTTGGTCAGCGGCTCGCCGAGGCGCGCCTCGATCTCGTCGCCCGCCTTCGTCCGCCAGCGCATGTTGCCGCTGTAGGAGAGGAAGATGACCGGCCGCACCACGCCGTCGGAGAGCGCGCTGCCGTAGCCGTAGGTGTAGTCGGCGGAGGAGCGGCGGATGCCGTCGTTGCCCTCGGCGTAGGTCACGAAGGGGATGGGGTTGGTGTCCGACCGGAACGGCGTACCGGTCAGCGCCAGGCGCCGGGTGGCGGGCTCGAACGCCTCCAGGCAGGCCTCGCCCCAGGAGCGGGAGTCGCCCGCGTGGTGGATCTCGTCGAGGATCACCAGCGTCTTGCGCTGCTCGCAGCGGTTGCGGTGCAGCATGGGCCGCACGCCGACACCGGCGTAGGTGACGGCGACGCCCTGGTAGGACTTGTGCAGCGGCCCGGCGCTGTACTCCGGGTCCAGGCGGATGCCTATGCGGGCGGCGGCCTCCGCCCACTGCTTCTTCAGGTGCTCGGTGGGAGCCACGACGGTGATCTGCTGGACGACGTGGTGGTGCAGCAGCCAGGACGCCAGGGTCAGGGCGAACGTCGTCTTGCCGGCGCCGGGGGTCGCCACCGCGAGGAAGTCCTGCGGCTGCTGCTCGATGTAGGAGCCCATCGCGGACTCCTGCCAGGCACGCAGCTTGTTCGCGGTGCCCCAGGGCGCACGGCCGGGGAACGCCGGGGAGAGATGGGTGTTGGTGGTGGTAGTCACGGTCCTCGAAAAACGGTGGGACGGGGGTGGACGACCGCGTCAGCCTACCCGGCGCGCGGAGCGCCCCGGTGGCACGCCGGACGTGCGCCGCGCCACCTCCGCCGCCCCGCCGGTCAGGCCGGTGACGCCTTCGGCGGGCGCAGCCGGCCGGCGACGACCACGGCCAGCAGGGCGACCGCCGTGGCCGCCGCGTAGACCACCAGGAACGCCCCGGGCCCGACGTCCGAGCCCGAGGTGACGGCGTGTCCGGCGACGCTGCCGCCGCCCAGCACGGCGAAGGCGGAACCCACGAGCGTGAGCATCACCACGTTGAGGAGCGCGTCGCAGATCTGCAGCGCGGAGATGTTGCCGCCGCTGGTCTCCGGTGAGGAGTAGCGCAGCACCAGCACGCCCATGGAGGTGATGACCAGCCCCATGCCGAAGCAGCCCACGGGCAGGCTGAGCGCCGGGAACCAGACGGGGACGGCGGGCAGCAGCGCCAACGGGGTGGCGGCGATGCCGACCACCACCAGCACGGTGCCGCCCCGCACGAGCCGCAGCCGGTGCGGCTCCAGCCGGGAGCGGGACTGGGCCCAGGAGCCGAGCGCCCAGCTGACGCCGCCCGCCGCCAGGGCCAACCCGGCCTGGGAGTAGCCGAGTCCGCGCTGGGTGACCAGCATCAGCGGCACGAACATCTGGGTCGAGAGAAAGGCGGCGGAGGCGAGGCCGCGGAGCAGCACGACCGCGGGCAGCCCGCGGGCCGCCCGGAAGGTGCCCGGGGGCATCAGCCGCACCGCGGAGGGGGCGAGGAGCACCACCCCGACGAGGACCGGCACCACCGAGAGCCAGCGCAGGTCCTGGCCGCCGTACTGGAGCAGCCCCGCACCGGCGGCGAGCGCGACGGCCAGCCGCAGCCGTCGGCGGTCGAACCGCCCCGGGCCGCCCTCCGGCGGGCCGGACGCCGCGCGGCGCAGCGCGGGCAGCATCACCATCAGGGGGAGCACCACCAGCCCGGTGATGCCGAGGAAGACCCAGCGCCAGCCGAAGTGCTCGGCGACGAGGCCCGCGAGGACGGGCCCGAGCATCGACGGCACCACCCAGGCCGCGGAGAACGCGGCGAGCGCCGCGGGCCGGAGCTCCTCGGGGTACGCGATGCGCACGGTGACGTAGAGCGCGACGATGATCAGCCCCGCGCCGGCGCCCTGCCCGGCGCGTCCGAGGACGAAGACCAGCATGTTCGGCGCCGCGCCGGAGAGGAGGAGTCCGCAGCAGAAGGTGATGATGCCGCCGATGACCGGAGCGGCCGGGCCACTGCGGTCGCACCACTGGCCGGAGACGGTCATCCCCAGGAGGCTGGTGGTGAAGAAGGCGGAGAAGGCGAACGCGTAGAGCCCGATGCCGTCCAGCTGTTCCGCGGCGGCCGGCATGGCCGTGCCGACGGCCATGGCCTCGAAGGCGATCAGCAGGATGACGCTGACGCTGCCGAGGGTCAGTGCCCGGTGGCGCGGGCCGAGTACTCCCCCGCGCTCCGCCGGCGGCGCTGGTGGTGCCGGTACGGCCTCCTGGGTACCGGCGTCACTGCCGGGAGCGGGCTTCATCCCCCTACCGTAGGGACCCCGCCCGGCCGTGCGCACCGGGGCGTCGGTGTGATCCGCACCGCCGCCCGGCTGTGTGCCCCGGCCCCCGCCGGGGGCCGGGGCAGGGCTCAGGCGGAGGGGTTCGCCACTGCGGCCTGCGGGCGGATCGGCAGCCGGTTGACCGGCCTGCCGGTGGCCGCCCGTACCGCCGCGGCCACCGCAGCGGGGGCCACCACCAGCGGCGCGGCGCTCGCCGACTTGGCCCCGAACGGCGCGACGACGTCCCGCTCCTCCACCAGCTTGACGATGGTCAGCGCGGGTGCGTCGAGCGCGGTCGGCAGACCGTAGTCCGCGAGGTCCGGGCGGCGCACGGTCCCCCGGGAGACCCGCAGGTGCTCGGTGAGGGCGGCGCCGACCCCCTGGGTCAGGCCGGCCTCCAACCGGGCCCGCAGCTGACGGGGGTTGAGCACCCGGCCGACGTCCTGGGCCAGCGCGAGCTCCACGACGCGCACCGCGCCGAGCTCCACGTCCACGTCCACCACCGCGCGGACCGCGGCGAAGGCCAGCGAGACGAACGCGTCGCCCTGCCCGCTGCCGTCCAGCGGCTCGGTCGGGTGGGGGCGGCACTGTGCCGTCGCCCAGAGCTCCTTGCCCTCCAGCGCCTCGGCGACCGTCGTGGAGAGCACGCCGTCGTAGGAGGTGATCTTCCCGTCGGCGATCGACAACAGCTCGGCGGAGAGCCCGAAGTTGGCGGCCAGGGGTTGCAGCAGCTGGGTGCGGACCATCTTGGCCGCCCGTTCCACCGCGCCCCCGGAGACCCAGGTGTGGCGCCCTCGGCTGCCGGGACCGGCGGGGGGCTGGTCGGTGTCGACGGACGCGACCCGGACGTCCTCGACGCCGAGCACCTCCTGGACGATCTGGCGGGCCAGCGTGGTGAACCCCTGGCCGGTCTCGACGGCCGCGCACAGCACGGTGGCGGTGTTGCCCTCGACCTTGACGGTGGCGGTGGAGACCTCGTCGGTGCCCTCGGCGCCCAGCATGTGCACCATGCCCAGCGCGTAACCGACACCGCGCCGCGTCGCGCCGGGCTCCCCCGCGCCCTCGGGGCCGCCGGGCAGCAGCCAGTCCTCGACCGGAACATCGCGCGGAAGCGGGGGCAGCGGCGCCTCACGGACGGCGGCCAGCAGGGTGCCGACCGGCGCGGGGCAGGTGACCGCCTGGCCGGTCGGCAGTGCGTCCCCGGTCGACATGACGTTGCGGGCCCGCAACTCGGCCGGCTCGACGCCGAGTCGGGCGGCGAGCTTGTCCATCTGACCCTCGTACGCGGCACAGACCTGCATCGCGCCCTCGCCCCGGACATGTCCGGCGGGCGGGTTGTTGGTACGCACCACCCAGCCGTCCACCACGGCCGCCGGGACCTTGTACGGGCCGGCGGCGAAGGCGACGGCCGCCGCGAGCGCCTCGGACGAGTCGTCGGCGTACGGCCCGGCGTCCAGCAGCAGTTGCGCCTCGACCTTGACCAACCGGCCGTCGGCGTCGGCGTGGTGGCGGTAGCGCAGCAGCGTCGGGTGCCGGTGGGAGTGGCCGAGGAAGGACTCGGAGCGGTTGGCGGCGAGCTTGACGGGATGCCCGGTGCGGATCGCGAGCAACGCCAACGGCAGCTGCATGCCCTGGTCCTCGCGGTCCGCGAGGGCGCCGGCGACCCCGGTGACGTACACCTTGACCTGTTCCTGGTGCAGCCCCAGGCAGCCGGCGATCCGGTCGCGGTCGGTGTGCGGGTCGGTGGCGCCGGTGTAGACCTCGACCCCGCCGTCGGGACGCGGGACGGCGAGGCCGGACTCCGCCCCGATGGGCGCCGGGTCCTGCCGTCCCACGCGGTACAGCCCCTCCACCACGACCTCGCCGGTGGCGGCCGGGTCGCCGTACCGCAGCGGGATGTGCCGGATGACGTTGCCGTCGGGGTGCAGCGGCGGCGCCTCGAACGACTTCTCGGGGTCGGTCACTGGGTCGAGCACCTCGTACTCGACGACCACCGCGGCGGCGGCCAGCCGGGCCGTGTCCGGGTGGTCGGCGGCGATCGCGGCGATCGGTTCGCCGTGGTGGCGCACCAACTCCGAGGCGAACGGGGGGCGGTCGGCGACGCCGCGCCCCAGCATCGCCTCGGGCACCACGTCCTCGTGGGTGACGACGGCCCGTACCCCCGGCATCGCCGCGGCGTGCCGGGTGTCGAGGGAGAGGATGCGGGCGTGGGGGTGGGGCGAGCGCAGCACCGCCGCCCACAGCAGCCCCTCGGCCCAGAGGTCGGCGGTGTACGGGAAGGTCCCGGCCGCCTTGTGCGCGGCGTCGGTGGGAGTGAGGGAGATGCCGATGCCCGTGGTGGGCGGCGCCGACGGCTCCTCGCCGACCCCGAGCCCGGCCGGGTTCAGGGTGACAGTGGTGGCCGGGTCGCGCTGGTCCGTCACGCTTCGCCTCCCTCACCCGCGGGGCCGCCCTGATGGGGCACGCGGGGTACCGACCCGTCCGTCGGGTCGTCCTCGTGGTGCGCGGTGTGCTCCGCGGAACGCTCCTCGACCACCTGGCGGACCGCGTCCAGGACCCCACGGTAGCCCGAGCAGCGGCAGAGGTTGCCGCACAGGGCGCGCCTGGTCTCCAGCTCGCTCGGCCGGTGGTTGCCCTCCAGCAGGTCGTGCACGGTCATCGCCATGCCTGGCAGGCAGAACCCGCACTGCACGTCGCAGGTGGACAGCGCGCGCTGGACGTCCGAGGGGGCGCCGTGTTCGCCGAGCCCCTCCACGGTCCGGATCTCGCTGCCCGCCGCGGTGGCCGCGGGCACCAGGCAGGCCACGACCAGCCGGCCGTCGACCTGCACCGAGCAGGCGCCGCACTCGCCCTGGGAGCAGCCGTCCTTGGCGCCCGCGAGGCCGAGGCGTTCCCGCAGGACGTGGAGCAGGGATTCCCCGATCCACGCCCCGGTGACGGGACGGTCCACGCCGTTGACGTGGAGGACGTAGGAGACGGTCGGGTGGGACAACCCCACCCGCAGCCCCCGACGCGCCGCCGGCGCCCTCACCTCCGGGGCCGCCGCCGCCCGCGACCTGCTCGCACTCGGGCGGCTGAGCGCCCGGGACATGCTGCTGAGCGGCCCCACGCTGCACCGCGCCCTGCGCCGCTCCCCCGA
>NZ_JAAVJB010000177.1 GCF_012034385.1 Streptomyces spiramenti
GTCGTCGCCCTGCCGGCGGGCGTGGCACCTCCCCACGGCCTCCCGCTCCACCTCTGGGTGCTGACCCGGCCGGACGCCGAAGCCGCGCCCGCGCCCCTGGTGCTCCTCGTCGACGCCGTCGCCGACCACGCCGCCGACGACCGCGGCGGCCTCGACTGGCCGGCGCTGCGCGCCGCCGTCACCGACGCCTGGCGGGCCTTCGCCGAGCCGGACCGGTTCACCGAGGTGCCGGGGCTGCGCAGGGTGGTCCCCGCCATCGACCTGATGGACGACGAGACCGACCTCACCCCCGCCCGCCACCTGCGCCCCGCCGTCCCGGGCGGACAGGCGCTCACCCGTCTCGAACGCGAGCTCCGCGACACCCTGGGCCGGTCGACCCGGCTGCTCCCGCCGCTCGGCGAGGACCCCGCGCCGCCGCCCACCACCCCGCGAACCCCCCAGCAGGGCAACCCCGGCGCCGCGCACTGGGCGACCGTCACCATCGCCGAGCTGGCACGGGCCGGCGCCGTCGAACTGCACACCGCGCACGGGCAGGGCGCCCAACTGCCCGCCGCCCTGCCCGGTGACGTCGTCGTCCCGCTGCTCTCGGGGGAGGCCGCGGGGCCGCCACGGGTCGTCACCACCGCGGGCAGTCGGCCGCGCGTCGAGGGGAGAGCGGCGCTGCTGCGCCCCGACCCCCAGGCGCTGGACCCGTGGTTCCTCGCCGGGTTCCTCCGCGGCAGCGGCAACACCCGCCAGGCCAGCAGCTACGCCTCCCGGGCCACCCGCATCGACATCCGGCGGTTGAAGGTCCCGCGCATCCCGCTGGAGGAGCAGCGCCGCTACGGCGAGCGGTTCCGCGCCCTCGCCGCCTTCGAGGTCGCGCTGGAGCACGCCGCGACGCTGGGCAGGCAGTTCGTCCAGGGCACCGTGGACGGCCTCGCGGACGGCACTCTTCCGCCGGTGTGAACCGATATCCTGCTCGCTCGTGCCGGAGTTGCGGCGATGTTGTGAGCGTCCGAGGGGGGAAGCCATGAGGCGTTCGCGAGCCCTGGCGATCGGGGTCCGGGTCTTCTTCGCGACGGTCCCGGTGTGGTCGCTCGGCCTGCTCGGCTGGGTGCCGGCGCTGCGGATCGCCATCGTCCGCCGCCGGTCGATCGACCGCGCGCTCGCAGCCGCGGCCGTCGTCCTCACCGTCGCGTACGTCGCCGTGATCGGCTCCACTCCGGAGGAGACCACCGACTGGTCGGTCGCGCAGAACGCGGCGTTCGGCCTGCTGCTGCTCGCGCTGGTGCCCGGTGCCGTGATCCACGCCTGCCTCGCCGACCTGCCGTTGCCGCCACGTCGCGGCGACCTCCACCGTGCCGTGCCCGCCGGGTACGGCTACCCGGCGCCCGGCTATCCGCAGCCCGGGACGGGGTACGGGTCGCCCGGCCCGGGGTACGGACCGCCGGCCGGCTCCTACGCGCCGACGCACTACGGCTACGCCCCCCAGGGCGGGTGGGCGGCACCGGGCGGCCCGCCCGCGTCGGCGCCGGCCGGCCCCGCGCCGCACCATCCGCCCTACGGGAGCCGGCCCCAGGCAGCGCCCGCCCCGACAGCGCCCGTCCCGGCGGCCCACACCCCCGAACCGCACACCCCGGCTCCCCGCACCCCCGTGCCGCACCCCGCCACCGAGGTGAACCCCTCCGCCTCGGACTCCTCCGCCCCGGCCCCCGCCGCGCCACCACGGCCCGCCGACTCCTCCTCCCGGCTCCGTCAGGCCGCCTCGGAGCTCGACGAACTCGGCGAACTGCTGCGGGACCAGGACGACCGCCGGTGACCGGCCGCGTCCTCGACGGCCGCTACCAGCTCGACCACCCGCTCGGTCGCGGCGGCATGGGCGAGGTCTGGCTCGGACGGGACCTGACCCTCGGAGGCCGCAAGGTCGCCGTGAAACTGCTCCACGCCACCCGCCTCGCCTCGCTCGCGGGGACCACCGACCCGGACGAGCTGCGGCGCCGGTTCCTGCGCGAGAGCCGGGCCACCGCCCGCGTCGACCACCCGGGGCTGGTCGCCGTCCACGACGCCGGCAGCGACGCCGACACCATGTACCTGGTGATGCAGCTGGTCGACGGGAGCGACCTCTCCGACCACCTCGCCGAGCACGACCCGTACCCCTGGCCCTGGGCGCTCGCGGTGCTCGCCCAGGTCGCCTCCGCCCTCGTCGCCGTGCACGACGTCGGGGTGGTCCACCGCGACCTCAAGCCCGGCAACATCATGATCCGGCCCGACGGTCGTCTCGTCATCCTCGACCTCGGCATCGCCGCGATCACCGGCGAGATCGAGGAGACCAGACTCACCCGCACCGGCACGCTGGTCGGCACCCCTCTCTACATGGCGCCCGAGCAGGCCATCGGCGGCACGGTCGGCCCGCCCACCGATCTCTACGCGTTGGCGACCCTCGGCTACGAACTGCTGGCCGGCCGCCCGCCCTTCCGCGCCCCCAACGCCGCGGGGGTGCTCTACCTCAAGCAGCACGAGAGCCCCGACCCGCTCGGTGAGCTCCGCCCCGACGTCCCGGCGGGGCTGGTCGCGCTGCTCCACCGCATGCTCGCCCCACGCCCCGAGGACCGCCCCGCCGACGCGCGGGCCCTCCACCGCGCGCTGGCGCCGCTGCTGCCCAAGCCCGCCACGGGTGAGGCCACCGGGCACCCGATGGACCCGACCCGCCCGTACACCCACCCCCTCGCCCCCTGGCCTCCGGTCGGCACCACCGCCCGGCCCGCAGCCGCCCGCCGTGTCCCGTCGGGCGGCGACCCGCGCACGCGAGACGGTGACCCGCGAACCGCGGGCGGCGACCCGCGCGCGGCTGCCGGCGGCTCCGCACCCGGCGCCGCGACGGGGCAGCCCGACGTCGCCGAGCTGGTCGACCGGGCGAAGCGGGAACTCACCGCCGGGCGCTCCGGCCCTGCCGCCGCGCTGCTCCGCCGCGCCCTGCCACCGGCAGTCGCCCGGTACGGGGCGGAGTCGACCGTGGTGCGCACCCTCCGCAAGCAGTACGCCGCGGCGCTGGTGGACGGCGGCGACTACACCACCGCCCTGCCGGAGCTGCGGGTGCTGCTCCACCAGTTCGCCACCGCCGGTTCCGGTCCGGAGGACCCGGTCGTCCGCCAGTTGCGGGCCGACGAGGCGCTGTGCCTGCGGGAGCTGGGGACCGCCTGACCGGCCTCGGCCGCGCGCCGACGCCGCCGCGCCGGACCGGACGACCGGAGGGGCGGCCCGAGCCGCGGTACCGAACCGCCGGCGGGCAGACGCACGGGGGCCGCGACGGGGCGGCGAGCGAGCCGGGAGACCGGCGGCGCGCGGACCGGGACGACCAGCGTGGAAGAGGCGCCGGGAGGCGGCGCACGGCCGTCGCGGGGGCGAGGTGAGTGGCGCGAACGCCGAGGCCGGGCCGCGCACGGCGAGGAGAGTGGCTCCGCCGGCTGGACTCGAACCAGCACTACGAGGATTCAAAGTCCTGCGGGCTACCGATTACCCCACGGCGGACGGCCGAGAAGACACTACCTGAGTCACCGCGTGGTGACCCACTCCCTCTCCCCGAGGTCGTCCTCGACCGCCCCGCCCGCCGCGGCGCGCCGCAACGGGCCGATGTCCGGTTCGCGTGATCCGGTCGGAAAACGCGTGGACGGCGCACCGTAGTCTGGTCGTATGAACGAAGCGGGGGCGGGGGCCCTGGACCGTAAGGGCGGAGCAGTGCTGTGGTGGCCGCGCCGCCGCTCCGTGGTCCTCGACGTCCTCCTCGCGGTGGTTTCCGCGCTGGAGTGCGTGCTGATGGCGCCGTCCTTCGCCGGGACCGTCGGCCTGCCTGTCGCGCCGGTCGCCGTCGTCGCCGCTCTCGGCGGCTCGGTCCTGGTGCTGCGCCGCCGCTGGCCGATCGCGGTCGTCCTGGTGGCCGTCGCGCTGCTCCCCGCCCAGATGGGTCTGCTGCTGGTCGTGGTGGGCCTCTACACCCTCACCGTCACCGACGCGCCGCGCCGCCTCATCGCGCTGCTGACCGCGATGCTCAGCTTCGGTGGCTGCCTCGTGCTGTACCTCGCCGTCCTGGAGGAGCAGTCCCAGGTCGAGCAGCCGCTGCCGGCCTGGTTCGCGCTGTTGATCGTGCTGACCTTCGGCGTGGTGCACGTCGTGGCCCCCGTCCTGGTCGGCATGTACGTGCGTGCCCGCCGCCGCCTGGTGGAGTCGCTGCGCGAACGCGCCGACGGCCTGGAGCGCGAGCTGTCGCTGCTCGCCGAGCGGGCGGAGGAGCGCGCCGAGTGGGCTCGGCGCGAGGAGCGGACCCGCATCGCCCGTGACATGCACGACGTCGTCGCCCACCGGGTCTCGCTGATGGTGGTCCACGCCGCCGCCATCCAGGCCGTCGCCCCGAAGGACCCGGAGAAGGCCGCGCGCAACGCCGCGCTCGTCGGCGACATGGGGCGGCAGGCCCTCACCGAGCTGCGGACCATGCTCGGCGTGCTGCGCACCGACGACCGGCCCGCCGCCGGGCGGCCCGACCCGGCGCAGCGGCTCGCGGAGATCGCCGCGACGGCCCGCACCACGGCCCCCGCGGCCGACGGCGGCGGGAGCGGACCGCAGCTGGAGGAGTTGGGCGACCTGCTGGGGCAGTCCCGGCAGACGGGGATGGCGGTCGAGTTCCACGAGGAGGGGGACCGGTGCGGCTACGCGGCACCGGTGGAGCGGACCGTCTACCGGGTGGTGCAGGAGGCGCTGACCAACGTCCACAAGCACGCCGCCGGCGCGGCGACCCTGGTCCGGCTCGCCCGTCGGGAGGAGGAGGTCGCGGTGCTGGTGCAGAACGAACCGCCGCCCGGCGCGGCCCCCGGCCCCGGCGCCTCGCTGCCGAGCGGCGGCAACGGGCTGGTCGGTATGCGGGAGCGGGTCACCGCTCTGGGCGGTGGCTTCGTCTCCGGCCCGACCGACCGGGGCGGTTTCCGTGTCTCGGCGGTGATCCCGGACCGGGAGGGGCAGGCATGACCCGCGCAGCCTGGCCGGGCCGCACCACCCCCGCCGCCGCGGAGGGCGCTGCGCCGGAGGGCCGCGCCACCGTCCCCACCGCCGGTGAGCACGGCACCGCTTCCGGGGGCCTCGCCTCCGGGAGGCCCGACGCCGCACGGTGCCCGATCACCGGGGCCGGGGGAGACCCGGCGCCGCCGGAGGGCGCCGGCCCGGTGCCCGAGCTGTTCGGCCGCGAGTTCGCCGCCGACCCCTACCCCGCCTACGCCTGGCTGCGCACCAACGCCCCGGTGCACCGGGCACAGCTCCCCAGCGGCGTCGAGGCGTGGCTGGTGACGCGCCACGAGGACGCCCGCCAGGCCCTGGCCGATCAGCGGCTGAGCAAGAACCCCGAGTGGCACAGCCAGGCCGCGCACACCCGCGGCCGGGTCGGCATCCCCGGTGAGCGCAGCGCCAACCTGATGACGCACCTGCTGAACATCGACCCGCCGGATCACACCCGGCTGCGGCGGCTGGTCTCCAAGGCGTTCACACCACGTCGTGTCGCGGCGTTCGCACCGCGGGTGGAGGCGCTCACCGAACGGCTGATCGACGACTTCGCCCCGGCCGGGTCGGCCGACCTCATCGACGCCTTCGCCTTTCCGCTGCCGATCTACGCCATCTGCGACCTGCTGGGGGTGCCCGAGGAGGACCAGGCCGACTTCCACGGCTGGGCCGGGATGATGCTGCACACCTCGGGTCGGCGCGGTGGTGTCGGCCGTGCCGTCAAGCGGATGCGGGAGTACCTGGCGGAGCTGATCCACCGCAAGCGCGGGGCGCTCGGCGACGACCTCATCTCCGGCCTCATCCGCGCCTCCGACCACGGCGAGCACCTGACCGAGGAGGAGGCCGCCGCGATGGCCTTCATCCTGCTGTTCGCGGGGTTCGAGACCACGGTCAACCTGATCGGCAACGGCACCCTCTCGCTGCTGCGTCACCCCGAGCAACTGGACTACTTCCGGGAGCTCGTGGTCGCCGGGGACGAGCGGCGGCTGACGGTCGCCGTGGAGGAACTGCTGCGCTACGACGGGCCGGTGGAACTCGCCACCTGGCGGTTCGCGACGGAGCCGTTCACGCTCGGCGGCAGGAGCATCGGCCGAGGCGACCCCGTCCTGGTGGTGCTCGCTGCCGCCGACCGCGACCCGGCGCGGTTCCGGGACCCCGACCGTCTGGACCTGCGCCGCACCGACAACCAGCACCTCGGCTACGGCCACGGTGTCCACTACTGCCTGGGCGCGCCGCTGGCCCGGCTGGAGGCGCGGACCGCCCTGGTGACGCTGTTCCGGCGGCTGCCGGAGCTGCGGCTGGCCGCCGCGCCGGAGGAGCTGCGGTGGCGGGGTGGGCTGATCATGCGCGGACTGCGGACGCTGCCGGTGGAGTTCGCGCCCGAGAGCCCGTCCGCACACCTCCGGTCGCCCGCCGGCGAGGCGGAGTGACGCGGCCCCGTCGGCCGGGGTCCGCCGCCCGTCGGCCCTCGCGGGGCGACCCCGGCAGGGGTCGGTGGTCGGGACAGGCGGCGAATGGTCCGGTCCGTCCGCCGTGTGGTGGTTCGGTGCGGGGGAGTGACCCATGTCTCAGTTCCGGGCGGCTCCCCGGTGGGCAACGGGCGCTCCGCGCCGTGGCCCATACGAGCGGGTCTCACTCCGGGGAGCGAGTGGTCGCCCTCCGTCATGCCCGCGCGGCGTCTGCCACGCGGGCCGACGTCGCCGGACCGCATCGCTCCGCCGGGGTCGGACTTCGGTAACACCCTTTCCCGCCTGCGGTTTTGAGGTTCCGCCGGTGGCTCTCGATGCGGTCGGCGCTTCGAGTTTTTCGTCAGCCGCGGTGCGGCCGGCGGGGTCGGTGCCCGCCCGCGCACGCCGATGCGGTGACGCCGCGTCAGGGATGTGACCGCAGTGTGACCCGGGCGGGACCGGCTTGTGATGCGCTGTGGCGGCACGTTAGGTTCTGGCCTCAACTTCACCCGCGCAAGCAACCGGCAAGTGCACCGCATGAGGGGTCATCACCATGCTCTCTGGGAACGGACGTCATCGCCGCCCGAAACAGGCTCCGGCATTCCTGGTGACCGCCGGGGTCGCCGGCGCCTCCGCGGCGCTGCCCCTACTGGGAGCGGGTGCCGCGCACGCCGTCGGTGGTGAGACCTGGGACCGTGTCGCCGAGTGCGAGAGCGACGGTGACTGGAACGCCGACAGTGGCAACGGGTACTACGGCGGGCTCCAGCTGCCGCTGAGCACGTGGGCCGAGTTCGGCGGCGAGGAGTTCGCCGACCGGCCCGACCTGGCCAGTCGGAGCCAGCAGATCACCGTCGCGGAACGCATCCTGGAGGACCGCGGTCCTCGCGCCGCCTTCCCCGTCTGCGCCCTCTCCAGCGGTCTGACCGCCGAGCATCGCGCCGACCGCCTCGCCGGGCCCGCCCCCGCGGACGAGGCGGACGACACCGAGGGGGCCGGCCGGGACAGCCTCGGCCGCTTCGAGGACGGCGAGCCGGCCGGTGCCCGCTCCGTCGCGCCGGACACCACCGACGACGAGCGCTCGGACCGCGCGGACCGCAGCGGCACCAAGGAGTCCGTCGAGGAGCGGTCCGACGCCGACACCGGGTCGGGGGACCGCGCGACCGACCGCGCCGAGGACGAGCGCGGCAACGGCGGCAGGCACCGCGGCTCGCCCGACCCGGACGAGACCGAACGCTCCGAGCCGACCGGTGGCGGCCGGCACTCCGCCGAGGACCGTGCCGACGACCAGCCGTCCGCGGGTGGCGGTGCGGCGAAGGGCACAGGCTCCGACGACGGCGCCACCGACCGCACCGAGGACGAGCGCGGCGACGGCGACGGCGATCGGGACGAGGACGCCTCGACCGAGGACGCGACCGGTGCGGGCGACGGCACCGACGGCGAGGGGTACGAGGTCCGTCCGGGCGACTCCCTCTCCGGCATCGCCGGACAGCTCGGCGTGGACGGCGGCTGGGCCGCCCTCTACGAGGCGAACTCGGGCACGGTCGGTGAGAACCCCGACCACATCCTGCCGGGCCAGCTGCTGGCGCTCACCCCCGCCGAGCAGGCCGAACAGGCTGCCGAGGAGGCCGAGGCCGCCGCGGCGGCGGAGAAGACGGAGAAGACGGCCAAGGGCTCCGGGAAGTAACGACCCACCCGCCGGCCGCCGCGAGGCCCGGTGTGCGACCCCCCGGGGGGACGCACACCGGGCCTCCCGCGTCCCCGCGTCCGCGTCCGCATCCCCCATCCCGCATCCCGCATCCCGCGTCCGCGACTCGACGGTCCCGCACCCGCCGCAATGGCCCCGCGCGCCCCCGCCCCTCCTGTACGGGCCCTCCCCCGACCCGTGTCGTTCACCCGGCTGCCGCCGCAGGACGCCGGGCCGGCCCGCCACTGCACCGTTTCGGCGCGGTCATGCGTCCTCCCACTCGCCCGGCGCAGGAGCTGCGGCCATCCGGGGCGATCTCGCCGTGTCGGCGCGCCGCGTGTGGTCGCGGGGTGGTCCCGGGGCCGCTCGCGGAGGGGGTGCGGCAGCCCTCGTGCGGCGGCCGGGAGCGGGTCAACTCCCCGTGTTCGGGGGCGGTTGGAGGGATGCGTGTGGCAGGAGTCACCGCCGGGCGGCACCCGTGGCCGGGAGCTGCCGCGCACCGGCGGTCCGGGCGGCGGTCAGCCGCCCTACGAGGCGTCAGCGGCGGCTGTATTGCTGGCTTTGACGGCAGTTTGACCGATTTGCGGCCTCTGGTGTGACCATCATCTCGGATGACTTCGCGGTTGTATTGCCTGTTTCGGGGTGATCTCACCCCGCTGACCTGCGAAGACGTTTCCCAACTCGCGTCAAGTCGCTCCCGGGGCGTGATCTTCATCGTTCTTGAATCGTGATGCCGGCTGTGCCTACTGTCGCCGGGCTCGCACACCGCGGGTGAACCGGGTCGCTCACGCCTAATCCTGCCGCCGACCCGGGGGTACGGCTCTGCGTAGCACCGCAGGCAGGAGCGGGGGACCCAAGGTAAGTGCCGGCCCGGACCCGTCCGGAACGGCTTGGGGTGAAGACGGTGCGGCGCACGCCGCAGCGGCCGGGCGACTCACTAGCCCGAACCCGACAGCTCACCTCGTAGGCGTCGGTGAGAAGGAACGACATGCTGTTCTCCGGCAAGGGTCGCCACCGCCGTCCCTCCAAGCCCGCCCGTGTGGCCGCCATCGCCGGCGCTGCCGGTGCCGCGGTCGCCCTCCCGCTGATGGGTGCCACCGGCGCCCAGGCCGCCTCCGTCGACACCTGGGACAAGGTCGCCCAGTGCGAGTCCACCGGTAACTGGTCCATCAACACCGGCAACGGCTACTACGGTGGCCTCCAGTTCTCCCAGTCCAGCTGGGAGGCGGCCGGCGGCTCGCAGTACGCCTCGCGCGCCGACCTCGCCAGCAAGGACCAGCAGATCGCCACCGCGGAGAAGCTCCTCTCCATGCAGGGCCCCGGTGCCTGGCCGCACTGCAGCCAGGTCGCCGGACTGACCTCCGGTGGTCCCGCCCCCGAGATCGGCGGCCAGCAGGAGGCCCCGCAGCAGGAGTCCGCCCCGCAGCAGCAGGCTCCGCAGCAGCAGGAGCAGGCCGAGCCGCAGCAGGAGCAGCGCACCGAGGCCCCCGCCTCCCGTTCCACCGAGCGTGCCGAGAAGCCGGCCTCCTCCGGCGAGCAGGGCGACTACACCGTCCTCTCCGGCGACACCCTCCACAAGATCGCCGAGGCCAACGGCACCACCTGGCTGGACCTCTACGAGACCAACAAGTCGGTCGTCGGCGACAACCCCAACCTGATCTTCCCCGGTCAGCAGCTCTCGCTCTGATCCGATGCGCTCTCCGGCCCCGGCCGGGGAGTCGCCGGTGGGCGCACCCGATCCACGGGTGCGCCCACCAGGTTTTCTTCCCCCGTTAAACAAAAAGATGACAACCGCCCTCACCTGCGGTTTCCGTGTCGTTTCCGCTGTCGGTCGCCCGACAAACCGGACCGAACGGTGAGCTGATCGGCGCAGCATGCCCGGTGGGCGGCTAGGCTCACAGGGCTGAGACTGACCCACCCCGAAGGAGAACCGCGTGCCGTCCATCGACGTCGTCGTAGCCCGGGAAATCCTCGATTCACGAGGCAACCCCACCGTCGAGGTCGAGGTCGGCCTCGACGACGGCTCCACCGGCCGTGCAGCCGTCCCGTCCGGCGCCTCCACCGGCGCCTTCGAGGCGCTCGAACTCCGTGACGGCGACCCGAACCGCTACGGCGGCAAGGGCGTCGAGAAGGCCGTCCTCGCCGTCATCGAGCAGATCGGCCCGGAGCTCGTCGGCTACGACGCCACCGAGCAGCGGCTGATCGACCAGGCGATGTTCGACCTGGACGCCACCGCCGACAAGTCCTCGCTGGGCGCCAACGCGATCCTCGGCGTCTCCCTGGCCGTCGCGCACGCCGCGTCGGAGTCCTCGGACCTGCCGCTCTTCCGCTACCTGGGCGGCCCCAACGCGCACCTGCTGCCGGTGCCGCTGATGAACATCCTCAACGGTGGTGCCCACGCCGACTCCAACGTGGACATCCAGGAGTTCATGATCGCGCCGGTCGGCGCGGAGTCCTTCTCCGAGGCGCTGCGCTGGGGCGCGGAGGTCTACCACAAGCTGAAGTCGGTCCTGAAGGAGCGCGGCCTCTCCACCGGCCTCGGCGACGAGGGCGGCTTCGCCCCGAACCTCGACTCCAACCGTGCCGCGCTGGACCTCATCCTGGAGGCCGTCAAGGCCGCCGGCTACACCCCCGGCCAGGACATCGCGCTCGCCCTGGACTGCGCCGCCTCCGAGTTCTACAAGGACGGCGTCTACACCTTCGAGGGCAAGGACCGCACCGCCGAGGAGATGACCGACTACTACGCCGGCCTCGTCGACGACTACCCCCTCGTCTCCATCGAGGACCCGCTGTTCGAGGACGACTGGGCCGGCTGGAGCACCATCACCGCCCGCCTCGGCGACCGGGTCCAGCTCGTCGGCGACGACCTGTTCGTCACCAACTCCGAGCGGCTGCAGCGCGGCATCGACGAGAAGTCCGCCAACGCTCTGCTCGTCAAGGTCAACCAGATCGGCTCGCTCACCGAGACCCTCGACGCCGTCGAGCTCGCCCAGCGCAGCGGCCTGAAGTGCGTCATGTCCCACCGCTCCGGCGAGACCGAGGACGTCACCATCGCCGACCTGGCCGTCGCCACCAACTGCGGTCAGATCAAGACCGGCGCCCCGGCCCGCTCGGACCGCGTCGCCAAGTACAACCAGCTGCTCCGCATCGAGGAGATCCTGGACGACGCCGCCGTCTACGCCGGCCGTTCCGCGTTCCCCCGCTTCCAGGGCTGACCGCACCTCCCGCGGCGCCGCGCCGGGCCCGTGCCCGCCGGCGCCG
>NZ_JAAVJB010000178.1 GCF_012034385.1 Streptomyces spiramenti
CTCCGGGCCCGCCTACTTCTACTTCCTCGTCGAAGCCATGGTCGACGCCGGCATCCTGCTCGGCCTGCCCCGCGACAAGGCGCACGACCTGATCGTCCAGGCCGCGTACGGGGCCTCCGTCCCGGAATCGGGCGGCACGCCGGGGGTGCCCGACTCGGCGCCGTCCGAGCCGCGTACGGCGTCGGGGGTCGGTTCCGCATCGGCGACCGCGCCCCCGTCGGACCGGGCGTGCGCCCCGTGCTCCGGGGCGCTCCGCACGGGCGCCTCGGCCCGGAACCGGGGCGCGGCGCCGGGGGCAGAGGCGGAGTCCTCGGCGAAGGCGGCGTCCTGCGGCAGGCAGGGCTCCTCCAACCGCACCACGGCCTCCGCGAGTCGACCCGGCATGGCGTACCCCGTCCCCGGCGCGGCGCCGCGCGGTTGCACGGTCGCCTCGTCCAGGAAGTGGCAGCCGTCCCGCTGGACGGCCGTCAGGACGTCGGCCACCCAGACCCGGAACGGATCGCCGCCGCCCCCGCCGCCGCCGCCCCCGAGCGCGAGCATCATGACTACGGAGAGGTCAACCATCTCCGTCGCGGGGGACCACCCCGGCTCGGTCGGGGCGGCGATCCCGAACCGTCCGGTGAGGCTCGCCAGCGTGTCGCGACGGTCGTCGGGGACACCCCGGGAGGCCGGAAAGTCACTCATCGTAACGCCCAACTCGGCGGCGGGGAACCAGTGGGTCCCGTCGGGCAGGGTCAGCCTCCGGACGCGGCGGCCGGTCGCGGCAAAGACGAGGTCATCGACGTCGATCGCGTCCCTGGGCTGCGCCGCAGCGGGGTTCGTGGGCTCTTCGTCCATGGCGGGCACGCTAGAAAGTATCCCCGCCCCCATGCTGCAGACGAGCGAATCTTCAGCTCTTCGAGTGAATTTGTTGCACGCCTGTCACCACGCGCGGTAGCTACCGCCCCGTCCCGTCACCGCGTGCGCGCCTCCCGTCACCAGAGCTTCGCGATTCACATGCGCCCCCTTTGTGCGCCGGTTGCGCTCCGGCGCTCGAATTTACGCTGGGTCACTACCGGGAGGGCTCAACTCTGGCTCCGTGGCGGGGCGTTCACCGGAGCCGCGACGAAGCGAGCGCCGCACGCCGACCACCGCGGCGACCCCGCCGATGACTCCGCCCACGGCTCCGCCGATCCAGACGCCCGGGTCGTCGCCCGCGAACCAGAGCAGGAACGGCAGCACCACCAGGGACACCGCGCCGACCACCATCCCGATCCGGTTGCCGCGGCTCAGGAAGGTGCGGTCACGCGGACCGGCAGGCGGGTCCGGCAGCGCGGCATCGGGGCCGAGCGACGCGGCCAGGGGCCGCTTGTAGTACGTGACGAACCGCCAACTGCCACACGGCTCCCAGCCCTCGGGCGCCAGCAGCGCGGTGCGCTCCTCCCGCCGGCGCCGGGAGACCACCTCACGGCGGTACTCCCAGGCCATGGCGGCCCCGCGGTCGCGCCGTGCGACGAACCGGCCGAGCCGGTCGAGCTCCCGGACCTCCCAGCCCTGCCGGCCGTACCGGTCGAGTACCGCGAGGTCGCTGTCGTAGTCGGCCACCCACCGCCACTCCTCGGCGTCCTCGGCCGGGCCCCCGCCGTCGGTCGGGACGACACCCGGGCCCCCGGTCAGAGAGGCGGCGAACTCCGCGAGCGGGCCGAACTCGTCCTCGGCGCGCACGCCGGTGGCGTCGAGGTGGTCGATCAACTCGCCGACCACGGCCTCGATCCGGTCCTCGGGCATGCGCTCCGCACGCAGTAGTTCCGCCAGTTCGGTGAGGTAGCGGTCGTCGGTCCCGGTCGTCATCACTCGCGTGTCCCCTTCGTCGCCGTGGTCGGAGCGCCGGCCAGCACTGCCCGGGTGGTGGCGTGGAACTCGTCCCAGGCCGCTGTCTGTTCGGCGAGCTGCCGCTCGCCCTCCGGCGTGAGCCGGTAGTAGCGGCGCCCCGGGCCGCGCTCGGCGGCGCGGTACTCGGCGGCCACCAGCCCGGCGGTCTCCAGTCGGTTGAGCACCGGGTAGAGCGTGCCGCCGCGGATCTGGCCGAGCCCGGCGCCGTCCAGTCGCCGGGCGATCTCGTAGCCGTAGCTCTCGCCATCGGTGAGACAGCCCAGCACCAGCAGGTCCAGGACGCCCTTGAGCCAGCTCGCCCTTCGGTCAGTTGCCATACCTAGATAGAACCACAGACTAGTAAGCATCACAACCTAAGTTGCACGACCGACTTCCACCGCCGCGGACCTCGGCGCGCAGCCCGGCACCCGCCGAGGCCCCGGTGCCGCGACGTGCCGAAACCGCAACACGGTTCGGCGCGCCTCCCGGCGCCCGCCGATCATCGGTGGGACGTCGACCCCCGGGAGGACCCCGTGACACCCACCCCACCCGCCCACCGCCTGGTCGCCTCGCCCGCG
The DNA here is from genome assembly GCF_012034385.1 of Streptomyces spiramenti. Taxonomy (GTDB): domain Bacteria; phylum Actinomycetota; class Actinomycetes; order Streptomycetales; family Streptomycetaceae; genus Streptomyces; species Streptomyces spiramenti. The sequence continues at coordinate 2,430 of NZ_JAAVJB010000178.1, forward strand.
GGACGCACCCATCTCGTGGAGCAGGGGCAGGGCCCGCTGGTCCTGCTGCTGCACGGCTTCCCCGAGACCTGGCGGTCCTGGCGCCACCAACTGCCCGCACTCGCCGCCGCCGGCTACCGCGCCGTCGCGATGGACACCCGCGGCAACGGCCGCTCGTCCCGTCCGGCCGACCCGGCCGCCTACCGGGCGTCCGCCCTGGCCGAGGACGTCGCGGCGGTGGTGCACGCCCTCGGGGAGCGGCAGGCCGTGCTCGTCGGGCACGACTGGGGAGCGACCGGCGCGGCGCACGCCGCACTCCTGCGCCCGGAGCTCTGCCGGGGCGTGGCCCTGCTGGGGGTGCCGTACACGCCGCCCGGTGGGCCGCGCCCGGGCGAGGTCTTCGCGGGGATGGGCGGCGAGGAGGAGTTCTACGTCTCCTACTTCCAGGAACCGGGCCGGGCCGAGTCGGAGATGGAGCCGGACGTGCGGGGCTGGCTCGCGGGGTTCTACGCGGCGCTCTCCGGCGACACGGCGCCGGTGCCCGGCGCTCCCGACCCGCACTTCGTCACCCGCGACGGCGGGACCCTGCGGGAGCGGTTCCCGACCGGGACGGTGCCGGGCTGGCTGTCCGACACGGAACTGGACGCCCATGCGGCGGAGTTCGAGCGGACCGGCTTCACCGGGGCGCTCAACCGCTACCGGAACATGGACCGCGACTGGGCGGAACTGGCGCCTCACGCAGGTGCCGCGATCGACCTTCCCTCGCTCTTCGTCGGCGGCGAGCACGACGCCTCGCTCCGCTGGCTCGCCGACGCGGTCGCGGCGTTCCCCCGGACGCTCCCCGGGCTTCGGGGCAACCACGTGCTCGCGGGGTGCGGCCACTGGGTGCAGCAGGAGCGGCCGGAGGAGACCAACCGGCTGCTCGTCGAATGGCTCGACGCCCTGCCCGGCTGACCGGCGCCACCACGGCCCGCGCTCTCGTCCGCCCCGGCGGGCGGACGGCTCAGCTCTGTCGGACGGCTCAGCTCATGCGGTCCCGGATCCAGACACCGGCCTCCTTGAGCCCGGCGGTGCCGGCCCAGGGCCCGCCGGCCGCGCAGACACCGACGTCGAACACGGCGCCCGAGCGCCAGTCGTCGGAGAAGTTCCAGTTGACCCAGCTGATGTTCTTCTCGGCCATCAGGTCCAGGTACCGCTGCGACATGGTGAAGTCGTTGGCGCCCTCACCGGAGTAGTCCTGGGTGCCGAACTCGGTGACGAAGACCGGGAGGCGGTCGGAGGCCCGGTCCAGCGCGTTGAGGTAGTAGTCGCCGTGCGAGGCGGCGTAGAAGTGGAAGACGTACATGATGTTGTCGGCGTTCACGGGGTTGTTGACGATCTCCTGCTCGTCGGCGCCCTCGGACAGCCCGAAGGACGACCAGGCGCGCGTGCCGACCAGGACCACCGCGTCCGGGTCGCCGGCGCGGACCACCGGGATGACCTCCTCGGCGTAGCTCTTGATCGACGACCAGCTCACACCGTTGGGCTCGTTGGCGATCTCGTAGAGGATGTTGTCCTGGTCGCCGTGGCGGTCGGTGATGTCGGTGAAGAACTTCTTGGCGCGCTCGGTGTTGGCGTTGGGGTCGCCCGGGCTCAGCTGGTGCCAGTCGACGACCACGTACATGCCGCGCTCGGTCGCCTGGTCGATGACGCGGCTGGCGATGTCGGTGAACCGCTGGGGGTCGGTCTCGTAGCCGCCCTCCTGGACGTAGGTGCTCACCCGCAGGACGTCGGCGCCCCAGTCGTCGGCGAGAGCGTCGAGCGAGCCGTCGGTGAGGCAGTGCTCGAACCACTGGGTGCCGTGGCTGCTCATACCCCGCAGCTGCACCTCCTGGCCGTCCTCACCGCAGAGCCGTATGCCGCAGACCTCCAGGGCGCCGTGCTCGGCCAGCGGGGAGGCGGCGGGGGCGGCGGCGGCAGCACCGGCGGGGGCCTCGGGGACGGACTGCCCGGTGTCGTCACCGGCGAGCGCGGTGCCACCGACGGCGACGGCGCCGCCCGCCAGCAGGGCCACGGCGGAGGCCGCGGCCACCAGGCGCAGGCGGCGGGGCCGCCGGGCGTGGGAGCCGGCCGCGGGGGCGGCGGGGTCCGGCGTCTGCGCGGAAGTGGGGAGCGCGGAACGCGACATGCGGTTCTCCTTCGTGACCGGCGCCCCGAACGGGCACCGGTCGTGGGGGGTGCGGAGGGAGTTGCTCCGAAACCTAGGACCACCTCCCGGCATGTCAAGATCCTGCGGCGGGTTCCGGACGGATCACCGTCCGCGGACCACCGCACGGGGTACGGGCTCCCGGCGGCCCCGCCCCGCCCGCCCCGGCGGCACCGCCCACCGCACCGCGACCACCGCCACCGGAGCCACCTGCACGGGTCAACTGCCCCGCTGTGCACCGCCGTTGACCTGAACGACCTGAGAGGTGACGTGGCCGGCCGCCGGTGAGGCGAGCCAACGCAGCGTCTCCGCCACGTCGCCCGGGGTGCCGGCGCGGCCGTTGAGCGTCTCGGCCACGCGCGCCCGCCGGTTCTCCTCGGTCATCCCGTGGTCGCCGAAGAAGTCGGTCTCCCCGACGAGCCCCGGCGCCACCACGTTCACGGTCACTCCTCGCGGCCCCAACTCAGCCGCCAGCGCGTGAGCGTAAGGGTGCAGCGCCGCCTTCGCCGCGCCGTACGCGGCCGAGCCGGAACCCCGGTAGGCGGCGACGGAGCTGACGAACAGCACCCGGCCGCCCGGCGAGGCGAGTCGGTCGCGCAGTGCTTCGGTCAGTAGTACGGCGCTGAGCGTGTTGGTGCGGAAGTCGGCGGTCCAGGTCGCCGCGATCCGCGCGAGCCCGTCGCGCGCGTCGCCCTCGGACGGGTTCGGCCCCGCTCCGGCCGTGGCCGCGCTCCGGGTGTCCGGATCCGACCGGTCCGGGAACGGGCCGTGCGAGGACGACGCGTCAGCGGGCGGGACGCCAGTGGGCGGTACGTCCGCGGGTGAGGCGAGCGCGGTGGGAGCGCGGGGGTGGAGGGCGCTGTTGCCGCCCGCGGAGTGCACCAGCACGTCGACCGTGCCGAACCGCTCACGGACGAGTTCGGCGACGGCGCGGGCACCGGCCGGCTCCGTCAGGTCGGCGGGACAGGCGACCCCGTCGGGCAGCTCGGCCGCCGCCCGCTCCAGTACGTCGCGCCGCCGTCCTACCAGGACGAGGCGGTCACCCATGCGGGCGAAGGAGTGCGCGGCGGCGAGCCCGATGCCGGTGCCGCCACCGCTGATCACCACGGTCCGATTCATGCCGCGCACGGTAGCCGCCGTCCCACCGCGCGGTGCCTCCGCTATCAGGAGCCGTATCTCAACCGAACATGACCGCTGAGTTTTCGCGGTTCAGGCATGGTTTCGCTCGGAGGGTGGCGGCGGTCCCGGATTCGACGTCTGGTGCAGCTTCTCCCAGATCCTCAGCAGCGCGTTCATGTCCTCTTCGTCCAGAACGCCAGCGAAGTGCTGGTCAATGGCCTGCTCGAATGTCCGCGACACAGCGTCGGCGTAGCGCCGTCCGGCGTCGGTGAGGCTGATGAGCGAGATTCGCCCGTCGGTCTGATCGGCTGCGCGAGCGAGGTGTCCCGCGTCGATGTGCTCCTGCACGATCCGGGAGGCGCGGGTCGGACTGACACTCACAAGGAGACGGGCCAGCGATCGCATCGCCTGGGGCTCGGACTCTCGGAGGCGGCAGAACACTTCGAAGGCGCTGAAGGTGATGTGGTGGCGCGCGGTCAGGAGGGCGTCTATCCGCGCAGTCAGGGCTGCGTGGGCATAGATCAGGGCGAAGAAGCCGGCGAAGCGGGGCTCGGAGAGTTCCAGCGGTGGGGTCTCGGAGCGCGTCATGAGGCGATCTTACTCTGAGAATGCGCACTGAACAAGATGCGCGCGCACACATCTGTTAGCGTGGTGTTCGTGGCCGGTTCTCGGTCCACATCGAGAAAGGAGACCAAAATGAGTGCACGGATCGCGGTCGTGGCTGGAGCTGGAGGAGGACTCGGGCGAGCAGTGGTCTCGGCGTTGCGGACGGCGAACCTGCGGGTCGTCGCCATCGACCGCAACGAGGAGGCCTTGCGCGTGCTCGGACCTGAGGTTCACCAGATCGCAGCGGACCTCTCGACGCCGGAGGGCGCCAAGTCGGCGCTGGCGCGCGTCGAGGCGGAGGTCGGCGCGCCGAGCGTTCTGGTCAACACGATCGGGGTCTGTACGTTCGGCGGCGTGATGACGATCACGCCCGAGCTGCTTCGCCAGCAGGTCGACCTCAACGTCGGCGCGGCAATATGGCTGACGCAAGCCGTGGTGCCGCACATGCAGCAGCTAGGAGAGGGCGTGATCGTCCACACCGCGGCCGAAGCGGGGGTCGAACCGACCGACGGTCTCACGGCCTACAGCGTCAGCAAGGCGGCGACCGCGCACCTGACACGGGTGCTCGATGTCGAGCTGCGGCCGTTGGGGATCCGTGTCAATGCGGTCCTTCCGCGCCTGATCGCCACCGAAGCGAACAAGGCAGTACTCCCGCCGGAGCTGCTCGCCACCGCCTCAACCCCTGAAGCGGTCGCCGGGGCGATCGCTCTCCTGGTCAGCGAGGAGGCGGCTGCCGTCCACGGCGCACTCGTGCCCGTCAACGGCTGGTGATCTGGTTCGGAGATCCTGTCGCAGTAGCGGCAGAAGCGGTCGAGGATCTGGTCGGCGGTTTTGGTCCACTTGAAGGGCCGGGCATCGTCCTTCCAGACCTTGATCCATTCTTCGAGTGCGGTCGTGAGTTCGTCGAGGGAGCAGAACACCCCGCGTGCGAGACAGCGCCGTTCCAGCTCGGTGCACCACCGCTCGACCTGGTTGATCCAGGACGAGTAGGTCGGGGTGAAGTGGAGCTGGAAGCGCGGGTGCGCGAGCAGCCACTTGTGCACCACGGGCGCCTTGTGGGCGGAGAGGTTGTCGCAGATGACGTGGACCGCCAGGCCCTTGCCGGTCTGGCGGTCGATCTCGTCGAGGACTCGGCGAGCAACCACCCGCGCTCGCCCAGCCGCTTCGCCTTCGAGCGCACTCCCTCGACCTTCGCAGCCACCGACGCATCGAGCCCGAGAGCCGCCGCGATGTCCTTGGCCCGCATGGCCTCGCCCCCCGGCTGGTCCTGCAACACGTCCTAGATCCGCTGGTTGTCCAGCGAGAGATACGGCTGCTCAGAGCGGGACCTCCCAGACGACCGCGGTGCCGCGGCCGTCCGGGCCGGGACCGAAGGTCACGGTGCCGCCCAGGCTCCGCGCCCGCTGCCCGATGTTCCGCAGCCCGGAGCGGCGCTCCTCCCCCTCGGGGAGTCCCACGCCGTCGTCCGCCACGGTCAGCCGGACCGCGTCACCGCCCTCGGGAAGGACGGCGGTGGCGTCCACGGAGACCTCGACGCGGCCGGCCCCGGAGTGCCGGGCGGCGTTGGAGAGCGCCTCGCGGAGCGCCGCGATGAGGTTCTTCGCCACCGCCTCCCCGACCCGGTTGTCGACGGGACCGCTGAAGGCGACGGAGGGCTGGAAGCCCAGGGTCAGCGCGACGGTCCCCGTCTCCCGCAGCACCCTGGTCCGCAGCCCGGACGGCGCCTCCTCGGGACCCTGCTGGAGCGCGAAGATCGCGGTGCGGATCTCCTGGATGGTGGCGTCGAGTTCGTCGACCGCCTTGCCGATACGGCTGTGCACGTCGGGGAGTTGGGCGGCGCGCTGCGCCGTGTCCAGGAGCATGCCGGTGGCGAACAACCGCTGGATCACCAGGTCGTGCAGGTCGCGGGCGATGCGATCGCGGTCCTCGTAGACGGCGAGTTGCTGACGGTCGTCCCGCGCCTCGCTCAGCATCAGCGCCACCGCGGCTTGTTGGGCGAACTGGTTGGCCATCGCCCGCTCGGCGATGGAGAACTGCCGGGCCCCCCGGGCGCGCGGCAGCGCCAGCGCCCCCAGCGCACGGCCGTTGTTGGCCAGCGGCAGCACCATGCTGGGGCCGAACCGAGCGGCGCTGGGATCGTTGATGCGGGGGTCGGAGGCGACGTCCTCGAAGAACACCGGCTCCCCGGCGAACAGTTGCCCGAGCAGGGCGCTGCCGGGTGCGATCTGCGCCCCCATCAGGCCGGTGGTGTCGTCGGCGCAGGCGGCGACCACCTCCATGCCGCCGCCGCTGCTGGGCACCAGGACCATCGCGGCGTCGGAGTCCGCCAGCCGCCGGGCCTGCTCGGCGACCACGGCGAGAGCGTCGTCGACGTCCCCGGAGAGCAGCGAGGTGGAGAGCTCCGCGGTGCCGTCCATCCAGCGCGCGCGTTCCCGGACGGCTTCGTAGAGCCGGGCGTTGCCGATGGCGATGCCCGCCTCCGTGGCGAGGATCTGCACCAGCTGGAGGTCGTCGCGGGTGAAGGCGGCGGCGCGGGTGTCGGCCAGGTAGAGGGCGCCGTACCCGGCATCGTGGACCCGGACCGGCACACCCAGCAGGGAGCGGAGCGGCGGATGGTCGGAGGGGAACCCGGAGAACCGCGGGTCGCGCGTCAGGTCGGTGAGCAGCAACGGGGTGCGGGACTCCAGCAGCGACCGGATCAGCCCGCGCGAACCGGGGAGGCGGCCGATCCGCGCCCGAACCTCCTCGCTCACCCCCCGGGTGACGAACTCGCCGACGCCGCCCTCGTCGTTGACTGCGGCGAGCGCCGCGAAGGGCGCGCCGGTGAGCTCCGCAGCGGCGGCCACGACCCGGTCGAGCAGCATGGGCAACTCCACGTCGCCACCGATCGCGACCATGGCGTCGAGCAGCAGGGGGAGCCGCTGCGCCAGGTCGGTCGAGCCGCCGTTTCGCGATGAGCCCTCAGCCGCCATGGTGCGAGCCTAGGCGATTTGCCTGTTTTGTGACTTCTGGATGGTGCATGCGGTGGGCGGGGCCTCCCGGCCGGGCCCCGCCGGGAGGGCGTCGGGGCACGGCCATCGCCACCGTGCCCCGGCCCCTCACGCCCCCGTCAGCACCGACGCGGATCCGGGCGCCGCCGCCAGGTCGCCGTCGGCGGCGCGGAGCAGCCGACGGAAGGGGCCGGACACCGCCGCCAGCTCGGCGTGGGAACCGCGCTGCACGATCAGCCCGGCGTCCAGGACGAGCACCTCGTCGACGGCCGCCAGCCCGGCCAGCCGGTGGGTGATCAGCACGGTGGCGCGTCCCTCGGTGGCGGCGAGCAGGTCGGCGGTGAGGGCGTCGGCAGTGGGGGCGTCGAGGTGCTCGGCGGGCTCGTCGAGCACCAGCACCGGGAAGTCGGCGAGCAGCGCGCGGGCCAGCGCGAGGCGCTGCCGCTGCCCGCCGGAGAGCCTGCCGCCCTCCTCCCCCACCGGGGTGTCCAGCCCGTCCGGGAGCGCGCGGGCCCACTCGCCCAGCCGGGCGCGGTCGAGCGCCGCCCACAGCCGGTCGTCGTCGGCGTCGGTCGCCGCGAGCCGCAGGTTCTCCCGGAGGGTGCTGTCGAAGACGTGCGCGTCCTGGGCACAGAGCCCGACCAGGCGCCGCACGACGTCGCCGTCGAGCGCGGTGGCGTCCGTACCGGCCAGGGTGTAGCGGCCGGCGGAAGGGTCCAGCAGCCGCAGCAGCGTCAGGGCGAGGGTGGTCTTGCCGGCGCCGGAGGCCCCGACGACCGCGATGCGGCGGCCCGCCGCCAGCTCCAGGTCCACGCCGCGCAGCGCGGGCCGCTCGGCGCCGGGGTGGGAGGCGGTGAGCCCCGTCAGCCGCAGCGGGAACGGGCCGGCCGGGGGCTCGGCCGGTTCGGCGGGCTCGACCACGGGTTCGGGCGCCTGGAGCACCTCCCGCAGCCGGTCGGCGGCGCGCGCGGCGCGCTGCCGGTGACGGACCGCCTGCGGCAGACCCGCCACGGCCTCGAAGGCGGCGAGCGGGAGCAGCACCACGGTGGCCAGCCACACCCCGGTGAGCGAGCCGTCGTGGACGGCGGCGACACCCAGCCAGGCCGCGGCGGTGACGGTCAGCCCGGTGATCCAGGTGATCAACCCCGAGGTGAGCGCGTTGCCGGCGGCCGAGCGCGCCGCGAGCGCGGTCAGTTCGCGGTCGGCCTCCGCCGTGGCGGCGAGCCGCCCGGGGAGGGCGCCGGCGACGGACAGTTCGGCGGTGCCGGTCAGCACGTCCACGGTGCGGGTGGCGAGCCTCCCCCGTGCCGGGGCGAGTCGCCGCTCGGTGCGGCGCGCCAGCACCGCGGTCGCCGCGGGGACGGCGACACCCGCCGCCAGCAGCCCGACCGCCAGTGCGACGCCGGCGGCGGGCAGCAGCCAGAGGGTGAAGACGACGGCCGACGCCGAGGCGGCGCCCGCCGCGGTGGCCGGGAGCAGCCACCGCAGGTAGTGGTCCTGCTGGGCGTCGACGTCGCCGACGACCCGGGCCAGCAGGTCGCCGCGGCGCACCTGGCGCAGCCCGGCGGGGGCCAGCCGCTCCAGGCGGCGGTAGACGGCCACTCGCAGATCGGCCAGGATGCGGAGCACCGCGTCGTGGGAGAGCAGCCGCTCGCAGTAGCGGAAGACCGCACGGCCGATGCCGAAGGCACGGGTCGCGGTCACCGCCATCATCAGGTAGAGGAGCGGCGGCTGTTCGGAGGCGCGGGAGATCAGCCAGCCGGAGACGGCCATCAGTCCGGTGGCGCAGGCCAGGGCGAGTGCGCCGAGGACGGTGGCCCATCCCAGCCGCGCGGTCCAGCCGGCCCGGGCGGCGCCGCCGGATTCGGCGGCGAGCAGCCCGGCCGGGCCGCGGACACGGCGCGACCGGCCCAGCGACCTGGCCGACATCCGCGGCGAGGGCGGCCCGCAGGTGCAGGTGGTCGAGGAGTCGACCGGCCGGCTGCTGGGAACGGTGGACACGGCCGCGGC
>NZ_JAAVJB010000179.1 GCF_012034385.1 Streptomyces spiramenti
GGTCCGGCTGCCGCCGGACCCGCGCTCGCTCAGCAGCCGAGCAGTCGGCTGCCCAGGTAGGACTCGATCTGGTCGAGCGAGACCCGCTCCTGCTTCATGGTGTCGCGCTCACGCACGGTCACCGCGTTGTCGTCGAGGGTGTCGAAGTCGACGGTGACGCAGAAGGGGGTGCCGATCTCGTCCTGACGACGGTAGCGGCGGCCGATGGCTCCCGCGTCGTCGAACTCGATGTTCCAGTTGTTGCGCAGCGTCGCCGCGAGGCCGCGGGCCTTCGGCGAGAGCTGCGGGTTGCGGGAGAGCGGCAGGACGGCCACCTTGACCGGCGCCAGGCGCGGGTCGAGGCGCATCACGACGCGCTTCTCCAGCTTGCCCTTGGCGTTCGGCGCCTCGTCCTCGATGTAGGCGTCGAGGAGGAAGGCCAGCATCGCCCGGCCGACACCGGCGGCGGGCTCGATGACGTAGGGGGTCCAGCGCTCGCCGGCCTCCTGGTCGAAGTAGGCCAGGTCCTGGCCGGACGCCTTGGAGTGGGCGCCGAGGTCGTAGTCGGTGCGGTTGGCGACGCCCTCCAGCTCGCCCCACTCGCTACCGCCGAACTGGAAGCGGTACTCGATGTCGGCGGTGCGCTTGGAGTAGTGGGAGAGCTTCTCCGCCGGGTGCTCGTACCAGCGCATGTTGGACTCCTGGAGCCCCAGGCCGCGGTACCAGTTCCAGCGCTGCTCCATCCAGTACTCCTGCCACTTCTCGTCCTCACCCGGCTTGACGAAGAACTCCATCTCCATCTGCTCGAACTCACGGGTGCGGAAGATGAAGTTGCCGGGAGTGATCTCGTTGCGGAAGGACTTGCCCATCTGCGCGATGCCGAAGGGCGGCTTCTTCCGCGAGGTCTGCTGCACCTGGGCGAAGTTGGTGAAGATGCCCTGGGCGGTCTCGGGGCGCAGGTAGGCGACCGACCCGGTGTCCTGGGTCGGGCCGAGGTGCGTCGCGAGCAGCCCGGAGAACTGCTTGGGCTCGGTGAAGGCGCCCTTGTTGCCGCAGTGCGGGCAGTTGACGTCGGCCAGGCCGTTCTCGGGGAGACGGCCGTGCTTGGCCTCGTACGCCTCCTCCAGGTGGTCGGCGCGGAAGCGCTTGTGACAGGAGGTGCACTCGGTGAGCGGGTCGGAGAACGTGGCGACGTGACCGGAGGCCTCCCAGACCTCGGTGGCCAGGATCACCGACGAGTCAAGACCGACCACGTCCTCACGAGAGGTGACCATGTAGCGCCACCACTGACGCTTGATGTTCTCCTTCAGTTCCACGCCCAGCGGCCCGTAGTCCCAGGCGGCACGCTGGCCGCCGTAGATCTCACTGCACGGGTAGACGAAGCCACGGCGCTTGCTGAGGCTGACGATGGTGTCGATCTTGTCGGCGGCCACGGTGCTCTCTTCAGGACGGCGATGGAGTCGCCCCAGATTACCGGCGTGACATGGCCCATCACCAAATCGGGACGCGGGCTTTGGCCAGCGGGGGATCCACTTCAGGGCGGGCGTGGCACGAACGACACCCCACTCAATTGACAACGGTTTCCATCGCCCTTGAAAATGGCTGTCATGACCACTGCTCGCAGCCCCCGCCGCCCCCGGATAGCCAGGTCGGCCGTAGCCACCTCAGCCGCACTCTCGGTCCTCGCCCTCGGCGCCTGCGGCACCGACGACAACGGCGGTGGCGCTGCCGGTGACGGCGACGGCACCCTCTCGGTGACCGCCTCGTTCTACCCGATGGCCTTCCTCGCGGAGCGCGTCGGCGGGGACCACGTCGACGTCACCACCCTCACCTCCCCCGGCGTCGACCCGCACGACCTCGAGCTCAGCCCCCGCCAGGTCGGTGCCCTCGGCGAGTCCGACGCGATCCTGTACATCGCCGGGCTCCAGCCGGCGGTGGACGACGCGATCGGGCAGTCCGGCGTCGAGCACGTGGCGGAGGTCATGTCCTTCGTCAACAGCGCCCCCGCCGAGGACGAGGACAAGGACGGCGAGGAGGACCACGGCGACGACGGCCACAACCACGGCGAGGACGACCACGACCACGCCGACGAGGACCACGGCCACGACCACGGCGAGGACGACCACGACCACGCCGACGAGGACCACGGCCACGACCACGGCGACGAGGACCACGACCACGCCGAGGACGACCACGACGGCCACCACCACGACCACGACCACGGCGACGGCGACCCGCACCTCTGGCTGGACCCGCTGACCTTCGCGGTGGCCGCCGACGGCGTGGCCGACACCCTCGCCGAGGCCGACCCCGGCAACGCCGAGGAGTACCGCAAGAACGCCGCCGACCTCGCCGACGAGCTCCGGGCGCTGGACGAGGAGTTCGAGGCCGGCCTCGCCAACCGCGAGACCGACACGATCATCACCACCCACGCCGCCTTCGGGTACCTCGCCGAGCGCTACGGACTGCGCGAGGAGGCCATCGCGGGCCTGGACCCGGAGTCCGAGCCCAGCGGCGCCCGGATGCGGGAGCTGCACGACGTCGCCGAGCGCGACGAGGTGACCACGGTCTTCTTCGAGGTGCTGGCCAGCGACGCCATGGCGACGACCCTCGCGGAGGACCTCGGCCTGGAGACCGACGTCCTGGACCCGGTCGAGGGCATCACCGACGCCTCCCGCGGCGACGACTACTTCGCGGTGATGCGCGCCAACCTGGAGGCCCTGCAGAAGGCACTGCGCACCGACGCGTAGGACAATCCGAGGACGTCCCCGGCAGCGCAGGCCGCCCCCGACCCCACGGAGTGCCCATGGAGCCCGTCATATCCCTCAACGGGGTGACCGCCGAACTCGGCGGTCGGCCGGTGCTGCGCGGCGTCGACCTCACGGTCGGGCCGGGCGAGGTGGTCGCGCTGCTGGGGCCCAACGGCTCCGGCAAGTCGACCAGCGTCCGCGCCGCCGTCTCCCAGGTACCGCTGACCGGCGGCGAGCTGCGGCTGTTCGGGACCCCGGTCCGCCGGTTCCGGGACTGGCAGCGCCTGGGCTACGTACCGCAGCGCTCCACCGCCGCCGGCGGGGTGCCCGCGACGGTCCGGGAGGTGGTCTCCGCCGGCCGCCTGGCGCGGCGCGGACTCCGCCCGCTGGGCCGGGCCGACCGGGCGGCGGTCCGGGACGCGCTGGAGCAGGTCGGCCTCGCCGACCGCGCCGGCGACCCGGTGGACTCGCTGTCGGGCGGCCAGCACCAGCGGGTCCTCATCGCTCGGGCGCTGACCACCTCGCCCGAGCTGCTGATCATGGACGAGCCGCTGGCGGGCGTGGACCTCGCCAGCCAGCGGATCCTCGCCGACACCCTGCGCGAGCAGGTGGAACGCGGGGTCGCGGTCCTGGTGGTGCTGCACGAGCTGGGTCCGCTGGAGCCGCTCATCGACCGCGCGGTGGTCCTCTCCGGCGGTCGGGTCGAACGCGTCGTGGAACACTCCTCGGAGCTGCCCGCGGACCACGCCTGCCACCCCCATGACGAGCTGGACCCCTCGGTGGTACCGCCCCTCCAGACCGGCATCCTGTAGCGACGCGCCGCCCGCGCCCGCGTGGCGCCGGGCGGACGGCGGGCAGCGCCGGCCCACGGATACAGCAGCGGAAACGGACGGATCATGCTGGAAGTCCTCGACTACCCCTTCATGCAGCGCGCGCTCCAGGCCGCGCTGCTGATCGGGATCGCCGCCCCGGCGGTCGGCATCTACCTGGTGCAGCGCCGCCAGGCGCTCATGGGCGACGGCATCGGGCACGTCGCGCTGACGGGTGTCGCGCTGGGGTTCCTGCTCTCCGCCAACCCGGTGTGGATGGCGGTCCTCGTCTCGGTCGTCGGCGCGGTCGCCATGGAGCTGGTGCGGTCCTCGGGACGCGCCCGCGGCGACATCGCCCTGGCGATGCTGTTCTACGGCGGCATGGCGGGCGGCGTGATGATCATCAACCTGGCACCGGGAGGCTCCACCGCGAACCTCACGACCTACCTGTTCGGCTCGGTGAACACCGTCTCCCCGAGCGACATCACCGCGATCATGATCCTCTCGGCGTTCGTGCTGCTGGTCTCGTTCGGGTTGCGTCGGCAGCTGTTCTCCGTCTGCCAGGACGAGGAGTTCGCCCGGGTCACGGGGCTGCCGGTCCGCGCCCTGAACCTGCTGCTCGCCGTCACCGCCGCCGCCACCGTCACCGTCGCGATGCGGGTGGTGGGGCTGCTCCTGGTCAGCGCGCTGATGGTGATCCCCGTCGTGGCCGCACAGCAGCTCACCAGGGGTTTCGCCACCACGCTGGGGCTGTCCGTCGGTTTCGGCGTGCTGGTGTCGCTCTCCGGGACGGTCACCTCGTACTACGCCGACGTCCCGCCCGGCGCCACGATCGTGCTGATCGCCCTGGGGCTCTTCGCCCTCATCGCCGCCGCCGCGGCGCCGCTGGGACGTCGCCGGGCCCGTGCCGCGTCCGCGCCCGGAGCCACGCGGGAGAGCGAGGTCGTCGCCGCACCGTGATGTCCTGGCACAATGGCATCCCCGTACGGGGGCCGTGCGGGTAACGGTTCCGAGGATTCTCCGAGGAGGGCATCGTGGTGACGGCAGGACCACCGGTCCGTGGGCGGTCCACGCGTCAGCGGGCCGCGGTGGCGGCGGCACTGGCAGAAGCGGACGAGTTCCGCAGCGCGCAGGAGCTGCACGACCTGCTCAAGCACCGCGGCGACTCCGTCGGGCTGACGACGGTCTACCGCACGCTCCAGTCCCTGGCGGACGCGGGCGAGGTGGACGTGCTGCGCACCAAGGACGGCGAGTCGGTCTACCGCCGCTGCTCCACCGACGACCACCATCACCACCTGGTCTGCCGCACCTGCGGCAAGGCGGTCGAGGTGGAGGGTCCGGCCGTGGAGAAGTGGGCGGACGCGATCGCCGCGGAGCACGGCTTCGTGGACGTCGCGCACACCGTCGAGGTCTTCGGCACCTGCGGCGACTGCGCCGCCTCACGCTGACCTCACCGAACGGGCCCGGGGCGCGACCGCGTGGTCGCGCCCCGGGCCCGTTCGCACGGTGCTGCGGCCGTCCTCAGCGCCCGTCGGCGGCCGGCCCCCCGCTGGACGCGGTGACCTCGTTGGGCAGCGCCCCGCCGAAGCGGCGGTCGCGGGAGGCGTACTCGACGCAGGCGTCCCAGAGGTTGCGGCGGTCGAAGTCGGGCCAGAGGATGTCCTGGTACACCAGCTCCGCGTAGGCGCTCTGCCAGATCAGGTAGTTCGAGGTCCGCTGCTCGCCCGAGGGGCGCAGGAAGAGGTCCACGTCCGGCATGTCCGCGTGGTAGAGGTACTTCGCGAAGGTCTTCTCGTTGACCTTGCCCGGGTCCAGGCGGCCCGCCCGGACGTCCTCCGCGAGGCGCGCGGCGGCGTCCGCGATCTCGGCCCGGCCGCCGTAGTTCACGCACATGTACAGCGTCATCGCCTCGTTGTCGCGGGTCCGCGCCTCGGCGGCCTGCAACTTGGTGACGACCGAGCGCCACAGCCGGGGCTGTCGCCCCGCCCACCGGATGCGGACGCCCATGGCGTCGAGCTCCTCGGTGCGGCGGTCGATCACGTCCCGGTTGAACGCCATGAGGAATCGAACCTCGTCCGGGGACCGCTTCCAGTTCTCGGTGGAGAACGCGTACAGCGAGAGGTTGCGCACCCCCAGCTCCAGGCAGCCCTTGACGACGTCCAGGACGACCGACTCACCGATCTTGTGGCCCTCGGTCCGCGGCAGGCCGCGGTCCTTCGCCCAGCGGCCGTTGCCGTCCATCACGATCGCGACGTGGCCGGGGACCAGCTCCGCCGGCAGCTTCGGCGGCCTCGCGCCGGAGGGGTGCGGGTCGGGGGCGGCGTAATCGGCGGGCACGCGACGCTGCCGTGACAGCATTCCGCGACGGGCCATGGCAGTGCTCTCTCTCGACTGAGTTCGACGGAAGCCCGGAGGGCGGTGGGAACGCGTCGCTCCGGCAGGTGCGAGGGTAGCCGACCGCGGACGGACCCCGCGTGGGGCGCCGACCGGGGGAACGTCCTGCGGCTGCCTGCCCCGGGGGCGGGCGGCACGGCGGTGTCGGCGAGGGCGCGCGGGCTCACGGCGACGGGTTCCGCGTGGGGCTCACCGCGGAGCGGCGGCGTACCGCGCTCTCACGCGTGTGTGAGACCCCGAGTCGGATCGGCTCATGGCGTCGGATGCGGTCAGCTGCACGGCGGAGGGGCACCCTCGTACCGGGTTGTACTCGCGCACTCCTGACAACGCGGCAGACGGCCGTAGCCGCGTCGCGGGCCCGGCGTGGGGTCGCAAACCCCCTCTCGGCTCAGCCCGGCTGCGGGTGCGCCGCCGGGCGGCGGCCGGCCGGGACCGCGGCGGGCGGCGGGCCGCCGTCACCGCTGCGGTCGACGTAGCGCAGCGAGCGCAGCCCGCGCTCCATGTGCCAGTGCAGGTAGGCGGAGACCAGTCCGCTGCCCTCCCGCCGGTGGCGCGACTCGGCGGCGTCGGCTGTCGCCCAGTCCCCGGTGAGCAGCGCGCCGAGCAGTACCAGCGCCTCCGGTGAGGGGACGACGCTCCCCGGCATCCGGCACTCGGGGCAGACCGTGCCGCCGGCGGCGACGGAGAAGAACCGGTTCGGGCCGGGCATACCGCAGCGGGCGCAGTCGGAGAAGCTCGGCGCGTACCCCGCGACGGAGAGCGACCGCAGCAGGAAGGCGTCGAGCACCAGCCCCGGCGCGTGGTCGCCGGAGGCGAGCACGCGGAGTCCACCGACCAGCAGCAGGTACTGCTGCACGCCGGGTTCGCCCTCGTGGTCGGTGAACCTCTCCGCGGTCTCCAGCATCACGGTGCCGGCGGTGTAGCGGTCGTAGTCGGTGACGATCGCCTGGCCGTAGGGGGCGATCGTCTCGGTCTGGGTGCACATCGGCAGCCCGCGTCCGACGAGTTCCGCGCCCCGGGCGAAGAACTGCACGTCGACGTGGGTGAAGGGCTCCAGCCGGGAGCCGAACTTCGAGGAGGTCCGCCGCACCCCCCGGGCGACGGCCCGCACCCGACCGTGACCGCGGGTGAGGAGGGTGATGATCCGGTCCGCCTCGCCCAGCTTCTGGGTGCGCAGCACGATGCCGTCGTCGCGGAACAGAGTCATGCGCCCATTCTGGCGCACGCCGGGCCCGCGGCGGGCGCGCCCCCGGCACGGCACGGCGACCGGGCCGCGCCCTCGACGGAGGCGGCGGCGCACGGCGGGACCGGCCCGCGGAGCGGCCCCGGGGCCCGGTGGGCGGGCTCAGCCGGGGGCCGCGCCCCGCTCCCCGGCCCGCACCAGCCCCGACTCGTAGGCGGCGATCACCAGCTGCGCCCGGTCCCGGGCGCCGAGCTTGCCCATGACCCGGCTGACGTGCGTCTTCGCGGTGAGGGGCGACAGCCGCAGGGTCGCCGCGATCTCGGCGTTGTTCAGGCCGCGCCCGACCAGGGCGAGGACCTGGGACTCACGGGCGGACAGCCCTGCCACCGCGGTGCCGGCCCCGGCACCCGCCGACGGCGACGGCACGGCCGGTGCGCTCAGCAGCCGGGAGATGAGCCGTCCGGTGGGGCCCGGTGAGAGCAGCGCGTCCCCGGCCGCCACCGTCCGGATGCCTTCCAGCAGTTCCGCGGGCCGGGTGTCCTTCACCAGGAAGCCGGAGGCGCCGGCGCGCAGCGCGTCCATCACGTGCTCGTCGGTGTCGTAGGTGGTCAGCACCAGGACCCGCACGTCCGACAGCGAAGCGTCGGCGGCGATCCGGCGTGTCGCCTCGATGCCGTCCAGGTCCGGCATCCGGATGTCCATCACCACCAGGGACGGCCGGGCCCGTCGGGCGGCCTCGACCGCCTCCCGGCCGGTCGCCGCCTCCCCCACGACCGCCATGTCGGGTGCGGAGCCGATCAGCATCGCGAAAGCGGCGCGCACCAGCGCCTGGTCGTCGGCGAGGACCACCTCGATCGGGCCGGCCGGGCGGCCGGGCGCCGCGGCGCCGCCGGGGGTGTCCGGGGCGGCGTCGGGGGCGTGGTGGCTGTCCATACCCCGAGCGTAGGCCGCGCCCGCCGCGGGAGGCGTGGCGGCGCCCCAGTGCGCCGTCGGCGTACCGTGGCGCGGTGCGCCGCCGTGACCTGACATGCTTGACGCCGTGGGCGCGCGGCACGGCAGCGCCTCGGCCCAGGCCGAGGCCGAGGCGGCCCGCACCGACAGGTCCTCCGCGCCGAGCGGCGCGGTTCCCGCACGGAGGAAGTTCGCGGACATGAGTCAGCAGGTTCGGTCACTGGCAGCAGAGGTGGAGGCCGCCGTCTCGGCGGCGATGGGCGCGGTCGTCCCGGCCGACCTGGCCGGTGAGGACCCCCTCGTCCGACGCAGCGACCACGCGGACTTCCAGTCCAACGTCGCGCTCTCCCTCGCCAAGCGCCTGGGCGTCAAGCCGCGCGACCTCGCCGAGCAGCTGCGGGAGCACCTGACGGCGGCTGCGTGGATCGCCGGGGTGGAGGTCTCCGGTCCCGGCTTCCTCAACATCCGGCTGGCGGACTCCGCGCTGGTGGAGCGGCTCGCCGCGCGCGACGCCGACGACCGGCTCGGTGTCCGGCGGACCCAGGAGTCCGAGGTCGCCGTGGTGGACTACTCGGCGCCGAACGTCGCCAAGGAGATGCACGTCGGCCATCTGCGCTCCACCCTCATCGGTGACGCGCTGGTCCGGGTCCTGGGCCACCTCGGGGCCGAGGTCGTCCGGCAGAACCACGTCGGCGACTGGGGCACCCAGTTCGGCATGCTGATCCAGTACATCACCGAGAACCCCGACCTGACCTGGCGCGACGCGGACATCGACCCGGCGGCCGAGGCGACCGGCAGCGCGGTCTCGGCTCTCGACGGTCTCTACAAGGACGCGCGGAAGGTCTTCGACGCCGACCCGGAGTTCAAGGCCCGGGCGCAGCGGCGCGTGGTGGCGCTCCAGTCCGGTGACGAGGGGACGCTCGCCGCGTGGCGGGAGATCGTCGCCGAGTCGGAGGCCGCGTTCCAGCAGGTGTACGGCCGCCTCGGGGTGCTGCTGACGCGGGACGACGTCGCCGGTGAGTCGTTCTACAACCCGCGGCTGCACGACGTGGTGGCGGAGCTGCGGGAGAAGGGCATCGCGGAGGAGTCGGAGGGCGCGCTCGGTGTCTTCTACGACGACATCCGCGGCCCCGACGACCAGCCCGTGCCGCTGCTGGTGCAGAAGCGCGACGGCGGCTTCGGCTACGCGGCGACCGACCTGGCGGCGATCCGCTACCGGGTGCAGGAGCTGAAGGCGACCCGTGTGCTGTACGTGGTGGACGCCCGGCAGGCGCAGCACTTCGACATGGTCTTCCGCACCGCGCGCCGCGCGGGCTGGCTGGGCGAGGGCAGCGAGGCGGTGCACGTCCAGAACGGCACCATCAACGGCCCCGACGGCAAGCCGTTCAAGACCCGCGCGGGCGGCACGGTCCGGCTGGCCGACCTGCTGGACGACGCGCTGGCGCGGGCGCGCGAGGTGATCGCGGAGAAGGACGCGGAGAAGGGCGCCGAGCTGAGCGAGGAGCGGCTCGACGAGGTCGCGCGGGTGGCGAGCATCGGCGCGGTCAAGTACGCCGAGCTGTCGACGTCCCGGGCGAAGAACTACAACTTCGACGTCGCGCAGATGGTCTCGTTCACCGGGCAGACCGGCGTGTACCTCCAGTACACCCACACCCGCATCGCGTCGATCCTGCGGCGCGCGGAGGCGGAGCAGGCGGGCGCCGCGGCGTTCGACGACTCACTGCCGCTGGCGTCGGCCGAGCGCGAACTGTCGCTGCTGCTGGACGAGTTCGGCTCGACCCTGGACTCGGTCGCCAGGACGCTGGAGCCGCACCGGCTGGCGGGCTACCTCTACACACTGGCCAAGGCGTACACCGGTTTCTACGAGTCCTGCCCGGTGCTGCGGGCCGACTCCGCCGAGGTCCGCGCCAACCGGCTGGCGCTGTGCCGGCTGACCCGCGACACCCTGGCCTCCGGCCTGGGACTGCTGGGGATCGAGGCGCCCGAGCGGATGTGACGGCGGGCCGCCGAGTGGCGGCTCGCGGCGGGGCGGGTGTGACGGCGAACGCGCCGCGCGCCCGCCCCGTCGGTGTACGGGCGGCCTCCCCGACCGGTCCGGGCCGTCCGGGCGGCCGTGGGCACTCGCGGGTCCGCCGGGCCGGGGGTCCGGGCCGGGCACGGTGCGGTGACGGCGGGCGCTCGGTGCGGTGACGCGGGCGCGCCGTCAGCGGCGGGGTGGGCCGAAGCGCACCGGGACCCCTGGCGAGTACAGCACGCTGACCGGCTCCCCGGTCGGCGCGGGCAGTCCGGCCGCGGTGATCAGGTTCTCCTCGCACCGCTCCAGCCGGGCGCGGTGCAGCGGCCAGCGCGGGTGGCTGTTGGGCAGGAAGACGGTGCGGCCACGCAGCGTCGTGTGCAGGCCCCAGCGGGCGGTCAGGAAGTGCTCCAGCGGCTCGGGTTCGGTGAGCGGCTCGCCGATGGCGGCGGTGATGCGGCTGAACGCCCCTCGCGGACCGGGCAGTCGTCGCTCCGATCGGTAGTGCACGCGGTCGCCCTCACGCGCCACGGCCATGTCGGCCCAGGTGTAGGGCAGTCCGAAGCCGGCTCGGGCGACCAGTACCGCCGCGGACCTGGTGGCCTCCAGCGAGCGGAAGACGACACCGCGACGGCCCAGCGCGTCGCGGGAGTAGAGCCGCACGTTGGTCTCCGGGAAGGAGCCGATCCCCGGGAGGCCGGGGAGCCCCAGCAGGCCGATCCGGTGCATCCGGAAGGCGATGAGCCCCACGTGGGTGACGCCCTCGTGGGTGTCGGGCTCGCAGCCGGCCGGCAGGAGCGGGGCGACCGCGGCGGGGTCGGTCGACCAGTGCAGGAACGTCAGATCGTGCCAGGACTGGGTGAGCAGGGTGCGACCGTGCGGGCGGGGAGGCTCGGGCGTCACCGGCTCCACGGGAAGCGGCCCCGGCCGGGCGCCGCGTGCCGCGCCCGGGCGCGCGTCTCGGCGGTGCGGTCGCTGCCCCATGGACGGCAGCGTCTCACGGCGCCGCCCGGCCCGCCGTGCGG
>NZ_JAAVJB010000017.1 GCF_012034385.1 Streptomyces spiramenti
GGCCGGCGGGTGGCGCGGTGCCCCGCGTGTCGGGGTGACGGGGCCCGGGTGCGGACGGGTGGGCGGGCGGATCGGCTCGGGCGCCGTGCCGGGCGCGACGCACCGGCCGGTCGAGGGCTCACGGGTGCCGGGTGTGCGCGGGGACGGCGCCGGCCCGCGGGCTGGGGAACGTCGCCCTCCCGGGTCACTCCTCGGGGCGCTCTCGCGGGGCCGGGTCCGGCGCTGACAGTCCTTGGCGCACCCGTGTGTGCAGGCATACCGTCAGCAGGTCGGTGGGCAGCAGCTCCCGGCCCGGTGCGGGTGGCTCCGCCCGCCGGACCACGGCCCGTACCCGCGTGGCGAAGCCGGAGTCGCCGGCCGTGAGCCGGGCGAGCGGGAACATCCCGGCCAGCGTCCGGAGGCCCGGCGTGTCCGAGGCGGCGGGCAGTACCGCGCACACGCCTTTGTCCGTCGCGGCGACCAGCACCGGCCCCAGGGACGACGACGCGACGGTGTGCCGGATCGTGACCCCTGGGCCGCCGGAGCGGAACTCCTGCGGCGTCATGCCGAGGATCGTGGGGGAAGCGGCGTAGAACCGGCCGTTGGAGCTGAAGCCGGCGCTGTAGATGGCGTCGGAGACGGTGCGCGCGTGGGCCAGTTCGTGACGGACGCGGTGAGCCCGTACCCCTGACAGGTAGGCGTGCGGCGTCACCCCGGTGAGGGTCTTGAACATCCGGTGGAAGTGGAAGCGGCTGTAGCCCGCGGTGTGTGCCAGCTCCTGCAGGCTCAGCGGAGCCGCCGACTCGTCCATCAGCCGGCAGGCCCGGGCCACGGCGAGGGCGTGGAGCCGGTCGGGGTCCGGGGCGTCGGGCCGGCAGCGGCGGCACGAGCGGTAGCCGCCGGCGCGCGCCTCCTGCGTGGTCGACAGGAACGTGACGTCCTCGCGTCGCGCGGGCCGCAGCACGCACGACGGTCTGCTGTAGAGGCCCGTGGTGCGTACCGCGTAGTAGAAGTGGCCGTCCGCGTCCCGGTCGTTGTCCCGTAGTGCCTGCCAGCGCTCTTCGTCGCTGGTGTAGTTCCTGGTGACGTCACGTGCGTACGTAGCGGCGCCTGCCATGGTCGCTCTCGTTTCTCTTGTCGTCGCCCGGACGCCGCGGGGCGGGGCGGGTGAACCAGCCGTGGTCGTGCAGCCAGGCACGGTCGCGCAGCACCTTGCCGCTGACCGTGCGGGGAAGTTCGGGGACCAGGTGGAGGCAGGGCAGGGCCCGGGCGGGGTCCAGGAAACGGCGGCACCAGGCGTCCAGCTCGGTGCGGGTCAGCCCCTGGGCGCACGCCACCAGCGCTTGCGGAGGATCGGCCCCGAGCACCACCGCGTCGGTGACGTCCCGGTGGGCGCGGAGCACGGCCTCGATCCGCAGCGCGTCGACAGCGCCCGGCTCGCAGCTGTCGACCCGGCCCCGCAGGTACAGCACGCCGGTCGCCGGGTCACGGGTCACCAGGTCCTGGGTCGCCAGCCAGCCGTCGTGCGGACCACCGTGGTGCACGTACGGCGGCTCGGCGAGACGGACACCGAGGACACCTCCCAGGATGCGGGTGCGGACACCGGGCACCGGGGTGCCGATCGACCCCGGGCCCGCCGCGCCGGACAGGTCCGTCGACACGATGCCGGTCTCCGTCATGCCGTACCCCTGACCCACCAGGACCCCGTAACGGCGTGCGAAGGCCCCGGCAACGGCGGTGTCCAGCACGTCCCCGCCCGACACGGCCAGGCGCAGGTCGGGCAGGCGGGTCCCTTCCTCGGCACGGGCCAGCGCCGCGAAGTGCCGGGGCCCGCCGATCACCACGTGCGAGCGGCGGGCCGCCTCCACGAGGTCCTGCGGCGCCTGCGTCGCGGGAAAGACCACGGTCGCTCCCGCGCCGAGCGCGTGGAGAACACCCGCGACCAGGGCGAAGGAGTGCGCGAGCGGGCCCAGTACCGCGACCCGTTCCCCCTCACGGGGCATCTGTGGCAGCAACCGCAGCCGGCCCAGTTCGGTCAGCAGCGACTGCGCGGTACGGCCCGCCGCTTTGGGCCGGCCCGTGGTACCCGAGGAGAACTGCACAAGGCAGTGAGCGGTGCGCGCCGGGCGGCCGGGGCGCCTGCGGCGCACGAGGACCTCGCACTCGCCCACGAAGAGGTCCTCCCTCTCGTACAGTTCCCCGATGGTCACGACGAACTGCGGCGCGCACAGCTCCAGCAGGGCTTCGCGCTCGGCCCGCGCCGACCGCGGCTCCAACAGGACCACCTGGGCGTTCAGCGACCACAACGCGAACAGCGACCACAGCTGGGTGTAACTGGGCACACCGTGCAGTGCGACGGTGCTGCCCGGCCGGATCCCGTAGCAGCGAAAGGTACGCGCGAGGCGATCCCGGTGCTCCTGGAGCGTGGCCGCGTCGACTTCCGTGCCAGGTCTGGACGCCTGGGCCCAGACCGGACCCCGGGCATGGTCCGGTAGTGACCACAGCTCCTGCCAAGGCTGTCGCGACATCGTCCCTCCCCTCTATCTTTTGCGGGCCCGGTGACCGGCCCACGGCTCCCTCTGCCAACATCCCGGACAGCCGCGACCCAAGGGCGCCGACGCACCCGGCCCCGGACAACACCCGCCCCGCCAGGGGGGGCAGGAACGCGGTCGCCGGCCACGTGAACCACCGCAGCGGACACCACACCACCGGCCCGCGCGCAACGCAGCGCCTCCACAGCGCAGGCCCGCCCCCGCACCCGGCCCCCCACCCGCCCCGCGCGGCATCCCGCACCGTGACCCGGAACGCTCCGCCGCCCAACGAGCGAGAACGCCTGCCGGTAGGAGGCGCGTGCCACAGCCCGACCTCCGAGCCGCGCGCAGCGTCAGTGGCCGGCATACCTCCTCAGGCGCCCGGCGGCGGTCCGCGCGCTCCCCGAGCCGCGCCCGGGATCGGGGGCAGGTACGGACGCCGATCGGCCGCCGGGCCTGGCCGATTCCGGTTGCGGAAGGTCGGCGCGGCCCCACCGGGAGGAGCACGGCCCCCGGGCGGGGCCCTGTGGCCGGGCCCGGGGGCCGTGCTCCGGGCCGCGCCCGGCGGCGGTCCGCCCGCTCCCCGAGCCGCGCCCCAACCTCACAGGTTCTTGCGTACACCCTTGAGCCCCTCGAACGAGTCGAGGTCGGGCACGGTCCAGCCGTCCAGGTCGTACTCCGCCAGGCACTGCTCCGCGAAGCCCTTGTAGGCCGCCACCTGGCCACTGGCCTCCTGCGCCTGGAGGATGTCGGTGCGCACCGCCTCGTGGTTACCCGAGTAGTTGCGCTCGTACAGCTCGTGGCGACCACCGAACTCGGTGCCGACCGCGTCCCACAGCAGTTTCATGAGTTTGACGCGGCTCACCGCGTCGTGCCCGCCCGAACCGCGCAGGTACGTGTCCAGGTACGGCCGCATCTCGGGGTTCTTGAAGTCCTCGGCGCTGGAGGTGGTGTAGATGAGGCCGCTGGCGACGTCCTGCTCGATGATCTCCTTGATACGCGGGTAGCCGATCGTCATGAACCAGCGGTAGGCCATGCCGTAGTCCAGCCGCGGCAGCAGAGCCCCGTTCTTCCACTCCTGCGGGTTGCGGGCGGCCGCGTCGCTCAGGGCCCAGAACATGTTCCGCCACGCCAGGACCTCGCCAACCCGGGACCGGACACCCCGGAAGTCGCTGACACCAGTCATCTCGACCGCCTTGAGCAGCAGCCCGGCGATGAAGTCGATCTTCACGGCGAGACGGATCGAGCCGTGGAAGGTGAGGCGCTCCAGGAAACCGGACTGCGGCGCGAACCCGTTGACCTTGTCCACGTCCCCGTACAGGAAGACGTTCTCCCAGGGGATCAGGACCTTGTCCATGACGAAGATGGTGTCGTTCTCGTCCAGGCGGCTGGAGAGCGGATGGTCGAACGGGCTGCCCATGACGGCAGCCGTCGCGGCGTACGACGGCCGGCAGATCAGCTTCAGGCCCGGCGACTCCATCGGAACCGTCGCGACCAGCGCGAACTCCTTGTCCTTCAGAGGAAGACCGTAATGCGAGATGAAGTTGAAGTGCGTGATCGCCGAGCCGGTGGCCACTACCTTCGCCCCGCTGACGATCAGCCCGTTGTCAGTCTCCTTCTCCACGTGGACGAAGACGTCCCGGACCTCCTCCGCGGGCCGGTCACGATCGACAGGCGGGTGGATGATCGCATGGTTCCAGAAGAGCACCTTCTCCTGGGACTCCCTGTACCAGCGCTCGGCGTTCTCCCGGTACGGCGCGTAGTACTCGCTGTTGGCGCCCAGAGTCCCCAGGAACGCCGCCTTGTAGTCGGGACTGCGGCCCATCCAGCCGTACGTCATCCTCGCCCACTCCGCGATCGCCTCACGGTCGTGGACCAGGTCCTGCACGGAGCGAGGCGTCCGGAAGAACGCGTGCGTGTAGCCGTCGCTGCCGGTGTCGGTGCGGGTGGTGAGCACACCGCGCCTGGCCGGGTCGTGGAGGGCGTCGTAGAGCCGCGCGGTCATCAGCGCCGAATTGCGGAACGCCGGGTGTGCGGTCACGTCCTTGACCCGGTCACCGTAGAGGTAGACACCCCGGCCGTCGCGCAGGGACTCCAGGTACTCGTCACCGGTCAGCGGGCGTGTCACCCGTGCCGCGGAGCCCGTGCCCGCGGCCTCTGCAGCCGCACCTGCCGTCTCACCCTGCTTGAGCGTCATGTTCGTTTCCTTGTCCGGTCGATGGCCCCACGAGGGCCAGTGGTGAGAGGAAGCCCGGGGATCAGCGACCGCCGGCGCCGAGTGCCGCAGCCCCGCGCAGGGCGTGGAAGGCGCCGCCGTGAAACACCAGCGGCTCGCCGCCCGGGGCGTCGAAGCCCAGCACCTCGCCGATGTACAGCACATGGTCACCACCGTCGTGGGCGGCCCACGGCGCGCAGGTGAAGTGAGCGACAGCCCCGGCCAGCCGCGGCGCGGGGCCGCCGTCCTGCCACTCGACGTCCTCGTCGACCGGGCCGCCCCTGCCCGCGAAGCGGAGCGCAAGCCGGCTCTGGCCCGCTGCCAGGACGTTCACCCCGAACGGCCCGCCCGCCAGAAGCGCGCTCAGCCTGCTGCGCCGATCCAGCGACACCATGACCAGCGGCGGCCGCAGCGAGACGGAGGTGAAGGAGCTGACGGTGGCACCGTGCACCGCCCCTCCGTCGCCGCACCGGGTCGTGACGACGGTGACACCGGACGCGAACTGCCCCAGGCAGTCCCGGAGATTCCGCTCGCCTGCGCTCACGAGAATTCCTCCACCTCGGGGACCCCCACAACAGATAGCGACATCGAATGCGGAAGCGCCGGCACCCCGAAGGGCCAATAACCTCTTCGCATTCAGGTGACGATGCGACCAGTGTCGCAGGGGTTCCTGAAGAATCAATCAAGAAAACACCGGAGCCATTCCCGCTTGACAGGCATGCATGCCGCCGTTCTAATCGTTGTGCCATCAGAGGTTATTTCGCGTAAATGCATGCCCGTGGGTGTGGGCACATCATCGAGGGGATCCAGCATGAGAATTCAGGTCGAGCTGAGCGACGCCGTGCAGGACTATGTCGCCGACGTCTCCCTGCGCGAGCCGGACCTGCTGCTCGAACTGAGGGAGGAGACCTCCCAACTCCCCCTGCACCTGATGCAGATATCGCCCGAGCAGGGCCAGTTCCTGGCGCTTCTCGTGAAAGCGACCGGAGCCCGGCGCACACTCGAGATCGGCGTCTTCACGGGCTACAGCCTGCTCGCCACCGCGCTGGCCCTGCCCGACGACGGCTCCGTCGTGGCCCTCGACCTCAACGAGGAATGGGCAACGACAGCGATGGAGTTCTGCACACGGGCGGGAGTGGCCGACAAGGTCGACCTGCGGATCGGCGACGCACGTGAGACCCTCGCCGGCCTGCTCCGCGAGCCCGGCGCGCCGGGCTCGTTCGATTTCGTGTTCATCGACGCCGACAAGGAAGGCTACGCCTCGTACTACGAGGCGGCCCTCAAGCTCCTTCGTCCCGGCGGCCTCGTCGTGGTCGACAACGTGTTGTGGCACGGGGCCGTCGTCGACCACGAGGCGCAGGACTCGGAGACGCGGGCACTGCGTGAGTTCAACGCCAAACTGCGTGACGACAAGCGGGTGGACCTGAGCCTGCTGCCGTTTGCGGACGGCCTCACCTTTGCCCTGAAACGCTGATACGCCGACGCTGCTGCGTGCGCCGGCCCCATCGGCGCGCACGCAGCAGCGTTTCACGTGATCGATCAGGACGGCAGCCGGACGGACTGCCGGTGCCGGAAGAAGTCTTTCGGGTCGTACGCTTTCTTGACCTGCTGAAGACGCGCGTAGTTGCCCTTGTAGTACAGCTCGTGCCAAGGGACCGCGGAGGTGTTGCGCCGCGCATCGCCGAGGTCGACATCCGGGTAGTTCACATAGCAGCCGTCGGTGACGCCGTTGGGCACCGGGACGCCGCCGGTATCGGCATACAGATCCTCGTAGAACTCCCGCAGCCAGCCCACCGACCGGGCCTCGTCCGCCGGGTCGGTCCACCAGATCATCCAGGCCATCTTGAACAGCGCGCTGCGGTGGGGGAAGGCGGTCGCATTGGCGGGAACAGCGTTGGCCCGGCCGCCGTGGGAGCTCAGCATCAAAGAAGCGGTCGGGTTGTCGAGGTCCCCACGCGACAGGTGCTCGTACAGGACACGCAGATGCCGCTCCGGGAACGAAGCACGCATGTACGCGGACTTGAAGTCACCCTTCAACGTCGGGTTGTTGGTCGTCGCGTTGGCGGTCCCGATGTACTGGGTCGCCTGCATCCACGGCAGGCGCTGCGGCTGCGCGAACTCCGGCATCGCCGCGAACTCGCCCATCTGCGTGGTGACGGGCCCGGTCCGGGCCCGCACACCCTTCGTCACCGCTGCCATGAACTCCGCGTGCAGCCCCTCGGCGTCACGCACGGACGCGTCGACCTGGGTGACGATACCGACAGCCCCGTTGGAACGGTGATTGAGGGAGAGGAGGCTGCAGATCGCGGTACGCGGATCGTCCGGCTCACCGTGGGCCACGTGCCAGTTCGCGAAGTTCTTCACCAGACGGACGAAGTCCGCTTCCCCGAGATCGTCCCAGGCCCACGAAGCGGCGCTGATCAACACCTCGGCCGGCGGCTGCGGCAGCAGGCTCTCCGGCCTCCTGCCGGGCCTGCCGGGGCTGCGGAACCAGTACCGGGTCACGACGCCGAAATTGCCGCCACCACCACCGGTGTGAGCCCACCACAGCTCACGGTTCGGGTCGTTCTTCTCCCGCGTGGCCACCACCGTACGCACCTTGCCGGAGGCACCGACGACCACGACCTCGACCGCGTACAGGTGGTCGACCACCAGGCCGTCCCTGCGCAACAGCATCCCCCAGCCGCCGCCGCTGACGTGCCCGCCCACCCCCACGGAGTAACAGGTACCGGCAGGGATCGTGACGCCCCACATCCGGTACAGCCGCTCGTACACATCCAGCAGACGCGCCCCGCCCTCCACCGAGAACGCGTGCAACCCCGGGTCGTAGCGCACCGCCGCCATCTCCGACATGTCGACGACGACATCGACCTCCGGGTTGAAGACGAAGTCCTCCCAGCAGTGACCACCCCCCCTGACTGTCAGTCGCTTGCCACGGTCGGCCGCCAGCTGCACGACACGCGCCACTTCCGCGGCCGACCTCACCACATAGACGGCCTCCGGCGCGCCGACCCACCGCTGGTTCCAGCCCCGCACCAGGTCGAGATAGCGCCTGTCGCCCGGAGTGACCGCCACCGGCGCAGCGGACCGGGCCGTCGACGGCGCGTTCGCGACCGCCGCCGACCCGGCCGCGGTAGCCGCCCCCGCGGCCACCGTGCCCCCGACCGCAGCGGCCCCCGCCGCTGCCGCACCGGCCGCCAAGAACCTACGCCGTTCAAAGCCGCTTGTATCGCGCACTCGTCGAACCCCTTTCTGCACGTCAGTGCGGACAACGCTAGGTGCCGCACCGGCCCGCGGGATCTCCGATTATTGCGGTCTTCCATGAGGCGCGGGACGAAATCAGAGATCTCCCCGAACCAAAACCGATGGCACCCGCCGGCGAACGCGCAAACAAGCCCAGAAGCAGGCCGTTCCCCTGGCGCAAGGAACAGGAACCGACCTCGGCACGCCCTCCCCACCTCCGCCGGAACCACCGCCGGCCCCGTTGACCACAACGATCACTCGGAACAACTCAAAGAGAACCGAGTACCACCTCCCAGACGTCACGGAATCGAGCAACCGCCTGAACCGGAACAGTTCACGACGGGAGTCGAATAGCCCTTGACAGGCACCGGCCCCCTGGCTCTAATTATCGCCACGTCGGCCGAAAAGTGACACGCTCTCACCGGCCCCGCACCTCAAGGGCTCCGGCGACGCGCCTGCACCACCAGCGTCACACAAACGCAGGCGAACACACACAAGCAAACGACTCGATACGACGTGCCATCGTCGGTATCTCGCCGTGGGGGGACGGCATAGGGGGGACGGCCACCGCGCACCGTCAACAAAAACGCGCGCATCATCGGGAAACATCCCCGGTCCACAGAAGACCGGTCTTGTTTCTCCACGCTCCGAGAGTTCCTCCGGCATGCGCGAAAACAGACCGCGCACCACTGCGGAACCACCGAGCGCGTCGAGGCGTCCCCCAGGAATCACAGCAATTGCTTCGACTTCGAAAAGGAATGAACATGATGCAGCGCGCAGCGGGTCTCGGGCGGCGAAAGTTCCTGACCGGCGCCGCAGCCGGACTCGGTGGAACGGCGTTGGCGGCGGCCGGCGGACCAGCCGTCGGGGCCAACCGCAACCCCGCGACCGGCGCGGCGGCCCCGTCCATCGGCCCGGTCACCGTCACCCCGGCCGACCAGCAGTACCCGGACGTGGTCAGGGCCATGAACGCCCGATACGTCGCCCGGCCGGGGTCGGTGCATTTCGTGGACGCTCCGGAACAGATACCGGCGATCGTGGAGCGAGCAGTCAGAGAACGAAAGCGCCTTACCGTACGCAGCGGCGGGCACTGCCTGGAGGACTTCGTCTACAACTCCACCGTGCAGACCGTCCTCGACGTCTCACACATGAACGCCGTCTACTACGACTCCACCCACCGCGCAGTCGCGGTGGAGTCCGGCGCCACACTGCTCGACCTCTACGAGACGCTCTACCAGGCATGGGGAACAAGCATCCCCGGCGGGATCTGCTACTCCGTAGGCGTGGGCGGCCACGTCAGCGGCGGCGGCTGGGGCATGCTCGCCCGCCGCGACGGCCTGGTCGTCGACCACCTCTACGCGGTCGAGGTGGTGGTGGTCGACACCGCAGGCACCGCCAGGACGGTGCTCGCCACCCGCGACAAGGGCGACCCCAACCGCGAACTCTGGTGGGCCCACACCGGCGGCGGCGGCGGCAACTTCGGCGTCGTCACCCGCTACCTCTTCCGCTCACCGGACGCCCGCGGGAACGACCCGCGGACCCTGCTGCCCAAACCGCCGGCCGAAGTCCTGCTGAGCGCGGTCTCCTGGCCATGGAGCCGAATCACCAAGAACGACTTCGCACGACTCGCCCAGAACTACGCCTCCTGGCACGTCGCTCACAGCGCGGCACACAGCCCGCAGCGATTCCTCTCCAGCTTCCTCCTGCTCAACCACCAGGCCAACGGCCAGATCGGCCTGGTCACCCAGGTCGACGCATCAGCCCCCCGGGCACAGCAGATGCTCAAGGACTACCTCACCTACATGAGCACAGGCGTCACCACCCAGCAGAGCGCCCTCACCCTGCAGATGGGGGACATCGGCCCCATGCCGCAGTTCGCCGCTCCCCGCCGACTGCCCTGGCTGCAGGCCACCCGCTTCGTGGGCACGACCAACCCGCTGCTGAACGACCCCACGCTGCGCGCCGAGTACAAGTCCGCGTACATGCGTGCCGCGTTCCCCCGGCCGCACCTCGACGCCATGTACAAGCACCTCACACGGACCGATGTCGCGAGCCCCAACCTGAACATCCAGCTCACGCCGTTCGGGGGAGCGGTCCGCAAGGTCGGACCGTACGACACCGCCGCCGTGCACCGGGCAGCCGCGTTCAAGATGCTGTGGTCGGCCCAGTGGAACGACCCGGCCGACGATGCCAAGTACGTGGCCTGGGCCAGGGAGAGCTACCGGGAGGTGTACGCCGGGACGGGCGGCGTGCCGGTGCCCGACAACGTCACCGACGGCTGCTACGTGAACTACCCGGACGCCGACCTCAGCGACCCCAGGCACAACAGGTCCGGCGTTCCCTGGCACACGCTCTACTACAAGGACGCCTACCCGCGGCTGCAACGGGTGAAGAAGAAATACGACCCCAGGAACGTCTTCCGGCACCGGCAGTCCGTGGAACTCCCCGGCTGACCGCCCCCGGGGCCGCGAGCGTGCCCGTGTCCGGCGCCCCGGACACGGGCACGCTCGGACAGGACCGGCGCACACCTCAGCGCGTGTGTGAGACCCCACGCCGGGCCCGCGACGCCGGCTACGGCCATCTGCTGCGTTGTCAGGAACACCCGACTACAACCCGGTATGAGGGTGCCCCTCCGCCGTGCAGCTGACCGCATCTGGCGCCGCGAGCCGATCCGACGTGGGGTCTCAAACACGCTCTGAGTGAGCGTTTGGTTCGCATATAGCAGGCTTTGCTGCGGTCTCACGAGTCCATTCCCCGGCGGAACGTATCCGGTTTGCCCCGACATGACACCAACGGCGCTGAGCGGCCACCCGCCGGGCGTGACGCTTTGCCCGGAAGTACGCCGTCTCATTTAGCGATGCCCCAGCCCGCCCCGATACCTCCACCACATCCCGTGCGCCCTGCCCACCAACGAATCCCTGCCGTATCCCGGCAGTATGCAACCGCGACGACGCTATCCCAGCGAC
Organism: Streptomyces spiramenti; assembly: GCF_012034385.1. Classification (GTDB taxonomy): domain Bacteria; phylum Actinomycetota; class Actinomycetes; order Streptomycetales; family Streptomycetaceae; genus Streptomyces; species Streptomyces spiramenti. Next base: position 10,935 of record NZ_JAAVJB010000017.1, read on the forward strand.
CTGTCCGACGCCCGGTGGGAGCTGATCCGCCCCACCCTGGAAACCTGGCGGGCGGCCCGGGCCGGCATCCGCCGCCCCACCCACGACCTCCGCGACCTGATGGACGCCATCCTCTACGTCGACCGCACCGGCATCCCCTGGCGCTACCTCCCGCACGACTTCCCACCCTGGCAGAGCGTCTACGGCTACTTCGCCACCTGGCAGAAGGACGGCGTATTCGACCGGCTCACCGGTCTGCTGCGTCGCCTGGCCCGCGAAGCCGAAGGCCGCAGCGCCGAGCCCAGCGCCTGCCTGCTGGACTCCCAGACGGTGAAGACCTCCGCCACCGTCCACCTCGCCGACCAAGGCTTCGACGCGGCCAAGAAGATCGCCGGGCGCAAACGGCACCTCGCCACCGACACCCTCGGTCTGCTCCTGACCGTGCTCGTCACCGCCGCCGGCGTCCACGACTCCACCGGCGGCGGCCACCTCCTGGACCACCTCGCCACCCACCACCGAACCATCACCAAGGCCTGGGCCGACGCCGGCTACAAGAACACCGTCATCGAGCACGCCGCCACCCGCGGCATCGACCTCGAAGTCGTCCACCGCACCACCCACAGCCGCACCTTCACCATCCAGCCCCGCCGCTGGGTCATCGAACGCACCCTGGGCCGGCTCATGCACCACCGCCGCCCGGCCCGCGACTACGAAACCCTGCCCGCCCGCTCCGAAGCCATGATCCACATAGCAGCCATCGACCTCATGAGCCGCCGCCTCACCGGCGAAGCCACCCCCAACTGGCGCGGCACCTGAACCACAAACCAAACGGACAACCCAGAACCAAACGCTCACTCAGAGGTGGCCCTGGACGGAGGTGCCCCCGTGAAGACGCGACAGGACCTCCCCGGGAAGCTCCTCCAGCTCTGCCGTCTCCCACGGGCGCCGCTGAAGATATTCGGGATTGCATCCGCGGTAGCCGAGAAGCCGGGCCACGGGGGCGAGGGCGCCGTTGATCATCCGCTGCACCGGCCAGGGCCGGTCGCTGAACCGGAGCACGTCGGAGAACTCGCGCATGGTAATGGCGCTCTGCAGCAGGTTGGGGCGCCCCTCCTCGTTCGTCTTGCCGTCCTGGGCGAGACCGAAGAGCTGCCGGCAGATCAGTTGCTCGAAACGGTCCGCCTTGTTGCTCAGCTCCACCACCACGAACGTCTCCTCGGTGTCGCTGTGGGCGAACCAGCGGTGCACGGTCCCGGGAGGAACGAGAACGCTCTGCCCCAGCTTGTCGAGTACGACATCCCTGCCCGCGATGTGCACCCGCAGCTCTCCGCGCACGAGAACGAACAGCTCCGAGCTGTACGGGTGGGTGTGATATCCCGCCGCGAATCCGCCGGGCTCCACATACATGTCCATCACGGCGCGTTCCCCACCCGTATGGGAAGCCGGCGTCCTGATGACCAGTTTCTCCCGGCACAGAGGGTTGTAGTAGGCCTCGCCCGAACGGACAGTCATGACGTTTCCTCCCGCGGATTCGATATCCGGTCCCTGACGTGGAGTCGGTTCTCCCACGCGCTCCGAACAACGAGGGTCTCGTACCCGCCCTCCCCTCGGCACCGCCGTTATTTGCTCTCCTCCTGATCCTCCGCCCGCTGCACCAGGCGGGCCGCTACATTCGAGTCCCGCCGCTGACGTCGATGTGCTGACCGGTGATCCAGCGCCCCGAATCCGACGCGAGGAGAGCCACCGCGTCGCCGATGTCCTCGGGCTCCCCGACCCGTCCGAAAACGGACTTCGCCGCGGTCTCCTCCCACGCGTTCTCGTCATGGCGCAACCAGTCGGCGTTCGAGTCTGTGTCCACGTACCCGGGCGCGACCACATTGACGGTGATCCCCCGAGGCCCCAGCACCTTGGCCAGAATCCGGCTGAAGCTGTCGAGCGCCCCCTTGGACGCACCGTAGGCGATGACCTCGGGAAGACCGAGGCGGGTTACAGCCGAGGATATGTTGATGACGCGCCCGCCGTCCCGAAGCCGGCCGAGAGCATGCTGCACGATGAAGAAAGGCGCACGGATGTTCACCGCCATCATCCGGTCGAAATCGGCAGACGTCGCATCCTCGAACTGGTCCCGCAGCGCCACCGCGACATTGTTCACCAGAATGTCCACCCCGGTGTCCCCGTCGTCGGAGAACGCACGCCTCTGCACATCGAACTCCGCCCAGAACCTCTCGGCGTCGCCCTCGCCGCCCAGCTCGGCACCGAACGCGAAAGCCTGGCCGTCCGCCTTCCTGATGGTGTCGACCACGTCCTGCGCGGACGCGGCGTCCCTCGCGTAATGAACCGCCACCAGGGCACCCCGGGCGGCCAGCCGCTCGGCGATACCACGGCCGATACTGCGACTGCTCCCGGTGACGACGGCGGTCCTGCCCTGCAGCGTTTCCATGCGCGGTCTCCACTCACATCGCTGGGACCCCGAGCGGGCGCCGCCCGGGGCAGTGGGTACGGTGCGGGACGCGGTGGGCGGCAACGCCCGGCAGGCCGTCGACGCGGCCCGTGTCCGGCACGCCGCGCGCCTCACCACTCCCGCACCGCGAGAACTCAGACGCCCTTGAGGAACCCGCCGTCGACGGCGAAGTCGGCGCCGGTCGTGCTCGCCGAACGCGGCGAGGCGAGCAGGAGGATCGCGTCGGCGACCTCCTCCGGGGCGACCAGCCGCTTGGTGACCAGGTTCATCATGGCGGGCGCCACGTTGTCCATCACGTTGTCCCGGTCCGTTCCTGCCATGGTCGCGATCACGTCGGCCGCGCCGCCCTCGTCGGTCCACCACGCGGTGAGCACCGGGCCGGGGGAGACCGTGTTCACACGGATGCCCTGGGGACCGAACTCCTCGGACAGGACCTTGGTGAGGTTGGTCAACCCCGCCTTCGCCGCACCGTACTCGGGGTTGGCGGGCGCCGGCTGATGGGCCAGCCCGGTCGAGACGTTGATGATGGAACCCTCGCCCTGCTGGAGCATCTGCGGGATCGCCGCGCGGACCGCCCGGACGACGGCGAACAGGTTGAACTCGAAGATCGCGCGCCACTCCGCGTCGTCCGCGTCGAAGAAGCCCGTCCGAGGCAGCGTGACCCCGGGCGGCGGGCCTCCCGCGTTGTTGACGAGGATGTCGAGGCGACCGAACTCGGAGATCGCGCGCTCCACCACCTGGCCGGGGGCCTCGGGGTCCATCAGGTCCACCGTGGCGTGGACGAGGTTCGGGCCGGCGAGCTTCTCGAGCTCCGGAGTGCTCGTACGGGAGGCGGCCACCACGCGTGCGCCCTCCTCGAGCAGCGAGCGGGTGACGGCCAGGCCGATGCCCTTCGACGCTCCGGTGACCACAGCGACACGGCCGGAAAGCTTCAGATCCATGAAAGTTCCCTCGAGTGATGGACTCACGCCCGCAATCCCGGGCGGAGCCGTTCCTTGCACTTCCGCTGGTTTCAACACCGCTCGCCGTCGAACGGTTGCACTCCCGGGCGGCACGGGGCAGCACCGGCCGGGCCCCTCACACGGCCCCCCGGGGGCAGCTCGCCGAACCACGGTGCGACCCCCGGCCACGCCGTGGCCCCCGGGCCACGACGCAGCCCGCAGGTATCGCCCGGACACACCGGCACGCACCACGGCCGGTCATGCCCGCACCCGGGCACGACCCCTGAGCCCGGCCGCCGGCCGATACCGGGCGGCCCCCTGGGCCACCGGATACGGCGCGAGCAGGTCCAGCGACAACCGCCACTGCGGCGTCGACGGCGACTCAAGACGCGGATGCGCAGCCAGAACATCGGTGTTCAGCTGCTGGATAGGGGCCGACGGCGAGGCCCCGTGCTCGTCGCGCAACGCGTACCGCAGCCGGTGGAACACAGCCAGCGCATCCGCCCGGCGCCCCGACCGGTACAGAGCCAGCATCAACTGGGCAGCGAGATCCTCGTCGGCCGGATGCGCATGCGACAGCGAACTCAACTCACCGATCAACGCGTGATGACGCCCCAGATCGAGCTCGGCAGATATCCGTCTGCTGACAGCGTCGAGCCGATTGCGTTCGACGACCGCGATCCCCGCGTGGAGCAGCGGCCCTGTCGGCACATCGACCAGGATCTGCCCCCGCCATCGCTGCTGAGCCGCACGCAGCTCCCGAACGCCGCGGCTCAGCGCGCCGTGCTCGAGGGCGTTCCGGGCCCGGCGGACCTCGTCCTCGTACACATCCAGATCCAGCTCGGCCGGCCTGACCTGCAGGGCATAGCCGTGATCACGGGTCGTCAGCCGACCCGGCCTCGACTGCCCCGACGCGCCGGTGCCGGACCGGTCGCCAAGAGTGCGGCGCAACTGCATGACATAGGTGTGCACCGCAGCGACGGCACTGGACGGCGGGCTGTACTCCCACAGCTCCTCGACGAACTGGGACATCGACACGACATGGTTGGCGTTCATCAGCAGAAGGGCCAGCATCTGACGCTGCTTCGGAGCCGTGGGAGTCCGGTCGATTCCCTCGTCGCGTACGGAAAGCGGGCCAAGTACACCGAAGTCCATTGATCCTCATCCCATTGGAGCTGCCGAGAGCCTTCATCCGGCTCCCGTCCCGGGGAGGCATCCGAGTCGGTTGCCCCGACACCCCCCTGCGATCTCTCCTCTTCCTTCAGCCCCCCGACCCCGAACGCCGGGTCAGCGCGAGCCGGCACGAGGCCTCGGAAGCCGCCGCACCGCCGTGCCCCGGCGACCCCCCGCCTCGTGACCCGTCACCAGATCCACCACGGCCCCAGGATCGGCGGGCTGGCCCTCACCGCGCCACGCCACGTGCCCGTCGGGCCGCACGAGGACCAGCCCGGCCCCGTACAGCTCGCACGCCGCGACATCGGGCAGCTCCAGCACCGCGACCGGCACACCCCTGTCCTGCGCGGCGGCCGACAGGGCCCGGGCGCTCGGAGCACGATCACCCCCGACCCTCACCAGGGTGAACCCCGTCCCGAACCGGTCGAACAACGAGCTGCCGGGGCCACGGGCGTCGTCGAGCCACAGGTGCGGTGCCCGCCCGCCCGGCACAACGGAGGGCGTGTACGACGTGAACGAGTCCGGCGGAGGAACGCCGCCCCCCGCGTCGACGACCGGAGAACCGTCGTAGCGCGCACCGAGCTGGACACCCAGGGTGTCGAGCGTGAGCCGCCCGTACGCGGCGAGCGCCCGCCCCGTCCTCTCCCGCGCAGCCCGACCCTCGACCGAATCGTCCTCCAGGACGGCCGGCCGCTCGATCGCGCCGAGCCCGGCGCCCATCGCACGGGCGGCAGCGGTGTTGCGCAGCGCGACCGGTCGCCGTTCCGCCTCGTAGGAGCCCAGGAGCTGTGCGCCGCCCCAACCCTGTACCGCAGCAGCCAGCTTCCACGCGAGGTTGGCGGCGTCATCCGCCCCCGTGTTCATGCCGAAGCCGCCATTGGGCGTGAACAGGTGCGCGGCATCGCCGACCAGGAACACACGGCCCTCGCCGAACCGTTCGGCAACCAGAGCAGCCCCCGCGGTCCACAGGCGGTGGCTGATCACCTCCACCGGCAGGTCCGCGCCCGCCCCCCGACGCACGAGCCGCACCAGAGCCGAGGCATCCACCGCGTCGGGCTCCACCGAACTGGTCAACAGGAAGAACTCGTCCACACCGTTGAGCGCGATCAGATTGAACGCGAGCTCCTCGTTGAAGACCCAGTTGCTCCAGGCAGCACGTCCCCCGAGGAAATCCCTGCAGAGCGTCGGAACGCGCACATGCGCGGCTGTCGCCCGACGTCCGAGGACATCCTGGTCCAGCCCCCCCTGCCCGCGGTACGAGATACCCAGGCCGCGGCGGACGAAGCTGCGCCCACCGTCCGCGCCCACCACGTACCGGGCGTGCCAGGTACGCCTACCCGACGCGCCCTCGGCCGTCACCACGACGCGACCGACGTGCTGCGTCACCCCGGTTGCCCGAGAGCCGAACTCCAGCGCGATACGAGGGCGCGTCCGGGCGTGCCGGAACAACAGCTGCTCCACATACATCTGGTTGGCCCGGTGCATCGGCTCCGGCACCTGGTCCGTGCGGCCCGCGGACGCGACCCGAGCCCGCGCCCGCGCCGGGCCCGGCCACGGCAGCCTGCTCAGACTGTGACCGCCGTACCGGGTGGAGAAGGAGATCCCGGCGTCGTGCCCGGCGGGAAGGCCCAAGGCCCGCACCCGGCCGGCCAGGCCCAGGCTGCGGTAGTGCTCCATCGTGCGGGCGTTGTGCGTGCTGCCCCGCGGCGTGTCCGGCACCGAGTCCTCGGAATCGAGCACCACCGAACCGACCCCGTACCGGTCGAGGAACAGCGCGAGCAGAAGCCCGACGGGACCGCCTCCCACAATGACGACCGGAGTCGTCGACGACCGCTCCATCCGACAAGTCTCCAGCCGTAGTCCCGGTACGTCCGGCGAATGAGCCGCACGAATACGCCCTTGCCGACAACTGTGCGCGGAGATCACTGCGCAGTTGCTGCAGGGAGACTCCCAGCGACGTCTGAAGGATGGAGCGAGAACACTCGACACCAGCGCCGACAAATAGGTGACGACCTGCGGAACCACGTCCGTGGAGCGAGGCTATAGGCGGATCTCACAGACTTCCCGGGGCTGAGACAACGTTCGCCGAGCACACCGGAATTGTCACCCTTCCACCGTTCTCCCTGCGGAGCGTGAGGTAGTTCTATGTTCCTCTTCGGTACACACCGGTCCGTGGCGCAGCGCCTGCGGCTTTTCACCGAACGTGGACTGGGCGCCGGGAACTTCTTCTGGCACGCCTGGAAAGTCGCCTCCGACCGCGACCGCCCGCTGCTCTTCCACCCCGACGTCGACTCACCGACCTGGGAGGAGGAGAAGCTGGAAGGCCTCTCCCTCGACGACATCCGCGTCACCGTGATCCGATACGCCCACTGGTACCGCGAACACGGCGTGACCACCGGCAGCCACGTCGGCGTCATCACCCGGCACGGACTGTTCGGACTCCTCCACCACATCGCTGTGACCAGCCTGGGCGCGACAGCCGTCCACTGCAACCCCCGGATGGCACCGGCCACCGCGGCGGAGTACTTCCTGCGCACCGAAACCCGGCTCGTCATCGGCGACGACACACTGCTGGAGGCCTGCACCCAGGCATGGACGACAGCCGGGAAGAAGGACACCCCCCGCCTCCAGGACATCCACGCACTGGACGCCGACGCCCGCGCCCCCCGGCGGCCACTGCCAGGCTTCCCTCACCCGCACTCCACCGACGACCTCATCATGATCTCCCACTCGTCCGGGACCACCGGACGACCCAAAGCCCCGGTTTTCCACCACGGTTCGTTCTTCAGAGGCAAACGCGAACGCCTGTGGACCTTTCCGTCCCGGCGCACCGACCGACTCCTCACCGCCCTTCCCCACAGCCACTCAGCCGGCATCAGCTACCTGAGCATGGCGATTCTGCTCGGTATTCCCACACTGATCCTGGACGACGCCGACGGCGAAAAGACCGTCCGGGCCATCAACGTCTTCCACCCCACCACGGTGCTCGGCTTTCCGCTGACCCTCGCCGAGATCGACCCCGGCAAGATCCTGCCCGAAGCCGCCCAGGACATCCACACCTGGAACGGCATGGGAGACGCCTCGCACGAACGCCACGTCCGCCCACTGGTGGCGCTCGGCCGCCGGGGACACGGAGCCAAGAAGACCCCCGGATCCGTCTACCTCGACGGACTCGGCTCCTCCGAGATGGGAATGGTGCTCTTCAAACAGGCATACACGACGCAGACCTCGAACTACGGACGGCTGATCGGCACGCCCGCCCGAGTGGTACGCAGCGCGGCGGTCCTGGACGCATCAGGCCGACACGCCCCCGCCGGACAGGCCGGACGCCTGGGCGTACGCACCCCCAGCGTCACCCCCGGCTACTGGGACGACCCGCAACTGAACCAGGACTCGCTCGTCAACGGATACTTCCTGACCGGCGACATCGTGCGGCGGGACACCGAGGGCCGCTGGTACCACCTGGACCGCACCACCGACGTCATCAACTCCGCCACCGGCGAGATCTACAGCCTTCCCCTGGAAGAGGTCGTGCTGATGACCACCGGAGCTCTGGACGCCGCAGTGGTGGCCGTCGACGGCCCCGGCACGTCGACCACCCAGGTCCCCGCCGCCGTCGTGCACTACGCGGACGACACCGAGCGCACCCCCGCAGAGGTGCTGCTGGCCTGCAACGCAGCCCTCGACCGGGCGGGCCTGGCCCGGCTCCACGCGCTGGTCCTCACCGCAGCCCGAGCCGAGCTGCCGGTCGGCGTGACAGGAAAGGTCCTCAAGCGCCAACTGCGCGAGACCCACCGCCGCCTGCTCCACGAACCGACCACCGACGCCGTGGCCATCACCGTCCCCGACGGACCGCCACGCACCGCCTGAACCCGCCACCCGGCCCCTCACCAGCCCATCCTCGCAGGAAGGCTCTCATGGTCGACCAGAGCGCAGCCCGCCGGGTCGTCGACATCGTCACCGGCGCCTGGCAGTCCCAAGCCCTGTACGCCGCCGTCGCCCTGGGCCTCCCCGACCACATCGCCGCCGGACACACCACGGACGAGAAGCTGGCCGTCGCCACCAGAGCCAGCGAGGACGGCATCGCCCGACTGATGCGGCTGCTCACCGCCATGGAGGTCTTCGACGGCACCGGCCGCGACGGCTACCGCCAGACCGCCGTCAGCGAGTTGCTGCGCGAAGGCGCAGACCAGTCGATGCACGACATGGTCCGCCTCTACGGCGAGGAGTTCCACCAGGCCTGGGGCGCAGTGGCCCCCGCCATCCGCACCGGCACCTCCGGATTCACCCACGCCTTCGGCACCACCCTGCACGCCTACCTGCGCACACAGCCGGACGCAGGCCCGAAGTTCCAACGGGCCATGAACGCGGGCAACGTGTTCTTCCCCGACGTCCTCGACGCCTTCGACTTCAGCCGGCTGCGCACCGTCGTGGACGTTGCAGGGGGCAGCGGCGCGCTCCTCGCGACCATCCTGCGGGCACACCCCCACGTGTACGGCGTCCTCTTCGACCAACCGCACATGCTGCCGACCGCCGGACGCCACCTCGCCACCGCAGCCGACCCCGACCGCTACGAGACGCGGGGCGGCGACATCTTTCGCGAGGTACCCGGCGGCGCCGACGCGTATCTGCTCTCCCGAGTCCTCCAGGACTGGGACGACGAACGCTGCGTGCAGTTGCTCACCACGGTCCGCCGGGCCACCCCCGACACCTCCCGCCTGCTGATCCTGGAACGCGTCATCACCGAGGACGGCTCGCACCTACTGCCGCTGCTGTGGGACCTCCACCTGCTCATGGCCGCCGGCGGCCGCGAACGAACCGGCCCGCAGTACGAGGCCGTACTCCACAAGGCCGGGTTCCACCTGGAGTCCACGCACCCCCTCGCACTGGAGACCAGCCTTCTGGTCGCCGCACCGACCTGAGGGACGGTCCGACACATCCGCGCGCAACCGCGACGCCCGACGCGACGCCCCCCGAGGCGCCCCGCACGAGCAGGACGGCCCGCGCGGCCCCTGCCGCAGACCGCCGCAGGCCGGTGCGCCCACGACCGCACAGGACCTGGACGACGGCTGTGCCCCCCCTTCGAGACGTAACGGAGAACCCAGATGAGCAGCGGGGACCTCACAGTCTGCATCGTCGGGGCCGGTCCCCGGGGCCTGTCCGTACTGGAGCGGATCTGCGCCAACGAACGGAAAGAACCCTCCCGCGCGGCAGTGACCGTCCATGTCGTGGACAGCGCCCGCCCCGGGGCGGGCCGGGTCTGGCGAACCGACCAGCCGCCCCAGCTGCTGATGAACACGGTGGCCTCGCAGGTCACCGTCTACACCGACGCCAGCGTGACGATGCACGGCCCCGTCGAGACCGGCCCCAGCCTCCACGAATGGGCCGTGTCCCTCTCCGAAGAAAGCAGCACACGGCCGAACCCCTCCGGCCACGAGCGCGCCTTCCTCACCGAAGCGGCCTCACTCGGCCCGGACTCCTACCCCAGCCGGGCCCTTTACGGCCGCTACCTCGAAGAGGCATTCGACCGCGCGGCAGCCACGGCCCCCACCCACATCCACCTCGTGGAACACCGCTCCCACGCCATCGCGCTCGACGACGACCCACTCACCGGAGAACAGACCCTCACCCTCACGAACGGCACCCGGATCACCGGCCTGGACGCCGTCATCCTCGCCCAGGGCCACGTGCCCGCCAGGACCTCACCCGACGAGGAGCGACTGACCCGCGAAGCGAACGCTCACGGCCTTCTCCACATCCTCCCGGCCAACCCCGCCGACGTGGACCTCTCCGCAGTCCGCCCCGGCGAAGCCGTCCTGCTGCGCGGACTCGGACTGAACTTCTTCGACCACATGGCTCTCCTCACCCTCGGACGGGGCGGACGCTTCGAACGCTCCGGCGACCGCCTGGTCTACAGGCCCTCGACCCGCGAACCGCGACTGTACGCAGGCTCCCGCCGCGGTATCCCCTACCACGCACGCGGCGAGAACGAGAAGGGCCCGCACGGCCGCCACCTTCCGGCCCTCCTCACCCAGGAGACGATCGAGCGCCTCCACCGGAACTCCCCGAACGGCGAGCGCCTCCACTTCGGAAGGGACCTGTGGCCGCTGATCGCCAAGGAGGTCGAGAGCGTGTACTACACCGCCCTTCTGAAGGCGCGGGTCGACCACCCCGCTCTCCAGGACTTCACCGAGCGCTACCTGGCGGCACCCGCCGGCACAGCCGAACAGGACCTGCTCGACGAGTACGCCCTCACCCCCGGCGAACGATGGAACTGGGAAGAGATCTCCCGCCCCTACGGCAGCCGAGTGTTCGCCCACCGGGACGACTTCCGCGACTGGCTCCTCGCGCATCTGGAACAGGACGTCGCCCAAGCCCGCTCGGGCAACGTCAACGGCCCGCTGAAAGCCGCCCTCGACGTACTGCGGGACGTGCGCAACGAGGTACGGCTCGCAGTGGACCACGGCCGCATCGAGGGCAACTCCTACCGCGACGACCTGCAAGGCTGGTACACACCGCTCAACGCCTTCCTGTCGATCGGCCCACCGGTCTCACGCATCGAAGAGATGGCCGCACTGATGGAAGCCGGCGTCCTGGAAGTACTGGGACCGGGAATGAACGTGCACATCGACACCGCAGGCCGAGCGGCCTTCGTCGCAACATCCGACCGAGTGGGCGGGCCACCGGTACACGCCTCCGTGCTCATCGAGGCCCGACTGCCCGAACCGGACGTACGGCGGGCCGCCGATCCGCTGCTGACCTACCTGCTGGCCACCGGCCAGGCACGTTCCTACCGTATCGCCGGCGACTGCGGCACGAGCTACGAGACAGGCGGCCTGGCCGTCACCGAGCGGCCCTACCGCGTAATCGACGCCGCCGGACGGCCCCACCCGCGCCGGTTCGCCTACGGCGTGCCCACCGAAGCCGTCCACTGGGCCACCGCGGCCGGTATCCGGCCGGGCGTCGACTCGGTGACCCTGGGCGACTCCGACGCCCTCGCCCGGACAGTGCTGCGCCTGGAACCCGCCGCCGCGGTGACAGACCTACGGGCCACGGAGGACAGCGGATTCTCCGAGGCGATGGCATGACGACGCCCGCACAGCCCGGACCGGACGCCGGACTGCTCTCCCCGATCCGCGCCGGCACCCCCGCCGAAGCCGCAGTCGACGACCGCGCATGGCTGCAGGCCATGCTCGACGCCGAAGCAGCCCTGGCCCGTGCCCAGGCATCGCTCGGCACCGTGCCGCCCGCCGCCGCGGCCACCATCACCGAGACGGCCCGCGCCGAACTGTTCGACCTACGTGCACTGGCGCTGGCGGCACGCGAGGCGGCGAACCCCGTCGTGGCCCTGGTACGCGAACTCACCCGCCTGGTGGCGCGCGCCGAACCCACCGCAGCCGCATACGTGCACCGCGGTTCGACCAGCCAGGACGTCTTCGACACCGCCGCGATGCTCGTGTCCGCCCGCGTGGCCCGCCTGCTCCTGACCGACCTGCGGCGTACCGCCGCCGCGCTGTACACGCTTGCCGCCGACCACCGAGACACTCCCATGGCCGCCCGGACCCTGACCCTGCACGCCGTACCCACCACCTTCGGCCTCAAGGCCGCCGGCTGGCGCGACCTGGTCCTGGACGCGGCCGACCGAGTGGAGCGGGTACTGGAGAGCGGACTGTGCGTCTCCCTGGGCGGCGCGGCGGGCACGGCAGCCGGCTACCTCGAGTACGCGGCGATCGCGGCAGCGGACCGCGCGCCCACCAGAGCCGACCACGGCACGTACCTCAGCGACCTCAACACCGCGTTCGCCGCGGAGACCGGGCTGGCACCGCAGAGGACGCCCTGGCACTCCCTACGGACACCGATCGCCGACCTGGCCGCTGCCTTCGCCCTCACCACCGGCGCACTCGGGAAGATCGCCGTCGACGTGCAGTCCATGCTCCGCACCGAAGTCGGCGAAGTCGGCGAACCAGCCGCCGCCGGCCGAGGCCGCTCCTCGGCCATGCCGCACAAACGCAATCCTGTACTCACCACCCTGATCCGCAGCGCCGCCCTGCAAGTCCCGCTGCTGACAACCGGACTGACCCAATGCATGCTCGCCGAGGACGAACGCTCCGCGGGCGTCTGGCACGCGGAGTGGCAACTGCTGCGCGAATGCCTACGGTTGACCGGCGGCGCGGCCCACACCGCCGCCGAGCTCACCGAAGGGCTCCTCGTCAACCCCGAACGCATGCGCACAAACCTGAAGTTGACCGGCAGCCAACTGGTGTCCGAACGCATCGCCGCCGTGCTGGCCTCCGGACTGGGCCGCACCCGCGCCCAGGACCTCTTGGCGGAGACCTCCTCGACCGCCCGGCGCACCGGCCGCCCACTCGCCGCGGTCCTCGCCGACATCCCCGCCGTCGCCGCACACCTGGGCAGCGAGGAGCTGTCGGCCCTGCTGGACCCGGCCGGCTACACCGGAGCGGCCGGCACACTGGTCGACCGGATGCTGGAGCGCCCCACCGAACCAGACGTCCAGCCACGCCCGCACGACCCGGGGAGGTGACGCGCCGCAACGTCACCCCTCCTCTGCCCGGCACACCCGAGACGCCTGCACACGGCCCACCGGCCAAGCCCCCCGGCTGCTGCACCCCCCCGCCGCGCACGCACGCCCCTCCCCGGGGCTACGACGCCGCCGGGCCGGCCGACACTCCGGCGCCGATCGACTCGTGCACACCGAACTCCCGCAGCTCCGCGACTACGAGACGCCCCGGCGTCCGGTGGACAAGAACCACCCGACCACCGCACACACCGCCGATTCGACCCCGCGCACCGCTCACCCTCCCGGGCCGACCACGGCGACCGCCCGGCGGCCCCGCGCACCGCGGCAACCGGCAACGCCCCGCCCTGCGCCGCGAGCGGCCCCCACCCCCTCCACCCGTGCCACCTCCAAGCCGCCGGCCTCGGCGCCTCGACCGCCCCCCGGACGTCGCCCGGGAAAGCACGGACCGCGTGGACGCACGGGAACCCCCGGCCGAAACGCCCTGGGCGCCTCGCCGCCCCGTACCGCGAAGGAGAAACCGCCGTGCGCATCGCCGTGACCGGTTCCATCGCCATCGACCAGCTGATGGTCTTCCCCGGACGATTCGCCGACCATCTGATCGCCGACCGGCTGGACCGCATCTCGCTGTCCTTTCTCGCCGACTCGTCGGAGATCCGCAGAGGAGGAGCCGCCGCCAACATCGCCATCGGACTCGGCCGGCTGGGGCTCGACCCCTTGCTCGCCGGCGCCGTCGGCACCGACTTCGCCGACTACCGGGACTGGCTTCACGACAACGGAGTGGACACCGCACTGGTGCGGGTCAGCGCATCGCTCCACACCGCGCGCTTCGTATGCACCACGGACGCCGACCACAACCAGATCGCCACCTTCTACTCCGGGGCGATGGCCGAGGCCCGGGAGATCAGCCTCGTCTCCACCGCCCGCCAGGTCGAAGGGATCGACCTGGTGGTGATCGCGCCGAACGACCCCGAGGCGATGCGCCGCCACACCGAGGAGTGCCGCCGACTCGGGCTCGACTTCGCCGCCGATCCCTCCCAGCAACTCGCCCGCCTGAACAGCAAGCAGACCTGCGAGCTCGTGGAGGGCGCCCGCTTCCTCTTCACCAACGAGTACGAGGCCGCACTGCTCCAGAAACGCAGCGGCTGGTCCCACCACGACGTCCTCCAACGGGTCGGCACCTGGATCACCACTCTCGGCGCGAACGGCGTCACCGTCGCACGCGCGGGCCGGCCGGACCTGCGGATCCCCGCAGTCCCCACTGCCGAGCCCGCCGACCCGACCGGCGCCGGCGACTCCTTCCGCGCCGGCTTCCTGGCCGGTGCGGCCTGGAACTGGCCGCACGAGCGCGCCGCCCAGCTCGGCTGCGCGATGGCCACCGCGGTCCTCGAATCGGTGGGCACGCAGGAACACACACTCCGCAAGGACGACCTACTCCACCGGATCGAGAACACGTACGGAACGGCAGCCGCGCTGGAGATCGCACCACGCCTGACCGGCTGACCCCGCACGGCCCCGAGCGACCCCCACCCCCGCCCACGGAGAGACACCGACATGTGGTCACCACCCCGGCGCAGCCACCTCCCCGACCTCCTCGGCAGGGGCGAACGCTCGTACTCCTTCGAATTCTTCCCTCCCCGGACCGCTGCCGGCGAACGCGCGCTCTGGGAGGCAGTCCGCCGCGTCGAGGCCGTCTCCCCGACCTTCGTCTCGGTGACCTACGGAGCCGGGGGGTCCTCGCGCGACCGCACGATCACCGCCGTCGAGCGCCTGGCCACCGAGACGACGCTGCGCCCCGTCGCCCACCTCACCGCCGTCGGCCACTCGGTCGCAGAATTGCGGAACCTGATCGGGCAGTACGCGAACTCCGGCATACATGATGTTCTCGTACTGCGCGGCGATCCGCCCGGAGACCCGAACGGCCCCTGGACCCCACACCCCCAGGGCTTCCGTCACGCCTGCGAACTCGTCTCACTGGTCAAGGAAACAGGTGACTTCAGCGTGGGCGTGGCCGCCTTCCCCGAGCGCCACCCCCGCTCCGGCGACTGGGAGAGCGACACCCGGCACTTCGTGGAGAAGTGCCGGGCAGGCGCGGACTACGCCATCACCCAGATGTTCTTCGACGCCGAGCTGTATCTCAGGCTGCGCGACCGGGTCGCGGCCGCGGGCTGCGACACCCCCGTCATCCCGGAGATCATGCCTGCCACCGACGTACGCCAGATCAGCCGGTTCGCCCGGCTGAGCGGCGCCACCTTCCCCGACGACCTGGCCCACCGGTTGCAGGCCGCCCAGGACGACCCGTCCGCCGCGTACCGCATCGGAGTCGAACACGCCACAGCCATGGCGGAGCGGCTGCTCGACGAAGGCGCCCCCGGGCTGCACTACATCACTCTCAACCGATCCACCGCGGCCCTGGACATCCATCGCGCCCTCCGGAGCTCGAGAAGCCTGCCTGCCGGCTGACGTCACGAGAAACGACGTTCCACCGACCCCACGGCCACCGGCTCGCCTCGGGCACAAGAGGGCCACCTCCTTCGTGGACGAAACCCCCGTTTCCGCGACCACACCCGGACAGGCGGCCACCCCGCATCCCACAGGTGTGACTCGGTGTCAGCCGTGGGCCGGCGCACATGGCCACGGCACGCCGGCACGACGAACCAAGGACGGGGAGACCCGTCTGCCAGGAGCGCCCCGACGGAGTCGCGAACACGCGCCCCGGGACCCTGGAACGCCCCGCGGGAGCGGGTGGGCATTCGGGATTCCGGGGCAAGCGTCGCAGCGGCCCGAGCCGCCTGCGACAACCCTCCGCGTTGCGAAGAGGCTCATTACGCCTCGCCTGTGTCGCCGAAGAACTGCCGCGGTGATTCATGGGGGAGGGGCGGACCAGGCCAGCGCTGAATCGATTCAAATCGGTCGGTCACGGCTTCTTCCGTAAGACCGGACCCCGGGCTTGCGGCGCCCCGATGACAGCAGCTCGGCAGGGACGGCCCCGACCTGCGTCGGGCCGTCGCGTTCGCGGCGCGGATTCGATGCGGTGAAAAGTGTGGCCGCCACCGGTGCGGTCACGTGACTTCGGGTCGCTCGCCAAGGGAGCCGCCTGGTGGAATTCGCCCCGGCGATTCCGTCCACCGCGCCACCGGAGCGGCCTCTCCAGTTACCTTCTCGTCGCCATCCGACCGCATCCGGGGCTACCGCGCGACGGGCCGCACCAGTCGATCTCCCCGCAACGGAAGCTCGCCCACTGGACGCCACGACTCCGGCCACAACCACGGGAACAAGCCGAGGCAGGCCAATCAAATCACGAAAGCCGAGCCGTGGCCGCGGATCGAGGTTAATGTCGACTTCGGTGGAACCGGAATCTTTCCGAAGGATACGGAGGAGGCAATGGAAATGGGTGTACTGGGCCCCTTATTGCTGCTGAAAAATGAAACCGACCTGACTCCGAGTGCCCCGAAACCGCGCCAACTGCTCGCCTTCCTGATGCTCAACGCGAACCAGATGGTACGCGCGAGTGAATGTATCAAGGAGTTATGGGACTCCCACCCTCCCAAGAGCTCGATGTCCACCCTGCAGACGTACGTGCTCCACATACGGCAGGCTCTTCGCTGCACCGCAGCGGACGTCCACGACCAGACCCTCGTCACCCAGAACCACGGCTACCAGCTGAAGGTGGCTCCTCCCTCCTTCGACCGCTTCCGCTTCGAGCGCATGGACCGGCTCGGCCAGGAAGCCGCAGCGGCCGGCCGCTTTCAGCAGGCCTCCGAGTATTTCGCCGCAGCCCTGGCCCTGTGGCGTGGCCCCGCCCTCGCAGACGTGCAGACAGGCCCCCTCAGCAGGGCCCACCTGGTCGAGCTGGAGGAGACACGCAAAGGCGTGCTCGAACGCCGCATCGAAGCGGACCTGCGGATCGGCAGGCACCGAGAGCTTCTGGACGAACTCGCCGCCCTGGCCGTGCAGCTCCCCACCCACGAGAACATCCACGCCCAGTACATGCTCGCGCTGCACCGATCGGGCGAGCGTCGCCGCGCGCTCACCGTCCACCACACGCTGGGGCGTGTGCTGCGGGACACCCTGGGCATCGAACCCACGCCGCGCCTGCAGTTCCTCTACGAGGCCATCAAGTCGGGCGATCCCGTGCTCGACGTGCCTGCGGCCACCGCCCGGACGAAGTAGACCCCGCGCACCGCCCCGACCGCGCACCCCTGCAACCCGATGCATCGAGACGGTGTTTCCCCGATGATGGACGACGAGACGGAGCAGCTGACCGAGTTACTCGCGGCGGACCTGGACGACGGTTTCACAGAGCTGGTCCGGGTCCACGCGCGCGGCGTTCACGCCTTCCTGCTGCGTGTGGCGGGCTCCGCCGCGGAGGCGGACGACCTGGGTCAGGAAACGTTCTTGCGTGCCTACACCGCGCTGCGGGGCTACTCCGGTGACCGTCGTCGGGCCCTGCGGCCCCGCGCATGGTTGCTGACGATTGCAGCCAACGTCTGGCGCAACCACGTGCGCACCAGCGTGCGACGCCCGGTGTCGGCCATGCGGGTGGAGGACGCGGAAGACATGTGGAGCGACGCGAGGCCGGGCCCCGAGGAACGGGCCACCGCGGTCGAGGACCGCCACCGGCTCGTCGCGGCGCTGTCGCAGCTGCCGGAGCTGTACCGGGTGCCGGTGGTGCTGCGGCATGTGGTGGGCCTGAGCTACGCCGAATTGGCCGAGGTACAGGACTGCCCGGTGGGCACGGCCAAGGCGCAGGTGTCCCGCGGTCTCGGCCATCTGCGGCGACTGCTCGGACCGCACGAGGCGGAGCGGAAGAAGGTGGCGATGTGAAACCGGACGGTGAGCAGACATCCCGGTCGCCCGGCCCCCTGGAATCCCGACTGGCAGAGCTGGGCCAGGGAGGAGCGACCACCGCGGAGCACTTCGCCCTGCGCGTCCTGCGGCGTACGGGCATTCCGCACACCCGCTACGACACGTACGTGCGGCTGGAGACCGCGGCCGGCGGACTGTACGTGGCATTCAATTCGCACGCGATCACGATGTCCGTACTGGAGTCCGATTCCAGGCAGGGGCAGAGGCCCGTGACGGCGGAGCGGTTCGAGGAACTGCACCGCCGACGCGTCGGCCGCTCCGCGATCCCCACCGAAAAGCCACTGGCCGGCCTGCGGCCCGCGCTGCGGACCGGCCGCTCCCGGCACCTGCCGATCGACCTCTCGACGCTCCCCGCGGCCGAACGCGCCGTGCTGGAGGCGGTACGCGCCATCCCCCCCGGCCAGCTGCGTCCGGCCTCCTGGATCGCCCGGGAAGCCGCGCAGCAGATGCGAGCGGAGGCGGTGATCGGTGTCCTCGCGCACAACCCCGTGACCGTCCTGGTCCCGTGCCACCGCGCCACCGACGACAACGGCGCCCCGTGCGACGCCGCATACCCGCACGAGACAGGGGACGCACTGCGCCACGCGGAAGGCATGGACCCGGCCGCGGTGCGGCAGTGGGCGCAGGGTGACGCCACGCTCCTCGGCAGCACCACCACCCGCATCTACTGCCACCCCACCTGCGCCCACGCTCGCAGAATCACCCCGGCGCGCCGCGTTCCCTTCCGCACCCCCGGCGACGCCCGCCGCGCGGGCTACCGCGCCTGCAAGAGCTGCCGCCCGGCCGCTGCCTGACCGCAGCGACCGGATCTGGCCGTCCCCTCCCGCCCTCGACGTACGGAGCCATCCCATGCCCAGTAACGGCACCCCCACCGCCGGACGGGACGACACGACAGCCGTCTCGCTCGCGCGCGTCCCGACGCCTCTCGGCGACCTGAACCTCGCCGCCACCGCGGACGCACTGATCTACTGCGGTTTCCAGCCGCTGGACGAGGTACGCGGCCGTCTTGCACGCTCAGGCCTGCGTGAAGTCGACGATCCCGAGCGCCGAGCCGTCCTCGAGACGACCTCCGCCCAGTTGGACGCGTACCTCCAAGGCAGGATCCGCTCCTTCACCGTCCCGGTCGATCTGCGCCTGGCCACTCCCTTCAGCCGGCGGACCGTCTCGAGACTGGACGCGCTCGTACCGTACGGGAGCACAGCGACCTACGGTGCGCTGGCCCGCGCGCTCGACCGTCCGCGTGCCGCCCGAGCGGTGGGCGCCGCGCTCGGGGCGAACCCGCTGTGCGTGGTTCTGCCCTGCCACCGCATCGTGGGATCGACCGGAGCACTCACCGGATACGCCGGCGGCGTGGACGCCAAGAAGTACCTCCTCGCGCTGGAGACACGCGAGCGCCTCGGCGCCGACGCGAACGCCCCTGCGGAGGCCCCACCCACGCCCGGACCCCGCGTCAGCCGACGACCCCGGTGCGCGTGACAGGGCGGGAGTACGCCCTGACCGCCCCAGGGCGGACGGGAAGCGGCCGGACCCGTACCACGACCCCACGCCGTGCTCACCATCTGCCCGCGCCCGCCGGCGCGAGAAGGGCGCGCAGCAACTACCCCCTCGAAAAGCTCCCGTGCACCGGCGCCGCAGCTGCTGCTCCGCCGACCACGATGCAGCTACCTGCTGCGGCGCCCCGACCGGCGGCCCCCCAACCGCACCCCGGCGGCGCGCCGTGGCGGCCCTCGCGCTCGTCCGCAACCACCCGACCACCAACGCCTCACCCCCAAGAGCCGGGGGTGCGATCCCGAACGACCAGCGCCTGCCGAGGGCCCTTCGCACCACAGGACTCGCGCTCCGCAATCACCGCGCCCCGGGCGGACACGGGCGACGCCGCGTCGGGGCACCGCTCACGCCGCGGGGGCTGCGAGTCCTCACCCGGGCACCGCTGCGGGACCCCGGCGCCCCGGACGGCTGCCACCCCCTCGCAGAACGGAAAGCGGCCCCCACCACCCGGAGGATCACCGGGCAGCAAGCGCCGCTTCTCGTGCTCCCGAGCCGTCAGACCGTCACCGGCTCCGCCGACGACTTGATCTCCACCTCTATCCCGGCCGACACGGACAGCGCCTCGATCAGCTTGCGGACCATCAGCCTCGTGCCGTCCGGGTTGAGCGCCATCGCCGCCTGAACCGCATCAGGGCTGAGCTTCTTCGCGACCCGGGCCAGCCCCTGGTAAGGGTCCTTGGTCACGGACAGCGGCACGTTCCCGTCGACGCCTGCCAGGTACGCCAGAACCGCGTCCTCGGTGGCGCTCTTCTCCCCGACCGCCTCCGGGGGGAGCGCCTGGACCGCTCCCCTCACCATGGCAGACGTGACACCCAGCCGTTTCACCCGGATCAGTGCCACATAGAGCAGCGCCGCCGCATCGACGCCGTGCTTCTCCGTGAGGGACACCAACTCCCTGGCCTGGGCAATGCCCAGCCTCTTGGAAACCACGGTTTCCAAGCCGTTCGAATCCGTGCGCACTGAATCGAACAATCTCTCGGCAATCCTCCAGGTCTTGATCAGTTGGTTCGCGTACTGCGGTGTGATGTCCCACAGCTCGTGGCAGTACTCCTCGAACGTTCCGTGCGTCGCCCTGTAGAGCTTTCCGTCCCGCACCACCTGGAGCGCCTTGCCCGCAGCCCAGTAAGCGATCCGCAGGTTCTCCAGGGCCGCCTCGCACCGCGCCAACAGTTCACGCTCCTGGACGATGAGCACCGGCGCGTCGGACAGCTGCTTCGCCGGTAAGTGGCCGATGGCCCGGGCCAGGGCCGCCGCGGTGTCCGACGTGCCCGCCCCGGCGAGACCACACCTGTCGACCTGGTGCCCCATCAGGACACCCGCTCCGCCGCCGGAGTACCGCACCGGGAGCCCTCACGCGCCGCCGGCGCGGCGGCTTCGGCCCTCAGCCCCGTCCCGACGACGGCAAGCGTCGCCCGACTGCTGGGGACTGCGACCCCACCGCCCCGAAGTACAGCTGTCGAATGAGCCATCAGACGTTCCTTCCAGAAAACAGTCGGAGTTCACCAGCCAGTACAGCTACGCGGCACAGGGCGCGGCACGTCGGCAACCCCGGACGAAGCACCCGACCGTTGCCCCGGAACGCTACGCCCAGCATGCTCAGAACAATCTGATCAGCCATTTCACCAACGACACCTCGTCAAGACCCACCGAAGAAATACCGGAAGTCACCGGGGGAACGCCCCGGCGACGATCGACCAACAGGCCGAACCCCCCCCTGAACCCATGAGCTCCTCGGAACCCATTGGCCACACACCTCTTCCGGCTCGAACAGGCTACGGGATTCACGCCGGACTCGCGGTGTCTCTATACAAGACCCTGACCGGTTCACAGTGAAATCCTGCGGCGGGACGCCTCTGAACCATCTGTGTTGCACAGGCCACGGCGCCCCCAGCCGTCACACGGGCATAACTCGCTACGGATGACCCGCCGCCCCGGGGTCCCGATTCCTTACCGAACGGTCCGCACGAGACTGTCGGTTGCCGGTCCGGCCACAACAAGGACAAGCATGACCTCTGGTCAGACGCATTACCGGCGCGGCCTTCAACGCGTCCTTTGCGAGCCGGCCGCCCGCGTGAACGAAACGCTCCACTCTCGTCGCATATCAGGGAAGCGCGATGTCCGAAAACCGCCAGCATCCGGTCGATGCCGCGGGGACGATCGTTGACGGCCAGGCGACTCGTCCCGCCCCGCCCCGCGCGTGTCAGCACCACAGAACCACGAAAGACCCTCATGAACCAGCACACCCACGAGGCCGGCACCCTGTTCCCCGCCGATACGACGCCGGCCTACCCGGTGCCGCACGTCCAAGCGACGGACGGCCTGCCCGGGCTCGACGCACTCGACTGGAACCAGCTGCACGCCCAGCTGAACGCCGAGGGTGTAGCCCTCACGCCGCCAGTGCTTTCGCAGGCGCAGTGCCAGGAAATCACCGACACCTTCGACAAACCCGAACTGTTCCGCTCCACGGTCGTCATGCAGCGCCACCAGTTCGGCCGCGGCACCTACAAGTACTACGCCGACACAGCCGCGGTGCCGCTGATCCGGATTCTCCGCGAGCAGCTTTACCCGCCGATGGCGTGGATCGCCAACCAGTGGGCGGACCAGCTGAACGAGCGAACCTTCCCACCCTCCCTCGAGGAACTGCTCGCCGAGTGCGCGGACCGCGGGCAGCGCCGCTCCACTCCGCTGATCCTGCGTTACGGGCCCGGCGACTACGCCTGCCTGCACCAGGACATCTACGGCGACATCGTTTTCCCGCTGCAGATCGCGATCATGCTCAACCAACCGGGCACGGACTTCACCGGCGGTGAGAACGTATTCGTCGAGCAGCGGCCCCGCGCCCAGTCCCGTGCGATCGTGGTCAAGCCCGAACGCGGCCAGGGCATGATCTTCCCCGTGCGACACCGCCCGACCCGCGGTGACAACGGCTTCCGACGCCACCCCATGCGGCACGGCACCAACACCGTGACGTCCGGACAGCGCAACACGCTCGGCCTCATCTTCCACAACGCCCGCTGACCGGTCGCCAGGCCCGCGACACACGGGCAGCAGTCCGCATCGGCCCGCACCCGTCCTCGGACGATCCACGCGACCTGAGCCGGACATCCCGGACGGCGCCGCACCGGCCCGTACCCAGAGAGGCGACGATGACCGCCTGGACGACGATTCCCAGCCCACTGGGCGACCTGCTGCTCCTGGGCGAGGGGAGCACCGACAGCTTCGCCCTGACCTCCCTGTCCATGCCCGGACAAAGCAACGCCCCGGCCCAACCCCCCGAACGGCAGCGGAACGCAGAGCCGTTCACCGCCATCAGCCGACAGCTCGCGAGGTACTTCACCGGCGAACTCTCCCAGTTCGACATCCATGTCACCCCAGCCGGCACCGACTTCCAGCGACGCATCTGGAACGCGCTGGAAGAGATCCCCTACGGCACCACGACCACGTACGGGGCCCTCGCCGCCCGACTGGAGCTGCCGCGCGGGCAGGTCAGAGCACTCGGCGCCGCCATCGCCGCGAACCCGTTGCTGCTTCTGCGCCCCTGCCATCGCGTCATCGGTGCGGACGGCTCGATGCGCGGCTACGCCGGCGGCGTCGAACGCAAGGTGCGCCTGCTCACCCACGAAGGCGCCCTGCAGCCGACCCTCATCTGAGAGCGTGTGTGAGACCCCACGCCGGGCCCGCGACGCCGGCTACGGCCATCTGCTGCGTTGTCAGGAACACCCGAAGACAACGCGGCATGAGGGTGCCCCTCCGCCGTGCAACTGACCGCATCCGGCGCCGCGAGCCGATCCGACGTGGGGTCTCGAACACGCGCTGAGTTTCCCCGCCCGAGCACACCGTCAGTTCACGGCGGCTCCCCGCAGCCCCCCGCGGCGGGCCCTCGTGGGTCGGGACTCCCACCGAAGGACGACGGACAACCCGCCCGCTCAGTTCTCCGACCCTCACCGAGCTCACCGCCACCACCCCTTGCCCCACCACCGCGACAGGCCGGCTACCGCCACCGGCGACTCACACCCGGCAGCAGGCCGGCCCGCCCGGGACGACATCCGGCAACGGAGCAAGAGCGCTCCCCGTCGACGCCGCATCGCTGCGCCTCCGGCACGTGCGACCCGACTGCCCCGGCAGGCGGCCGGGCCGCACGCTGCACCTCTCGCTCGCCACGACACCCACCGGACCGGGCCACCCTGACTCCGGCGCCCCCGTACCGGAAGAGGCCGAGTGGCGCGACCCTCCTCACCCGACCAAGGAACCCATGACATGCCCGAGACCACCCCGCCCGCCGAGACAGTCGCACAGACCGACTGGGCCGCACTCACAGCAGAACTCGACACGCACGGCCACGCCTTGACCGGACAACTGATCACCCCCGCCGAGTGTCGTGACATCACCGCCCTCTACGACCACCAGCACCACTTCCGCACCACCGTGGACATGGCCCGCCACCGGTTCGGCTCCGGCCGGTACCGCTACTTCACCCACGACCTTCCCGACGTCGTACAGGCTCTGCGCGACGCTTTCTACCCCCGACTACTGCCCATCGCGCGGGAGTGGGCAGCCAAACTGGGCAAGCCCGCCCCCTGGCCCGACACCCTCGCCGAATGGCTGGAGAAGTGCCATGCGGCAGGGCAGCACAGATCCGCGCAGATCCTGCTGCGCTACGGGCCCGGGGACTGGAACGCCCTGCACCGCGACGTGTTCGGCGACATGCTCTTCCCCCTGCAGGTCGTCATCGGCCTCGACACCCCCGGCGCGGACTTCACCGGCGGAGAGTTCTTGATGACGGAACAGCGCCCCCGGGCCCAGTCCCGCGGCTCGGCGATCGCCCTCCCCCAAGGCCACGGCCTGGTCTTCACCACACGTGACCGCCCGGTCGCCACCAAACGCGGCTGGTCCAACGCACCGATGCGGCACGGTGTGAGCACCGTCCGATCCGGGCGCCGCCACACGCTCGGTCTCGTCTTCCACGACGCCGCATGACCCCCGACCGAGCAGGCGTCAGCACAACCTCGACACCCTGCCACAGCGGAGGACACCGCCACGACCACCGGCACGAGCGGCCGGACCGGCCCTGTCCGCTGCGGGCCTCCCGCCCACGGCCACTGGGGCGTCCGACCAACGGCCGACGCAGTGAGAGCACCGCCGTGGCCCGGCCCGGCACCGAGCGCCTGCCGTCCCCTTGCACCCGCCCGAGAGCCGAACGAGGGAGCACCGCCCGATGAACCCTCTCAGCGAACACGACACAGCCTCGCGATCACCCCTCATCACCCACGACGACCTCGCCGCCCACACGGACGAGCTGCCCCTGCCCCAGCCCCCCACGAACGCCGAACTCACCGCGATCCTCACCCTGCTGAGCCCTCCCGGACAGCGGACCGCAGCAGTCACTGTCGGACACAGCCGCGACGACGCCTCCCGCACGGCCGCCCAGGCATTCCACACCGCGTGGACGGCACGCGGAGGCCACGTCCTGGCAGTCGTCCACTGGCCCGAGAGGGCCGCCTCGTGGCTGCGCCCGGCACGACGGCTCACCGCCGAGACCCCCGACTCCTGGGTGATCGCCGCCGCCCCGCTGGGCTTCGCACAGCTCGCCCGCCGCCTGCGTGACTCCACCGGCTTCGATCCCGCCCGTACGGTCGCGTTCTCCTCGCTGAACACCGCACGGCTACCCGCACTGGCCGGTCCCGGCACACTGAGCGGAATGCGCGGCGCGAGCGCAGACGGCGGTACCTGGCACCTGCACGGCGCCCGGATCACTTCCCACCCGCCGGCGGAGACGAGCTCCGGTAGTGCCGGCGCAGGTCGATGAAGCAGGGTGTGTTCGGTGTCAGGTCGAATACACGATGCTCGCCTCGAGGGGTCTCCTGCGGACGGGGTCGGTGAAGCCCGGGCAGTAAGCGGCGGTGATGCGGCGGCAGGAGTCGGATGTGGCGGAGGCCGCCGGCGGCGCGGGGCGTGCGGTCGAGGTCACCGGCGCGAAGATCGGGGTGGAGAGCGCCGGCGTGGTGGACGCGATCTCGAACTGGTCGTTGATGTCCTCCCCGAAGGCCCTGTTCGCGCCGCAGGAGGTGCGGACCATCGCGGCCGACGTCAGGGGCCGGCTCAGATCGATGGTCGATGACGCCAGGGCGAGCGGCGACACGGAGACGCCTTGACGGTCAAGAGCATGCGAAACAGGCTTGGGACCTTGGCCAAGGCGTTGGCCGGGCTGGCGACCGGGTTGAACGCGACGGTGCGGAACGTGACCACCCACAGCCGTGATGAGCTGGACGAGCAGGAGGCGGTGGAGCGGTTGGCGGCCTACAGCTACCTCGCTCGGCTGCTGGGCTGCCGTGAGATACGCCGGGCGCCCTGGGCCGGCCCAGGCCGCTTTGAGCATGGCTGCGGGCCGCCCTGGGCGGGGGTGGCCCGCGGCGGGGGCGGTGGGGTGTTGACGTCAGCCGGTGGCGGGGAGGGGCAGTTCGGCCAGGAGGTGTCGGACGTGGTGTTCGATCTGGTCGCGGATGGTGCGGACGGCCTGGATGCCGGCTCCTGCGGGGTCGAGCAGGTGCCAGTCGAGGTACCGCTTGCCGGGGAAGATCGGGCAGGCGTCGCCGCAGCCCATGGTGATGACGTAGTCCGAGGCGCGGACGGTGTCGGGGGTGAGGAGTTTCGGGGTGGCGGTGGAGATGTCGATACCGGCCTCGCGCATGGCCTCCACCGCGACGGGGTTGACCTGGTGGCCGGGAAGGGAACCGGCGGAGCGGACCTCGACGCGGTCGCCGGCGAGGTGGGTGAGGAACCCGGCGGCCATCTGGGAGCGGCCGGCGTTGTGGACGCAGACGAACAGCACGGACGCCGGGGCTGCGGGGGACCGGTCAGACACGGGCGTTCTCCGTGGCGGGTGAGGGCGGCGCGGGGCCGGTGCCGTCAGCGGGTGGGAAGCGGTGGCGCAGCGCGAGCGCGAGGTAGACCAGGGCGATGAGGACGGGGACCTCGATGAGGGGGCCGACGACGCCGGCCAGGGCTTGTCCGCTGGTGGCGCCGAAGGTGGCGATGGTGACGGCGATGGCGAGTTCGAAGTTGTTGCCTGCGGCGGTGAAGGCGAGGGTGGTGGCCCGGGGGTAGTCCAGGCCGGCGGCGCGTCCTGCGGCCATCGCTCCGGCCCACATGAGGACGAAGTAGACCAGGAGCGGCAGCGCGATACGGGCGACGTCGAAGGGGCGGGAGGTGATGGCCTCGCCCTGGAGGGCGAAGAGCAGCACGATGGTGAACAGCAGTCCGTACAGGGCGAAGGGGCTGATGCGGGGGAGGAACCGTTCCTCGTACCAGGCGCGGCCCCGGATCTGTTCGCCCAGTCGGCGGCTGGCCCAGCCGGCGGCCAGGGGGATGCCGAGGAAGATCAGGACGCTGCGGGCGATCTCCCACACCGAGACGTCCAGGGTGGTCTGCTCCAGTCCGAGCCAGCCGGGTAGGACGGTGAGGTAGAACCAGCCCAGCGCTGCGAAGGCGAGGATCTGGAAGAGGCTGTTGAGGGCGACCAGAACGGCGGCGGCCTCCCGGTCCCCGCAGGCGAGGTCGTTCCAGATGATGACCATGGCGATGCAGCGGGCGAGTCCGACGATGATCAGGCCGGTGCGGTACTCGGGAAGGTCGGGCAGGAACAGCCACGCCAGCGCGAACATCAACGCCGGTCCGAGAAGCCAGTTCAGCGCCAGGGACAGCGCCAGCAGCCGACGGTCGCCGGTGACCGCGCCCAGCCGGTCGTAGCGGACCTTGGCCAGCGGCGGGTACATCATCACCAGTAGTCCCAGCGCGATCGGCAGGGACACCTCCGCGACGGTCACCCGCGCCAGCGCCCCACCGAGCCCGGGGACCGCGCGGCCCAGGGCGAGGCCGGCTGCCATGGCCGCCAGGATCCACACCGCCAGCCACCGGTCGGTGAACGACAACGCTCCCCGCGGCCCCGGCACGCCGGTCCCGGTCGCGCTCACCGGGCGGCCTCGGTGGTGTCGGCCGACGGCGCGCCGGCCGGGCGGGTCAGGACGCGGGCCAAGCGGTCAGTCGCCTCCGGCAGCAGCCAGTAGTAGACCCAGGTCCCGCGGCGCTCGCAGTCGATGAGCCCGGCCTGCCGCAGCAGTTTCAGGTGGTGGGAGATCGTCGGCTGGGAGAGGTCGAAGGCGGGGGTCAGGTCGCACACGCACACCTCGCCGCCCGACCGCGAGGCGATCATCGACAGCAACCGCAGCCTGACCGGGTCCCCCAGCGCCTTGAACACCTTCGCCACGGCCTCGGCCTGCTCTTCGTCCAGTGGGGCGGCCAGCAGCGCGGGGCAGCACTCCGCGACGTCCTGGCCCACGACCGGAAGCTCTTGTTTCGACATGCTTCTATCTTGACGTTCATCGAAACAAGGCGCAAGCTTGCATCGACAAACACCAATACAAGCAGCCCGGAGGCTCAGCATGTCCCGCATCCAACTCGCGCTCCGCGTCCCCGACCTCGAAGCCTCCATCACCTTCTACTCCAAACTCCTCGGCACCGAACCCGCCAAACGCCGCCCCGGCTACGCCAACTTCGCCCTCACCGAACCCCCACTCAAGCTCGTCCTCCTCGAAGGCGAACCCACCACCGACACCCACCTCGACCACCTCGGCATCGAAGTCGACACCACCGACACCGTCACCGCCGCCACCACCCGACTCACCGAAGCCGGCCTCGCCACCTTCGAAGAGAACGACATCACCTGCTGCTATGCCCTCCAGGACAAGGTCTGGGTCCACGGCCCCGGTAAGGAACCCTGGGAGATCTACGTCGTCAAGGCCGACGCCGACACCCTCGGTGAGAGCGACACCACCAACACCCCCGCCCCCACCCCCTGCTGCCCCACCTGACCCCCGCAGGCCCCGGCACCACCCGCCGGGGCCCACCCACAACCCTGTCGACAGCTCCAGTCCGGCGTCCTGCGCTGCCAGCGCCCCGAGCTCGGGCATGCCGACCGCCGCCCACCCCACCGTTCCGTGCCCGGCCCGTCCGGCGACGGCGACCGCGTCGGCGGCGAGGGTCAGGAGCAGCGGCACGTCCCCGTCCGCCGCCGCAGCGGTTCCCGGCCGGAGCCGCCCGCCGGGCAGCACCCCGGACAGCGGCCCGCGGGCGGGCCGCTCCGTGGCGCCGGTCAGGGGAGGCGGCGTCAGCATCGGCCCCGTCGTCGCTTCATAGATCATATGTTCGATTATGCCTGTACAGCACCGCCTGTTCCGGGCGGGCCGGGATCGGGCCCGGCGGGGGTCCGGAGCGCACCCCCGCCGAGCCTGGGGCCCGGGGCGCACTGCCACCACCTGCGAAAAGTACCCAGAACGCACCTAGGGTGTATTGTATGCACATGGTTAATGCTTCGAGTGGTCGCGCTGCTACGACCAGCACTGAAAGGGGGCTGCGGGATGCCGTCGCGGCCCTTTTGCGCGCGACGGGGGAAACGCAGGCCGATCTCGCCAAGGGAATCGGCCGGGACCGCACGCAGGTCACTCGGAAACAGGGTGGTGCGGGGTGGAGTATTCGCGATCTCCATTACCTCGCCGCGCATTACGAGATGGGCCCGGCGGATCTTCTGCGAGGGGTCGACCACGCTCTGGCGTGTCTGCCGGAGCGCCGCCGCGCGGAGACGGTCGGCGGCACGCAGACGACCATCCCCGCCGACCAGCCGAGCGCGAAGGGCAAGCGATGACCGACCCGATCGAGAACCTGCTCCGGCAGGCCGACCCGCTGCCCCCACCCGGCGAACGGCTCCGGCTGCGGGAGGCCGGCGGCCTCTCCCGTGCCCAGGTCGCCGCCGCGGTCGGCGTCACCTCCGACACGTTGCGCCGGTGGGAGGCGGGGGAGACCACCCCGGCCGGGGAGCACCGCGCCACCTACACCCGGCTGTTGCGTGGCCTCGCGGACCGCTACCCGGCCCCTGCCGCCCCGCAGGCCCCCGCTCCTGCGCAGGCCGCTCCGGTCGTCGCGCACTCGTCGGTGCCGGAGTCCCCGCAGGCCCGCGCCGCCCGCACCGCGCACCACCGCCACCAGGAGCAGCGCCGCACCCGCACCACCACAGCCGAGGAGACCCGCACCGGGCTGCGCGGCCGGATCGCGGCCGCCGTGGAAGCCGAGCTGGAGGCCGCCGGCGGGGACGCGGACGCCGCGACCGCCGCGCTGACGAAGCGGGCGATCCCCGACGTCATGGCGCTGTTCGCCCTGTCCCGGAAGGGCGCCCGGTACGAGCACACCTCCTACCCCGCGCTCCCGCCGATCTTCTCGAAGCCGTCGAAGCGGGAGGCGGACCTGATCTGGGAAGCCCGCCCGTCCTGGCGCCGCCCCGGGCTGCGCCGCACCCCCGACGGCGAGCTGACCGTGACCGCCCTGGACGTCAACGCCGCCTACCTCAGCGCGCTCAAGACCCACCTGCCGATCGGCCGTCTCGAACACGCGCGGGGCGGGGAGCACGACCGGAAGCGGGCGGGGGTGTACCTGATCGATCCTCCGGTCTGGCGGCATCCCACCGGGCCGAACCCGCTCGGGGACCGCGAGGAGGGCGGGCCGCTGTGGGTGACGGAGCCGACCATGCGGCTCCTGCTGCGGCTCGCCGGGCCGAAGTACCGTCTGTTCGCCGCCCCGCCGGTCGTCCACGAGTCGTGGACGTCCGGTTCCACGGAGACGATGCTCGACTCCCTGCGGCAGCTCCTCGCCGACGCACGCGCTGATGCGATCGCTGCCGGGGACGACGTCACCCTCACCTACGTCAAGCAGATGTACGCGAAGTTCGTCTCCACGATCGGGGAGTCCGCCCACAACCGTGAGATCGTCCGCCCGGACTGGGTCCACCTCATCCGGAGTCAGGCGTTCGCGAACCTCTGGGGCCGCGCCTACAAGGCCGCCACCGCAGGTCTGACCGTCGTCTCCATGGCGGGTACGGACGAGCTGCACGTCGCCGGTGACTGGCAGGCCGTGTTCGAGCAGGGCACCGGCCTGTCGGAGATGAAGGTCAAGACGGACCCGCGCACCGGTGAGCCCACCACCTACACCGCCACCATCACCGAGGAGGCCCGCTGATGGCCGACGACTCCCGCTGGGTCGACCTCGGCACGTTCGGCGCCGACGGCGTCCACGGCGCCAACGCGATCGGTGCCGGGATCGAGCGCATGGTCACCGGCATCGCTTCCTCCCCGGACTCCCGGCGAGGCGTGAACGCCCGGCTCAACTACCTCACCAAGTCTGCCGCCGGCCGCCAAGCCATCATGGACGCCGGGATCAGCCGGCGGGCCCTCGCGGCGTGGACTGCGGGGAAGCGTTCCCCGTCCCCGAAGAACCGGGCCCGCCTGGACGCCGCCTACTGGGCGCTGCGGCGCGAGCGGGTCGCCTCCCACCTCAAGCAGCGCCTCGCCAACGGCGGGCGGGGGACTCGGATCGAGATCGACCCCGTCGACCAGAGCGGCGTTCCGCTCAAGCACCGCCGGCACCTCTCCATCCGCTCCACCACCGTCCGGCCCCGTGTCTGGGAAGCCGCCGTCGACGCCTGGCTCACAGGCGACCTGGACGCCATGACCGACGTCTGGGAAGGAGTCATCCAGGACCTCGACTCCGGCTACGACGCCTACACCTTCGTCTCCTCCGTCGGCTGGGCCTCCTGACCTGACACCACCACACAGCAGCGGCCCGCCACCCTCCTCGGGGCGGGGCCGGGCCGCACCGCTGCCCCGGAGGCCCCTCACAGGCCCTCACACGCCCGCAGGGGTCCGCCGGTCCACCGGCCCGCCGACCGGCCGCCCCCGCCCAGCGCCACGGCCTTCTCCTTTCCTCCCGGTCTCGACTGGTTCTGCCCCCGGAATTCCCGCCCGCACCGAGCGGCGACATCCGCCCGAATTCAATTGACGCCGCATCAGGAGTAGGCCTGGCTCGCGAATTGGTCACTCGTCTCGCTGTAATGCAAAGAGAGATTCGGCACCACGGAATGCGAAAAGCCCGGAATTCACCCGACGCGGCGGCCTCGCCGGACGCTGCGCGCCCGAAGGTGGTGCCCGGATTCCGTCGCAGGCGACCCACCGTGTATCACGCTGAAGGCCGGGGGTGTTGCCTGGATTCGGGTAATCTCGACAGCGATGCATCACGCCCCGGGACCCCGGACGCGCCGCCGAGTGTAGGGCCGGGACCCAAAGTTCACACAGGTCAGACGCATGACGCACCGCCAGCCCCCACCTCGTAGCCCGCCACGCCTGAACCCCCGCCGCCCACCGGCCGCATGACCACTAGTCACTCCGCACCACCCCAAAACAGGTGGTGAATTGCGGAGCAATTCAAGTATTTCGCGGAGCGAAATACCAGCTATTCGCGTAGCGAATAGCGTCCCGAATTGCGCAGCAATTCGGGGTAACGGCCCGTAGGGCCGTGCGTCGTTCCTGCGGAGCAGGACG